>JBGPIK010000012.1:0-39011 GCA_041484845.1 Binatia bacterium | reverse complement strand
TTTCTCCCGTTGCTATGGCGTAACCCCGGCGCGCTAGAGGCATTCGCCTTCGACAGCTCAGTTTTTTACCACTTGCATCGCCATGCCGCTTTTGTGCGCAGCGAACTGGCCAGGTACCTTTCGGCTCCGTCCGGCGACGACGTGCTAGATGAAGTCAGTGACCCTTATGGCTCTCCACCATTTGCGCGGGCGCGCCATGACCATCCAGAAAAGCCGCAGCCGCTGCCCCAGCCGTAAACGGGAGAAAAAGCGCCGGCGCGATTGGGCGGTTTCCATTAGCGTGGCTGCGCATACAACTGATCGATCGCTCCGCTCTGCTCGATCTCCCGGACAAAGCGGGTGTCGATGAACCCCTGGGGATCGGCAGTCTTGGCACGCGGGTCGCGCGCGGCCGCGAGATCAAATATGGTCTGCACAGCAGCGGGCGAGACGTAAGGAGCCCGGGGAAACTGCTTGATGACGAAGGACTCATAGGCGTCTTCCAGCGCATCGCGATCCTGAATCCGCAGGTACTTCTGCATAATCTTGAGCGCCGCTTCCCGATTCGTCTTGGCATAGTGAATGGCCTCCACGACGGCGTTGACGATGCGCCGGACGGTGTCCTCATGCGCGCGGATGTAAGCCTGTCGGGTCACCAGTCCGCCCTGCAGAAAGGGAATGCCCAATTCCACGCCGTCGGCCAGAGTGCGAAACCCTAAACGCCGGGCTTGCACGGTCTGTGGAGAATCGAGCACCGTAGCATCGAGTTTTTTTGCCTCCATGGCGGCGAGGCGAGTGGCCGGACCGCCGCCGCCCGCCTGAACGATCTGGACGTCTTTGGTCTCGTTGATGCCGAGCTTGCGAAGAATCAAGCGAAGACCCCAGTCGGCCGCGGCGCCGAAGCGGCCAATGCCGATCACCTTGTTGCGCAGATCTTCTGGGCGGCGGATTTCGGGACGGGTGATAAGCTGATAAGAATTTAAATTGCACCAGCCGGCAAGCATGACCAAGTCCAGGCCGTTCAGATAAGGCCCGACGGCTAATCCACCGGACATCGTGGCGAAGGGCGCATGCCCTGCTGTGAGCGCCTGCACCGACGGGGTCGAGTCCACATAAACCAGATCGACCATCAGACCGTGGCGCTCGAAGAGGCCAGCCTCACGGGCGAACCATGTTACGGAGTTCGTCACGGTGAGCTGGCTGTAGATGACCTTGAGCCGCTCCTGGCCCCTTGCCACCGCTGGCGAAAGCGCCGAGATCGCCGCAAGGACACAGGCCATCACGATGATGCGTGCGTTCCGTTTGATGGCTTCTACGATGAGGAGAACATGGATTGAACTCGATTCCATGAGCGTGCTCCTTAAAGGATCGGTGTGCACGCGTAGACGTATGCGTGCAGCGCCGAGGTTTGGTTGTCCGTCGAAACAGTCCCCGCTCGCAATGACCGAGTCAACTGCGGATAGATCGAAGATGTAATCGCTGCGAGCAACCCGAGAGTGTGCCGGCGTTTAAACTATTCGAGTCGAGGCACGGAGGTCAAGACCAAAAGTAGCTCCACAATGCGCCGCGACCGGGACGCTGCGAATTACTCCGCTGACACGCGATCGGCCGATTTGTGGATTGCGAGGAACGAGCCGCTAAGTCCCTCTTTCGATTCCAAAGTGCTACGCAAGGCCTCCGCCTCCTGTCGCGCAGCGAAATGGCCCACACGAACGCGGTACCAGGTCTGTCCTTTGACATCCGCATCGACGACAAAAGCATCATAGCCTTTGGTCTTTAGCCGATCCGCCCAACCATCGGCATACTTTTTATCCGGAGATGATTTGACTTGCACCGTCCATACCCGATCCGACGATTCTTTCTTGGCGGGCTGCGCAATCTGACGCTTCTCTTGGGCCGCTGGAGATGACGCGGCTTCATCAGCAGATTTTGCTGCCGGCGGCAGGGGCGCGCTCTTAGCAACGACCTCTAGCGGCGCCGTCGTCTGCGTGTTCTCAGCCTTGGCGATTCTCTCCCGTGCCTTACGTTCCTTTGGCGGTCCCTTATCAGAAGACGGTAATGGGACCGGTTCGGGGGAGCGATTTTCGGCGGCAGGAACTTCGACGGTCCGTGCTTCGCGCGCGGAATCGAGCTCGGCGGGCGGCGGCTTGAGCGGGATCTTCGCCACTGCCGCTGCGTAGTCGGCCCTCATTTTTTGTTCGATGTGTCTTCCGGTGATTATCCCGAGAATGAATATGCCGACCGAGGTTATCGCGAAGGCTACTGCTAGGGCTACAAGCTGATCGCGATAAAAGTAGTATCGTTTTTTTTCGCTCAAACCCTCTGTCATAAGGACTGACCTGCCTTGTCATTTGTAGCACTTGCAGCGGCGCTGCGGGAGCCGTCCGCAAATTCGATCTGGTTTCCTGCGACGGTGAAGCCGTGTCCGCTAAATGCCGGGACAGCTGTGATCAAGCATTGGGAAACTTGAGGTCGTAATTCCGAACACACTTTAACAAGCGAAGCATGCAATTTCGCCTGAACATCTCGGCTCCGCGTCAATCTACCTCATCCTGGACTTTTTTCCAGCCGCTGGGCACCCCGACAGAATCCCGCGATCCTGTTTTCCTTGACGCTCTCCACAAAGTTGTCGTAATTTGAGAGCCGTTTTTCGCAAATGGGTGTATGCATACGCTACGGTCGGGAGCAGCGAGGAACCACTGATGGATTACACGATTCTTGGGCGAACCGGTTTGAGAGTAAGCGTCGCCGGTTTGGGGTGCGGCGGTCCGAGCCGGCTCGGTCTGAGGCAGCACAAAAGCGCGACGGAAGCCGTGGCCGTGGTACGCCAGGCGATAGATCTCGGCGTTAATTTTCTTGACACGGCTGAATGGTATGGGACCGAGCCTATCGTCGGCGCGGCGATAGCGGGTGTGCCCCGCGACCGGCTGGTTCTTTCAACCAAGAAGACGATTCCTCCCCTGGATCACCCTGACCCTGGAGCGGATGTCAGGAAAAGCCTTGAAGAGAGCCTAAAACGGCTCGGTACTGACTATCTCGACGTTTACCATGTTCATGGCGTGTACCCCGGGGAATACAATTACGTCAAAGAACGGCTGTTGCCTTTCCTTGTGCAGATGCGTCAGCAGGGGAAAATCCGTGCTGTCGGCATAACAGAACGGTTTCCCAACGATCCGACGCACACGGTCTTGCGACAAGCTCTTGAGGACGCCGATTGGGATGTGATCATGATCGGGTTCAATCTGTTGAATCCCTGTGCTCGGAAAGAAGTCTTTCGCGCTACTCAAAAGCAGGGCGTCGGGGTCATCAATATGTACGCGGTGCGGAGAGGATTGAGTCAGCCGGCGCTATTGAAAACAATTTGCGCGGATTTGCTCAAGAAAGGCGTTGTCGCCGCTCGGTCATTAAATTCCGATGATCCGCTCGATTTTGTCATTAAGGAGAGCGGAGCGACGTCAGTCCCGGAAGCCGCCTATCGGTTCTGTCGTCACGAGCCTGGTGTGCATGTCGTTTTGACGGGGACGGGGAATCTTGACCACCTCAAGGCTAACGTTGAAGCGATCACTCGGCCGCCGCTGACGGAACCCGTTCTGCGGCGGCTGGCGGAAGTGTTCGGGAATGTCGATTGGGTCAGCGGCAATTAACCCTCAGCCGACTGTGTCGATCGAGAGGTGAGGCTGGAAGAGCGAGGCACCAAGACGAACAGCTTCAATACCTTGTTTGGTGCTTGGCTCGGCGCTTGCCTCTTTCTAAGGCGTTCGCACCACAAACCAGTTCTTGCAGGCCGCTCCAAGGCAGAGGCCCATTGCCTCGCTCTGGAGGGCTCGCCTCTCGATCGCTTCCATACGTGAATAGTCCGCGCTAGTCTGATGTTCCAGACAGTCGGTGTGAGCAAACATGGAAAAGGTGGGTCGCCGTCACGGGCCTTCCAAGATCGCTTCAGCATCGATCGTGATTTCGATCGTATTGCCGACGACAACCCCGTCTTTTTCTAAAGGCGCGTTCCAGCTTACGCCGAAGTCGAGACGGTTAATCGTCGTCGTAGCCACAAAACCGGCCCTGGTCTTGGGACCCCCGTCGATGCCGTTTTCCCACCACGGCGTTTGCCATTGACCCAAGTAACGAACGCGCAGCGTCACTGCGCGAGTGATTCCTCGAATCGCCAAATCTCCGGTGAGATTGACATCGTTCTCTCCGATCAGCTCGACGTGATCCCCCTTGAAAGTAATTTTGGGGTGATTCTGGACGTCGAGAAAGTCCGCGCTTCGAAGATGATCATCGCGGTCCGGTTCCCCTGTCCAGACCCCGGCCGCATCGATGGTGACTTCGACTGAAGACGCGAGGGGGCTTGCAGGATCGAAAAAAAGCACCCCGCGAACGTTTTTGAAGTGCCCGCGAACATAGGTCACCATCATGTGACGCGCGCAAAACTCCGCCGCCGTGTGTCCCGGCTCGAAAATCCATTTAGTCACGATTGACTCCTTTCTTACGAAGGCTCTATCGCGATTCGCAATCCATACACGTCGCTCGCGGCAATGATTTCACCTACGAGCAAACGGCCTGGTAACGCGGCACCGCGCCATTTCAACTTAAACTCCGCAGGCCCTACTTTTTATATACGGCCTGCGTGGAGCGAAGATCAATAAACCCGTGGATCTCTCGCTTACGGCGTTTTCGATTTAGACAAAGCGGTTGGTATGCTCGGGAGCTCCGGATACGCTTCCTGCTTTTGCTCTACCTGTGGACGCTCGGTGGCTTCACAAACTGTGTAGATGCGCGGCGCGACGCGGTTTACGTGGAGCTGAAAGATATCCGGACGGTTATAGTGGCCCGCGAAATCGTGCCTGAGCTTCATGCGGATGGCGATTTCAAGATTGCACTCCGCGTAGAGAATGCCCTCTTCGGCGCCCATCGGACCTGCAATGATGCGGCTGTCGGGGGCAACGATCATGCTCCCGCCGCAGCAGTCCGGGTTGCGCAGAAATTTCTCGTGTTCCGGGCTGGCCTCGATCATGTGGACCATAGGCTCATCCACCGTCCCGCAGGCGGAAATCACGAATGCCTTGCTCATCTAGGCGAACGCTTGCGAGTCTATCGCAACCCGGTGGCGCATCGGATCGCCGCTCGTCGGAAAATGATTCGGCCAGCTCATCACGTGGATGCGCGTGCCTTCCGCCGTGAGCGCGAACACCGCGAGCGGATTCGAGTTCTCCCCGCAGATGAGCCCGCTCAGCGGTCCGAATTCGCTTTGAAACGCGCCGAAGCTATCGCCGAACCCGCCCATGTGCACCAGGCGCTCCCCCACCGTGGGCATGATTTTCTGGTGCTTGCCGATGACCTTCCCGTCCGGGCCAATATAAACCTGAGTGTTGAACATGGTGCCGAGGGTGCGTGGTAGCTTCTCGCACACGCCCATGACGACGTAGGCATTGGCGTCGCGTGCCGCCGTGCACAGCGCTTCGGTTTGCGGCCCGGGTATTTCCACGGCGTTCTTGAAAAGCTCGACACTGAGTTTATTCGCGATGGCACCGGTCGCCGAATGGTGGTGGTACCACACCGGGTGCGCCGGAATAAAACCTTCGGGAAAGCCGATCACGCGAGCGCCGTTCCGGCCGGCTTCACGAATCATAGAACACGCCTTGTCTGTGGAACCCTCCCGGTCGAGAAAAACCGATGCCACTTGGACCGCAGCCACTTTGATAGTCGGATATTGATCACCCATAGGGTTCTCCGATCTTACTTGACGGGAGCAAACAACTAGCCTCTAACAACCGTTGGTCTCAACCTGGCGTCGAATACCGCAGAGCCATGACGGGTGTCAAGATGACAAAACGACCGCGAGATCGTCCGCGCGCGCGGCCGTGGAACCCTAAATCGACGATCCGACTCCCCACGGTCGCGGTTTCATTGACAGTACTCTGAAAGTCGCCCTATGCAAAAGTTGTAATTATTTTCACAGCGAACGGTAGAGAACGTCTTCCACCTAGCTGATCTGTACGGCTTCATCAGAAAAATAATGTCGTGGTCCGAAGAATTCATGGGGCATTTCATCAGCGGAGACGCGCCAGAAAATAGGCCAGATCGAGGATCTGCTCGTCGCTGATCGGGTAAAGCACGTCCGCCATCGAGGCATCATAGCCCCGGCGCGTGTTGTTCTTAAATTCCCGCAAGGCTTTGACGAGGTAGTCCTCGCGCTGGCCGGCCAGGCGTGGAACGTTCTGTTCACCGGAATAGTTCCGGGTATGGCAGAAGTTACAATGGTTCTGCTCGATCACCGCGCGCGCCCGATCCGTGCGCGCGGGATCGGCGGAACCGCCGTCCGGTTCAGGCGGCGGCAGCTTCGCAAGGTATTCCGCCATGCCGCGCAAATCGTCGTCGCTTAATCCTTGCATCATCTGGGTCATTGGTTCGACGAGGCGGAGCTTTTCCCGGAACATCATCAGTTGGATCGTGAGGTAGAAAGCCGGCTGCCCCCCGAGCGAGGACACCTCGGGAATGGCGGATTGTCCTTTGGCGCCGTGGCAGGCGAGGCATGGAGCGAGTCGTGCTTCGAGCGTATCGGCATTGACGGGCGACGCCGACACCAAGACGACGGCGGCGGCTATGCCACACAGGAGCGCTCGCGTTCGAGCGCGGCCGCCCGAGTAGAATAACAGGCGGGAGCGGCGCTCCGCCCGCGGCCCTAGACTACTCAACGTGCAGCGACCTTGGCGCCGCCGTAGCTCACACGATAGACTGCGCCGGCGTGGTCGTCTGAAACCAGCAGCGAGCCATCCTTCATGACCTGCACGTCGACCGGCCGACCGCTATATTCGTTGTTTCGGAGAAAACCCGTAAGAAAAGGTTCCCACGATTTCACGCTGCCGTCCTTGTTGAGCTTGACGACGATAACGTCGCCACCGATCTTTTTGGTTCTATTCCAAGAGCCGTGACGCGCAACGAAGATCGCATTTTGGTACTGGCTCGGAAACATCTTGCCCGAGTAAAAGCGCATGCCGAGCGCGGCGGAGTGCGGGCCGAGCAGCGCGACGGGCTTCACAAACTCGTCGCACGAGCGTCCCCAGCCGAACTCGCGATCCGTGAAGTTGCCCTGGTGACAGTACGGGAAGCCGAAGTGCTGGCCGATCTTGGTGACGCGGTTGAGCTCGTCTTCGGGCAGGTCCTCCGAGAGCCAGTCGCGGCCATTGTCGGTGAAATAGAGTTCCTTCGTTAGCGGGTGCCAGTCAAAGCCGACCGAGTTGCGCACCCCGCGCGCGACCACTTCGGCGCCGCTGCCGTCGAGACTAATGCGCCGTATCTGCCCGTTGGTTGCCGGCGGCTCGCAGATATTGCACGGCGAGCCGACGTTTACGTAGAGCTTATTGTCCGGCCCCAGGGCCATGAATTTCCAGCCGTGCGACTGGTGGTTGAGAAAGTCGCTGTAGATGACGGCGGGTTTCGGCGGATTTTCGAGGTTGTCTTCGATATTCTCGAGCTTGGAAATTTTTGTCCCTTCAGCGATATAGAGCGTGCCCTTGTAGAACGCTAGACCATTCGGCCGGTCCAACCCCGAGGCGATGTCTTTTTTCTCGCGTTTCCCGTGCTTGTCGACGATGGCGTAGACTTTGTCGAGAACGCGGTTGCTGACAAATACCGTGCCCTTGTCGCCGAGCCTGAGTGACCGCGCGTTGGGAATGCCGCTCGCGTAGACCTCGATCTTAAAGCCTTTGGGCAGCTTGAGCTGTGGAATGGGCAGCTTGTCTTCCGGCGCCCCGAAGGGCAGGGGTGCGACGTTGCGCAGCTGCTGGGCGACTTCGGCGTTGGGAATGTCGGGCCGACCCGGTACAGTCGTCGGCTGCGGTTGCACCGGGGGCAACGGTTTTGACGCGTCAGGCTGCGCAGACGGCGTGGCCGGTTGAGCCGCCGGTTTGTCACCTGTCTGCTGCGCTAAAGCCAGCCGCGTGGCAGGAATCGTGAGGATCCCAGCCAGCAAGAGCCTATGAAGCGTTGATGAACGATTGATCATAAGAAATCCCTCCTGATTTGAACGACAGGAAATCGCTCTTTTTCAGTCGACCGCCAAGAACAAAATTCGTTGCTATCAACCCTCATCGGCCAACGACCGAGGGCCTCCGGCAGCAGTCGGAGCTAGTAGATTTACGCTTAGCGCTATTTTTGTCGGACAATATCCGAGATCTACCCGGCACGTCAACTCGCCCTACTTGTGCGATAGAAATCGCTAAATTCGGCCGTGCATGGAGAGGGCGTGAAAAATGATTGGCTTCACATTTTCGGATTCTCGGCCTTGATCTCATCGAGGCGCCCAAGCTTCTCAAGCGCTGTCTGCAACTGGCGATAGACTGCCGCGGCCTTGGGGTCCTGAAACGGCATTTTCCCGGCTTGGGCAGAGGCACGGCCGAGCCTCATCAAGACATCCGGTATCCGATCCTCTGGAATCCCGGACACCTTTTTTCCACGGTAGCTCGTGACGATCGCCTGAATCGCCGCAGGCAGCCGCTTGAGATCCACACGACCATCGGCAAGCAAGTAAGGAAGCTTCCAAGTCTTGGTGTCAGCCTCCTTGCCGACATAAGCAAAACAACGAACCGGAAGCCTGTAGGTTGGATGGAGGCGCTCTGCTGATGTTAAGGATTCGATTTCGCTGGCGACAGCAAACGTTGTTGGCTGCGCGGATAAGGCGGCGAGGAGAGAAACAAAAACGAGAATCATCAAGGACGAAATCGTTTTCACGCGACCCGGGGTATCATAGAGCTTGAGAAGCCGTCAAATGCACTCGCATGCGCGTGTCAAATTTGAAACTGGCGGACTTTAGCACCAGTACTCTGAAAGCCAAAAACTCCAACCTCTTTTGAGAGCCATGCTAATCGCTCGCATGAAAAAGCAAGATGACTGATGCAACAGGCATCGACCGTCATTGGAAAAACTACTTTTACAGACTCGCGGCAAAGGATCGAGAGACCAAGTCATCGCCAAGGCCGTCATCCGCTACGGCTATAGCTAGGCATCTCTCGTTTTGCGGCTCTTCCTGTAACCACCCTGCAGAGTCAACGTCGTGATGAATTGTTCGATCTGCGCGTCATCCCGGTATTTTTTCATATCGTATTTCCCAGAATGCATTATTTCATCGAGATCTCTCCGCGGCGGAGCACTAACGTCAGTCTTAAAGTGGCCGATGGGAACAAGATGGTAAATCCTCAACGGCTCTGGAATGTCCAAAAGGACCTTCTTGTGTCTGGTCTCTTTATCCCTGACGACAACAAATTCCCACGGTTGACCATTGCCGCCCGACGGAACCCACCGGGCGCACTCCAGGATCGTCTCGATGACGCTCTGCGGCACCTCCCGGTTTTCGTCATAACCCCGTATGCTTCTCCGCCGCATCGCCAACTATGGTTTTCATGGATAATCCGAACGAAGAGCAGCTAAAAAAACTCCGCGTCGAGTTTCGCCAGATCTTCTACGGCCAGTAAATGAACTACCCCGCAGCAAGCTGCGGGGTATCCCGAAGATAGGCGTGTTTCATTAGCCGAATGTAGGGTGGGTAGAGGCGCACTGCGCCAAAACCCACCACTTAGAACGATGGGTTTCGCTAACGCTCAACCCATCCTACCCTTGATTCGCAGCGCAGCAAGCTGCGGGGAATTAACCCGCAGAGATTAAAGTATATTCGGTCTTGCTGGCATACCCGCATGCACCGATCGCGTGACCTTACGTCGCTGTTACCGGCAGCGTTTAACCTTGGTGTACTTATTAACGCCATTATCACGCACAACGGTCTGCAACCCCAAATACTTGCAGCCGTACCGAAGAAATGATAGCCGAGCGAATGGTGCTATGTCGAACCCGCCGGGCTTACGGAGGTCCTTGCACGGCCGCGAGGGAGCAACGTTGATGCAGACTAAATTTAGACAGCTTTTGTTGCTGCTTTTGATCTGGGCGCCGGTCCTATGGCTAGGCGCTGCACAGTCTAAAGATTCAAGTGCGGCGCCGTCTTTGCTGTTGGCCAATGAACCCGGCTCAAACGTTGACCCGGCTAAGTATCTCATCAGCGAAAAATATGACGGCGTGCGGGCAATCTGGGACGGCAAGATGCTGCGCTTTCGCAGTGGCCGCACGGTCAATGCTCCCGCATGGTTTGTTGCCAAACTGCCAGCGCAGGCGCTGGATGGCGAGCTTTGGTTGACGCGCGGGCGCTTTGAGGCGCTCTCCGGGATCGTGCGCAAGGCCGAGCCGCAAGATGACGAATGGCGGCAGATCAAGTACATGATTTTTGAATTGCCGGGCGTATCTGGAACTTTCGCGCAGCGCGTGCAGCGCATCCAGGAAATCATCGCGAAAACGCAGTGGCCGCAGTTGGTTGCGGTGGAGCAATTTCGCGTGGCTAATCGTGTCGCACTCAAACGGAAGTTGGATGAAGTGGTGCGTGGCGGCGGCGAAGGGTTGATGCTGCATTTGGCGGACGCCGCCTATATAACCGGCCGCAGCGATGTGCTGCTTAAGCTCAAGCCATTGCAAGACACTGAAGCGGTGGTGATCGAGCATGTTCCCGGCAAGGGCAAGTACCAAGGCATGCTGGGTGCGCTGCGCGTGCAAGCACCCGACGGCAAAAAATTTCTGATCGGCACCGGGTTCACCGATGAAGCACGCAAAAACCCACCGCCGCTAGGCACAACGATCACCTACACCTATCGAGGCCTGACTAAAACAGGCTTGCCAAGATTTCCGAGTTATCTGCGGGTGCGCGAGGATTTATAATTGCGTAAGTCCGTAGTGCACCAACGACGTGAATAGAGGGAGGGACAACGCCGTTGACTCGGTGGAATAACGTTCTCTGAAGCCCTTCGCGTTCGGTATTCTCGCAGTTGCTCTCCAGGCAAGAATCAGAACGATCTTCCTCCATAGAGAACTCGACCTAGCTTTTCTTCTGTGATTCGCTGATCTCGAGAAGCGCCTCCAATTCCGGCAGCAGCCGCAAGTCTTTCGCGCGGCGGACTATCCGCTTGTTCTTAATTAAACCGTCCAGAGTCAAAACTTTGCAGTGCGCGCCGAAAATTTGCAGCTCGTCGGAACATGCTAATACGTCAGCGTACCCCACGAGTCCCGCCACTTCGTCCAAAAGATCCAGGTCGCCTAGGTCGGTGGTAAGCGTGAAGTTTAGCCCGGACTTAAGAGCGCTGACATCGAGGCTAAAGGGACGATCCGGCGGAACGCCGCGCTCGTGCCCGCGCCAAACGGTGACAAGCTTCCTTAGGGTGTCTGCCTGTTGACAACGTAAATTAAGCTGGAGTAGGGTTGTGCCACTTCGGCGCGTGGTGACATCGTGGTGCGAATTGTACCGAGAGTTCTCCTATGGGTGGCTATAATAGCCGCCGGTTTGAGCACCTATTCTTCCCCAGCTAGGGCAGCCTCCAAGAAACCGCCTCCGTTAAACACTCCGACTATTTTGGCAAGAGTTCCTGGTGGTTGGGTTCCGGTAGTAAGCCTCTCGCACGGTCGGATTTATTTTGATGTTTCCGGAACCCCCAGCGAGTTGCGCGCCGTTTCCCCGAGCGGCGGCGAAATAGTGACCGTTTCGAATTCAGTCCCCTCATTCATCAACCGTAATGGAAATATTTTGGGATCAACCTACAATGAAATTCTTTCTATTCCCGAAACAGCTGAAGGTATCACTACCTTGTCCCGCGCGCAGGCATCGGATGGCCGCACCAGAGATCTTGCCATTGACGGTGAGACCGTTTATTGGGCGGAACAGCTTTCGATCAATTTTTCCACGGTTACGCGAATACTACGAATTCCCGTTGTCGCGACAGCGGAAGCTCCAATCGGGCAAAATTGCGGCTGCTCGACTGATCGAGTCTTTGCTTCTGATCTTCTGGGTGTCGGCAGGCTGGTTTTGGATGGTAAGGTTCTCTTTGTATCAGAGGGTCAAACCGGAAAGATTTACCGTTACGACTTAGCCAGCGGAGCTCTCACTCAACTCACCACCGTTCCGAGTTCAGGCCCTTCCAACGCAATACCGCTGGTTATTACTACGAAGTACCTTTACGCACTGATCGACGGCAAGGATTTCTGGCAGATCGACAAAGTCACGGGATCGTCAAATCTCGTCGTTCGAACTACTGTTCCTACGGCCAGCCGATATCCGTCATGGGCGAAGATTCGTTCAGACAGTACCGGCGTCTACTGGTGGGAGGCGGCACCGGGCGCTGCCGTACTCAAACGCTTTGACGAGGCGACCGGGTCCGTCGCGACACTGGTGACAATGTCGACATACGTGTCTGGTGCAAGTGCCATTTTGGATTTCTATTCCGACGGTACCTGGGTGTGGTGGGCGAACGAAACCGGATACAACACTGCCGATGTCCAGCGGGTCCCAGTGACGGGCGGAGCGTCGGAAAGTTTTGGTCCCTTCATCGGTGAACTGTTTCCGTCCCGAGACGTCGGCAGCGGCGTTACAATCAATGGTGACGCGGACAACGTTTACTGGGCGACACAACAGGGCGGATTAGCCAAATTGCCAAAACAGGGCGGGAGCGCCGCCTTGGTCAGCAAATATAGCGCCGGGCTGGACATTATCACGGAGAAGTACGTCATCGGTGGCGGAATCGGCATCCGAAAGACTCCCAAACAAGGCACCACTGAGCCCACTATCTTGTGGTCGAGGCCGGGGGATCTTTATTTCATGGACATCACTGCGGATGACAGCGATCTTTACTGGCTCATGTCAGAAAACATAGCGGAGAATGTCCATATCTATACCATGCCGCTGGAGGGCGGGACGGCGCGCCACCTGGCATCCCTGCGCGACGGCCGGCGGATTATTCCCTACAAAGATTATCTCCTGGTCGCGAAGGGTGGGTCCATCTCAATCATTCCGAAAAACGGTGGCGATGAACAGGTGCTTATTGTAACTGATCCGTTGGCGCCGGCATACGTAACAGTGTTCGATGATATGCTCTATTTTTCGGTTGACTCAGGCGGCATCTACGGAATCGGGCTCACCACCGGAGCATTCAAAGCTTACGCCGCTGCTTGCAGCGGCTGGCTTTATGTTGATCCCTTTCACATCTACTGCAGCGATGGCAGCGGTGTTCATCGAGTATCTCTATCCAATGGACTATTCGAAACCGTGGACACTACCAGGGGCGGTCAGATCACCGGGGACGATCGATGCGTGTATTGGGGTGCGATGTTTGAACTGCTGAGTTTCGTAAAGACCTCTGGCGCATGCGGAGATCCCGTTTCGCTTCAGATGGCGCCGACCCTCATTCCGGACGGCGAGCAGGGTCTTCCGTACAGCGCAAACCTGCATGCGATCGGCGGCGATCCACCGTATTTGTTCACATTGGTTTCCGGCTCACTGCCGCCCGGATTAACGCTGGAGCCGGATGGTACTGTTACCGGCATTCCTGCCAAAACAACTAAGAAATCCTCCTTTGGCGTAGCTGCCATGGATAGCGGGGGCACCACGGTCACGGGAACTTTTCGCTTCAGCATTCTGAAACCGGTGCAAATCGTTTCCACGGCGCTGCCATCGGGCAAGCAAGGCAAAAGATATTCCACACGTATGAAAGGAGCGAACGGGAAACCCCCATACGTGTGGCTTGTTGCCGGTTCGTTACCGCCGGGCCTCGATCTCGATCCTACGAGCGGGATTCTCGCCGGCAATCCTTCAGCGCCAGGGATTTACACCTTTACGATTGAGGTGATCGATAATCTCGGCCTCAGCTCACAGCGCGACTTCACCTTATCAGTGCAATAGCTCCGTCAGCGCGCGTCTTTTCATGTTTGCTTCGGACGATGACGGGTCATCTCGAATCAAGCCCAAGTTGTTTCGCGATTTCGATCACCAATCTTCTCGGAATGCTCAGACTCAGACTCTCGTGAATGGTACGTCAATCATCTTTAAAAAGTTCCCTTTGTCTACAGCCCTCCTTTGAGCTATAGAGACGCATACCGTTATCAACGACTGAAATAATTTTTTGGAGGAGCACGATGAGAATATCTATCTACAAAGCGCTGCTCGCTCTGGCAATATTGTCGTTTTTGGTTTCGAGCGGCCGTGAGGCTCATTCACAGAATCTCCAGGTTAACTTCGGCGTGACGTTTCGCAACGCGCGCTTGGCGCCGTTGTGGATAGCCGACGAACAAGGCTACTTCAAAAAACAAGGCCTCGACGTGAAGCAGGTCAACATCAGCGGCGGTACGCAAGGCGCGCAGATGATGGTCAGCGGCGGGGTCGATGTATCGTACGACGACCCGATTACGTGCATCGTGTCCACCGTGGGGGGCGTGCCGGTCGATGTGATTGTCGGCGGCACTCGTTCGCTGGCCTATTTGATTGTCGGCGGTCCGGGCGTCAAGAGCATGGCCGACGTAAAGGGTAAGCGAGTAGGTTCGTCCGGATTGGGCCTGTCCGCTTCGCGCCTGGCGTTGTCGGTCGGCTTGCGCCATTTCGGTATCGATGCCGATAAAGGGCAAGTCACGATCGTCGCCGCCGGTCAGGAGCCGGAGCGGATCGCGGGGCTTACCACCGGCGCCCTCGCCGCCACCGTGATCACGCCGGAATATCGCACGAAACTTGAACAGCTTAACGTGAACATGCTCGCCGATCTACGCACGCTGAATATCCCCTGGGAAACCTCATCAGTCATCACGACGGCAAAGAACGTACAGACCAAACGCGACATGTTGGAACGCCTTGTTCGCGCCATCCTGCAGGCCCACGCTTTCATTTTGAACCCTAGCAACCGCGAATGGGTGGTCGATTTGCTGACGAAACAATTGGCGCTGAAAAGCCAACAAGACGCCGCAGCAGCTTACGACGACCTCGTAAAGTTTTACGTTTTCAAAAAACCTTACCCGACCCGTGAAGGATTCGCCAATGTTATCTCTGAAGTCGCGAAATCGCTGCCGAAAGCCGCGGGACTCAAGTACGAGGACGTGGTGGATACCAGCCTCATTGAGAAATTGGACAAGAGCGGTTTCATTGACGGGCTGTATAAATGACTGGCCTTAATAGCGATTACCCTCCTGCGCAGAAGGCCACGGGTATAAACCCGTGGATGAATGCGAGGTGGGTACCCTCCGTAGCCTTGGCGCCCGGCCTTCGCAGCCGAAGCGACTGCTTCGGCGGAGTAGGCAAGGAGGGTACGCTTCGGCCTTCGCCGTCCGAAGTCGGCTACGGCCGACGAAGGTCGGAGGGTTCCGCCCGACGACGCGTGTGGAGAGGTGCCACGGCCGTAAGGCCGTGGGGCTCCACTGCCGAAACCCGTAAAATGCGGCCGGAAGAAATTGCCGGCTCGAGATTCTTTCAGTCCAGAAGCCAATTAGAACGCGATTGCTCGCCCAAAATGCGCATACAGGACAAAATCGTGGCCGTTAGATTGGCGGGCACAAAACAAGCCATGGTGGCTGGTGTAACTGCAAAGGACGGGCGACAATTTTGATTAGACGGTACAAGGCGAGAACGAAAGGTATCGCGGCAAAACTCCAGCGGCACCTTCGTTCATCACAGCGCTCTCGTCACGGGATAGGCCAATTTTCATTGATGCACTTTTCTGCGCAACCCCTCTTTTCTGGCCATAACGAGCAGCTCTTCACCCGGAGTATCGGTTTGCCAAACGCAGCGGCGAGCGCAGCCCTGTGCGTGTTGAGCGTAACTTCCGCGGTATCGTGGGTTTGGGGACAGCTGAGGACTTTTCCGTTGCGGTATCGCACGTATATGTCAGTGACGACGGGTGCAACGACGAACAATAACGCAGTGGCGACAATCACTACGATAAGTAGCAGTGGACCATTCATGATTTGCATGCTCCTTTCCCGGCGGACAATCGCTTTGGCTCGATCTGTAGCTAGTGAGATTGGCAATTGCTATGCCAAGAACAACCCCAGGGTTTACAAGGTCGAAAACGGAAGCAGGTGATAGAAGTCTCCTAAGGATGGGAATGGTTGGTCAGCGCATTCCCAACGACTGGAGTAAGGCGGAAAGGGCTCCGGATACTCGATACGTTACGGTCCTGTCCGGGAGAATTGAGGGCCGCCGGCAAAAAAACGAAGAGGAGAAAAAGCGTCGGGAGCCTTTCGCAAGCGGAAACTTGTTTAGACAGTCTCGTGCTGCAGCGGCAGCCCCAGTTTACGAAATACCTCCTTGACCGTCGCGTCGCATCGCGTTCCGGCAAACGTGAACAGCCCCTGCACTTCCTCTCCCACTTGCTTTTCCACCTGCCGGCGCAACGCCAGGCGTGCCCGATGAAATCGGACCCTGACGGCTTCGGCGGATAATTGCAGGACTTCGCTCGTTTCAAGCGTGCTCAGCCCTTCGATCTCGCGCAGCATGAACACGGTACGCAACTGTTCCGGAAGAGAATCGATCGCCGCGATGAGGACAGACCGCAGCTCTCGGGAACTTGCCTGGTCTTCGGGCCCCGGTTGATTGGATTCCACTGAATAGGATCCGCCTTCCTGCTGGTTGGTTTCGCTGTCCAAAGAGCCGAAGAGCCGGGACCGTCGCAGCCGTGAGAACGCCTCGTTAACGGCGATCCGCGTCAACCACGTTCCGACGCTCGATCGTTCCTCGAAATCTTGAAGATGGCGAAAAGCGCGGACGAACGTTTCCTGGACGACGTCCTGGGCTTCCGCATCGTCGCGCAGGACGGAGCGCGCGGCGCGAAACACGCGCTGGTTGTACCGGCGCATCAGCTTCTCGAACGCCGCCGCTTCTCCGTTTCGCACCTGGGCAATCAGCTCGTGGTCCGGTGGCTCGTTAAGAGCCACCGCCGTAGAGCGAACCTTCAAGCGTTGTAAATTCCCATCCATGGCCTTATCCGTGTGCGAGGCGCCGCGCGCCGCTCCGTGCGGAGCTCGGAACGAGTTCCTCGCCTCGTTCGGCGGCAACCATGGATAGCGTATACGCTCCAACCGCTATTACCAAGTCCCGAACCGCGATGTCGAGAAATCCGGCTAGCAACAGGTTGAGCGAGATCGCCACCAGCCACGCCATCGCGATCAATGCCCCGAACCGGGTCCAGCCCAATAGAACGGCAAGGCCGACGACGATTTCTACGACTCCAATGATATGGAGAAATGTTTCCACACTCATCGGGAGTATCGATGCGGCCATAGGACTCACATAGCGCTCCCAGTTTGCCAGGATATCTGCGTATTTATCGAGCCCGGCCAGCAATGGAACGAGCCCGTAGGCCAGCCGCAGCGGCCAATAGATTTCAGATAGTTTGGGTTTCATTGAATTTACCTCCTGCCCTATAGAGTCACGAGCACGCAAAACGTTACATCCGGCGCCTGACTGGGGCGTATCCAAAAGGTCCCGCGCCACACGGTTGGCGTGCGATCGCGTGGAATTCCGCCACCGATTTCCTCCATGGTATAAGCCATAGCCCGCATTATTCACGTGTAGACACGATCGCAGGGCGAGCCTTCCAGAGCGAGGCAATGGGCCTGTGACTTTTTGCATAGCGCATGGAGCAGGGAGCAAGGAGCCTTTCAGAAGCATTCGCTGATTTACGCTTAGCGCTTTGCCCTTTGCTCTTTGCATTTTCGTCTCGCCCCTCAATCGACGCAGTGTCATAGTTTTTCCTGTGACCGTGAATAATGCGGGATAGAGGCCATCCCGGGTTTTGAGTTAAAGGTGAAACCAGAAACTTTAAACAATAGACTCCCGCGACAGTTGCGGATTTGCGCAATTGAGCAAATCGAATCATCCTGATCAATTGTCATGTGTGGCGTGTGCCCGACGTAAAAGGGTAGCTTCGACCCACGGGCCTTTTAATTTAAATCCGGCGGCGTCCTATCCTCCATAAAACCACTTCGGAAGGCAGGAGCGCTGAGTCCTCCGCCCGCGAAACTTGCAGAGCTTAGCCGACGAGATCGCTAGCTTCATCAGTAATCCGGCCGCATACAAAAAAGAAAAATAAAACCTCAAAAGGGATTGCACGAAAATAGTGATTACGGGGCGGCCTGAAGCCTGTGGCACAGTGGTTTGGAACAAAGTATCGATATTCTTTCCTGCGGTCGCTCAGTGTTATTTTGCTTTTCTCTCTTCCGCTAGCCTTTCCAAAAACGAGAGGTCGATTAGTTCGGCTGCCTTGAGATTCATCCCGGCCAGGTGATTGTCATTGGCGATGACGTTCTCTATGGCTTTGACCGTGATCCATGGCAAACCGGGAGTGAGCTGGCTGTAAGACCTACGGGTTTCCTCCAGCTCTTCCGTAGCGTCCGAGCGAAAATATTCGCCGAGTATCCGCAGGACCTTGTCCTTGTTTCTTTCGTCGCGATAGAAATTCATCCCGTCGGCAAGTCCGCGCATGAAGTTCATAACGGTATCGGGTTCCGCGCGGATAAATGAGGCCGTCGTGACCACTCCCGAGATGGTGTACTCGAAGTCCAGTTTGGAAAAATCTACGAAAATGGGAAATCCCGCTTTCCGCGAAAGCAGTGTGAAGGGAGGCTGGAGGACCGTCGCCTGTACATGTCCGGCGCTCAACGCGGCCCAGCGCTCCCCGGCTCCGCCGACCCCGAGGATCGTTACGTCCTTTTCCGGATTCAAGCCCAGCCTGCGCAACGCGAAGCGCGCAATGAAATCGGTGCTGGCTCCGAGCTGGCTGATGCCAACTCTTTTTCCTCTCAACTCCGCGGGAGTTTTTATCGAGGGGTGAGCCGCCAGGATATAGTCGAGCCGGTTGCCCACGGCCGCAATGTAACGCTGATCCTTCGCGCCCTGCGCCCACGCGCTGATGGTCGCCAAGGCGCCTTGCAGCTCGAGTTTAACGTCACCTGAAATGAGAGCCTGTACTCCAGCCCGGCCTCCACGAATGTAAACCGGCTCTACCCCCAGACCGTACTTCTCAAAAGCTCCCGACCGCTGGGCGACCCAGAAGAAGCTGGTTGAGCCGCCGAAAGGATAAGAGACCTTCAGATCCCTGAGCTTTTTTCCTTGTGCAAAAAGAAAATCTGGGGAAAAAAGCCATAGCAAGAAAACCACAGAGAAGAGCCTTAGTCTCGACAATCGAACTCGCATAAAGTTCCTTTCCTAGATCAAATGGTGAGGGATTAGAAACTGCCTCTTAGGATGGGACCTCTGAGTGCGCAAGCATCGTTTCCTCGAGACGTGCTAGCCAGCCGTCCGGATAGGAAATAGGCCTACGAAGAGTGTAGGCGAGTTCCAGATCACCCTTTTGGCGGCGACAGTAGCCGATAGGATGCTGTGACGTCAACCTCGTCCGTTTAGTTTCCAGCTTCAGCGATTTCCTATTGGCTCTAACCCGCTACTCGTGATGGCGCGGGCCGCTTCCGGCGAGGCGAGGAATCTGATAAGCGCGTGAGCCGCGTCCGAATCCCTGGTGCTTACGGCGACGCCGGCCGAGAACATAGAGACTTTCTGCACTTCCGGCGGCAGCGGTGTCACATGATCTACGCCGGGCACGGGAAGTAACTCGCTCAACTGCTGGAAGCCGATTTCTGCCTCTCCCCGTGCGACCACGGCGCCGATTCGCTCACCCCCTTCGATGCGCCGGCTTTTACTTACCACCTGGTCGGCTATTCCCAAACGCTGAAACAGCTCGGTGGAGACGTAGTCGCCGCTTACGCTGGCAGAGTAGGCGATGGATTTCGCTTGGAGAAGCGTGCGTTTCAGTGCGTCAACCGTGCTGATGTCCGGCTTCGGGGCTCCTGCCCGCACCGCCATACCGATGGCTGAGCGTGCGAGCGGAGTATAGCTTTCGGCTATGATCAGGCCGTCCTTGATGAATCCAACAAGTACGCCGTCCGCTACGATGACAACGTCAACGGGTTCGCCGCGTCGCAGCCGATTCGGGATCGAGTTCTCCCCCGTCCCTATGGACGTTGCGGCGGTGACGAGTTTTTTCTTCGTAAGGAGTTCGAGTCGGGGAATAAGCTCAAGATATGCCGCGGTAAAGGCGCCCGAGGTCATGACCCGGATCTCATCTGTCATGGTATTCATGGTTGTCCTTATCTCTTCAGCTGTACTCTGGAGGTAATCGTTGCGATTGTTTATCTTACAGCCTTTTATCCCTAAAGGCTGCGAGCGATCAAGCTATGCGAGAGGGGAATTCAGGATCACTGTTTCGCCCGGCTGTTTAAAAAGCCGGCGAATCCAATTATATTGGACCCCTACCATCCGTAAGTAAATGTGTTTGTCTAGCAGGCTGCTCAAAAAGACTCAGAGGCGAGGCGCGCGAATAATCGACGAGCGGAGGCGTGCTTAGCCAGCACGTTGTAGCGAGACGATTGAGCGCAACGAAGCATATGGGTCTTTTTCAGCAGCGTGCTATTTTAGTGTGAAGGATAGGAGCTATCCCATGCCGATGATTGATGCCGATACGCATGTCGACGAGTCCGAAGCCACGTGGAAGAAGTTGGAGGGTACTCCCTACGCGAAGTACATTCCGGTGACAATTGCGATGCCGCCCGATGAGGCCAAACGAGCCGGTTATAACGCGACGACCAGCCGCTGCTGGGTGGTTGAAGGCAGGCTGCAGAACCGTGCCATCCGCGATGAAGTCAACCATCCTCCCCGGGTCCTACGAGAGCTTGAGGACGTGCCGGGGCGCCTCGCCCACATGGACAAAATGGGTGTAGGAATACAGGTTATCTTCCCGACGTTTTTCATCCGCTACAATACCAGCAACGCGGAAGCCGAATGGGCGCTGACCACGACCTATAACCGCTGGCTTGCCGAGAAATGCACGCAAACAAACGGCCGGCTGCGCTGGGCGGCTGTGCTGCCGCTGCTTCGTCCCGACAAAGCTGTTGAGGAACTGCGCTGGGCGAAAGAGCACGGCGCCTGTTGCATCTTCAAGCGCGGATTCGATCTCGACAGGAAGGTCACCGACCCACACTTTTTTCCAATTTACGAGGAAGCCAGCGCGCTCGACCTGCCTTTGTGTATCCACACCGGCCATCCACTTCCGGGGAGCGAATGGGACAGGGGCTTCCCCATCATGTACTCCTGCGGCGCGCTGGTGAGCTCCGGGGTTCCAAAGCAGTTCCCGAAACTTCGCTTTGGGCTCATTGAGTCGGGGGCCTCGTGGATTCCCTACACGATCTCCCAGTTGGGGGCGGTAAAACGCCAATCACTGCGCGGTCAACAGAGTCGACTGCCCCGCCTGTTCGAACTGGAACCGGAATTGTTCCGTGCCAACCGCCTGTTCGTCACCATCGACCCGATCGACGACATCGAATCTCTATTGAAGTTTGGAACCGAAGATAACCTGATGATCGGCACCGACTACAGCCACACCGACATCTCCGCCAACTTGAGCGCGCTGGACGAAGTGCGCGGCTGGGTGGACGAGGGCAGGATTAGCAATGCCCAAGCCCAGAAGATTCTGGAGAGCAACTCCCGGGCGTTCTACGGCTTGTAGAAGAAGATGCCCCCGGGGTTTTTGCTGCCAAGTATAGAAGTCTAGGTTCGACCCAGCTCACTGTTGTCCTCGCAGGCATTGCGTAGCGCGGCTGCGTGGGGTTGCGGGCTGCGCGATATTTTTTTTCAAAATCGTCCAATATTAGACTGCAATCCGACCTGAGGCAGAGCAGTATTAAACCCAAACTAATCAGAGACCGAGATACAGATGTAGTTGTGCGAAAGGAGGTGAATTACCATGGGAAAGAAACTCGTTTTGTGGTCGGGTGTAGCCCTCTTTGTTTGGACTTTAGCTCTCGCCGGCTGCCAGGAGAGTCCGGCTCCCGCGCCAGTAGCGCCACCGGCGCCGGCGCCAGCAGGGCCGGCGGGGCCAGCAGGGCCAGCCGGCCAAGAAGGAGCGGCCGGTGCGACTGGGGCGACTGGGGCGGAGGGAGAAAAAGCCAAGTCAGGGCAAGAAGGAGCGCCCGGTGCTCCCGGTGCGCCCGGTGCTCCTGGTGCACCCGGTGCAACTGGAGCGACTGGTGCAGAGGGACGAAGAGGCAAGTAGGGTTTTAATTGCCTTAGCTGGTTTAGGCGACCAAAAAAGGGGAAGGGAATGAAACCTCCCCCTTTTTTAATTAATCGTAGGTAAACCCCCAGGTCTGCTGGGGGGCTCGCAAAGTTTGACATTGACGGGAGTATGGTTTGGGACGTTCCTCCCCGTTAGTTCCCTTCAGCGTCCGATTCTTAAACGACTGGAACGTTTTGAACCCTTCGATAGACTCAGGGCTCTTGGAACGACTGGAACCAGTTGGACTCATAGCCGGTTTGAACGCTCAAGCCCGCGCCTGAATCACGGCGCCAAGGAATAAAACCTGAGCGCATTGCCGCCCAACGCGGCTTCCTTATCCGCCTGGGTAAGATCGTCGCGCCCCAAAAGCTCGTCGATTTCATGGCGGCACTTCTCGGCATCGAAGACTTCGTGGGGAAAGTCGCTTCCGAAGAGAAAGGGCTCGCGGCCGCTTTTTTTGATCGCTGTGCCGAGCCCGTCGTCGTCGCAGTCGAATCCGACAAAAATCCTGCCGGCGACAAGCTGGCGCCGAAAATAGTCGCTGGCCTTCTCTCCCTCTTTTGGCCCGCCGAGAAGATTGCCATCGAGATCCAACTGCCTATGGCCGGCATGATAGGAGCGATCGAGACGGTCCATCATGAACGACACCCAGGTCGCGCCGCCTTCGAGAAAGGCCACTCGCAGTCGCGGGAAACATTCGAATACCCCATGCGCCAGCATGCCTGCTGCTTGAATCATCAAGCTGAAGGGATGACCGAGGGCATGAGCCGGATAGTAAGTGCCGAAGGCATCGAAACCCATGTGATGCAGGCAGCCGACGTGCACGGCCAGCGCGCAGCCGAGCTTCTCTGCTTCTTCATAAAGCGGCCAGTAAATTTTATTTCCCAGGTGACCCTGGATAGCTTCGCCGTTGGAAGGCAACATGCCGCCAAGCATTCCCAATTCGTTGACCGCGCGGCGCAACTCCGCGACGGCGGCCGCGACGTTTTGTAGCGGAATCAAAGCCATGCCTTTGAGTCTGGGAGTTTTATTTAGGAAGCGTTCGTAAAGCCAGTTGTTGTAGGCTCTGCAAGCGACCATCGCCCAGTCCTCGGCCATGATCCGGCCGACCGCCAAGCCGGCGGTGGGGTAAAGCACCGTCCAACTGATGCCGGTCTTATCCAGAAATTTCATCCAATCATCCCGCGTCGGGTTTCCCGTATTGCGGCGGTTCTGCTTGAGATAACGAAAATGCAAATGGTCGAACTCCGGAAAGAGCCGGGCCATCTGATTGCCTTTGGGCATGTAGCTGGCGATCTCGTCGCCGCAGGCGAGGTCGTTGATATGTCCGTCGGCGTCGATAATCTGCATAAGCCTTATCCCGTTATTTGGCTTGCGACTTGAGTTCATCCAAGAGCGACATATCCAGAATTCCTGCCGGCTTGACCGATGTCGCCCGCTTGTCGGTGTAAGCGACCATCTTCAAAAGGTTGTTTACGGCCTCCGGCGGCGGCACCAAGCTCGGTTCCATGGTGCCGAGAATGTCGTCGTAGGCGTAATCCAGGACTTGTCGATCGTTGCTGCCGAGCACTCGGGAAAGCGTGCGCAAAGTGTCTTCTTTGTTATGTCGGATAAATTGCATCGCTTCCAGATAGGCCTCCATGAACCGTTTCATCGTGGGGCGGTGCGACTGCAAATAAGATCGTTTGACGACGGTCGGGGCGGTGGCGAACGGCGCGCGCTTGGCGCGAAAAATATGCAGACCCAGACTCACCAGCTTCGGCTCCAACGTCGCCTCTACCGGGCCGGCGTCGATGCCGCCGCTGATGAGCGCGGCCAATCGTTCCCCTGAGCCTCCCAGCTGCAAAATGGTCAGGTCCCGGGTGAAATCCAACCCCGCATCTTCCATCATGACGCGAACGATCAGAGCCGAACGGCCGCCGAGACGATTGACGCCGATTTTTTTGCCTCTGAGCTGGCTGAGATCGCTAATCCGCTCCCGGGTCACGATCGTGTAGGGTACGATATTCAGCCAGCTGCCGACCGCAACGACATCGACGCCCTGAAGATGGGACAGGACCAGGCCTACCGGCGCGCCGCTGGTCGCTTGAACGTCTCCATATACCAAGGCCTGATACGTGGTGGGTTCGCTGTTGATGCGTATGAACTCAACGCGCAGCCCGCGTTTTGCAAATAGACCTCTATCGGCCGCGAGCATCTGCGGAAATGCCGGCGTGGGAAAAAGCGGAACGGCGACGCGCACGATTTCCTCGGCGGCCAGGGAAGCCGACGGATGCCACAGCAACAACGACAGAAGGAAAAAAACAAAAGGCAATCGGCGTCCCACCGTAACCATTGAAAACGCCTCGTGAGAGAGCAGTATCGTATGTAGACCCCGGCAGCACGATTTAGTACAGGGGAGCGAGGAGAGTCAAGAGAATTCGGGGCGATAGGGTTTTTAAGCCGATGGTATAAAGCTAACCCACTCGGTAAAAACAGCAAAAGTAAAGGCGCGATCCTATTATCTCGGATTATTCCACGCCAGTTTAGGCAAAGGGACGATTCGATTAGCTCCGAAAGAAACGATTTATACCAGCGGCCTAACTGCAGCCCGATCTATTTCTACCAGTGGATACTGTTCCAAGGCTGCTTCTATTTCAGACAAATGACGCTCGAAAAGAGAACACAATTCTTCCTTGGACATGTTTCCCGTCTTGACTAAGACGAGCTTCCACGGACGGCCTAAAACCAGATGGGAA
Source organism: Binatia bacterium (assembly GCA_041484845.1). Classification (GTDB taxonomy): domain Bacteria; phylum Desulfobacterota; class Binatia; order UBA9968; family UBA9968; genus JBGPIK01. Next base: position 14,344 of record JBGPIK010000012.1, on the reverse strand, counting down.
TAGAAGAAGTCCGAATCTTTCGAAATAACGACACGCTGTTCGTTGACCGAAATCTGATTAACGATGTTGTCCTTTGTGGCATTTTTCGCCGGAAGATCCAGCGTGTGATTTGCGTCGTGGCCGTGTCGCGCCAGTACCGCGCAAAGGCTCGGCGGCAAGTGCGCGTCCACAAGAAACTTCATGTGAGCGGCAAGTGGATGGTTTTGGCAGTTAACATCCGGCGCGCGAACTCATGACAAGCAAGAATATCTTCACGCTCCAGGTCCGGAAACTCCTTCAGCAGATCTTCGATCGTGTCACCGCCGGCGAGATATTCGAGAAGAGTCTCTACCGGGTACCGTAGCCCTCGAATGCAAGGCTTGCCGTGGCATATTTCCGGATCCACAGTGATTCGGGAAAGTAAGTTTTCGTTGGACATACAGGAATTCTACACGGCCCGCCGTGGGTTGCAAGCCGGTTGTAGCTGGGTTGATGGAACTCAGTAGAGGGTTGAAACGGTAACCAAACAGACAGGGCCAATAACGGTTTTTCGCGAATATAAGATGGTACGCGACCGGGTTAGAGACGGTGCGAGCCGGCGGCTGCATACGACTCTCAATCTTCAGAGCAGACGACTCGGCATGAGGAAGCAGAGTTTGTCCATCTAGTCACCAGCGTCCCTCTCTGCTCACTACTCTGGGCCTCTGTGGTGAATACTCCTTCACAGTAAACCCGGAAGAGCCATTTCGCTCCGCGACTGACGGGGGTGGAGTCGTGTGCCCGTATGGGCCCTTGTCCTTTCGAGACACTCTGTCGTAAGCGTGTCAAAAAATCATTCCTTGACCTGGAGGTGATTGAGCACGGATTTAACGCCGGTCACTTGCCAAGCGAGTTTAACCGCATGTTCTCTCGCATCTAATGACGGCACCACGCCGGTCAATTCAATTGCGCCGTCAGTCGCCCGCACGTTTATTCGTGTCAAATCAACAGCCTTATCAGCGAGAAGTCTTTCTTTTACGAGTTTGCTCATGGCCGCATCTCTGGGGCTTTCAATGTGTATATTCTCTTCGGGGCTTTCGATGCGCGGGTTTTCGTTGATTGCCTGGCAACCCATCACAACTGAAAAGATCGACAACGACGCCGCCAAAATAAGTTTTTTGACGAATCTCATAGGTTGGCCTCCGCCTTGAACTTTGCCTCGTCTGCAGAGACGAAGGTCACCGGCTTAGTTTTGGCCTGTTTCTCCTGGCCCGGCGCGGATACGCTCCACCATGCAACGGTGAGTGCAACCGCTACTCCGAAAATCGTCAAAGCTCTTTTCATACTATGCTCCTGTATCGGGCGCTTTCACCAGCTCGATGTGTTTGGAAAAATCACCAATCCCAGAACTTGAACGAGGTGAGCTGACCCGACAAGAAAAACACCGCGCTTATCATTCAGGGTAACACCCGAACAGGAAGATGTCGAAAAGAAAGTTTGGTGGGATTTTCCCGGGACGATGCCGCTACCGAGCCGCGCGAGTCGGAGTGGCGCCGCAACGGGTCAGGCTTGCATAGGTGAAGACGGTCGGTTGGCATAAGGCCAACCCCTTCGTTAAAAACAGTCAGATATCAGGGTCAAATCTTGACTTATGTACTTAGCCCGGTGTCGCGAAGCGTAATACGGTCGCCTCTTTATTTTTGACATTTACCGTTGATGATCCACGCTAGCCGGACGATCCGCTGAATTCAAGCAAGGACAATCGATACCTGACCGTGTTCTTTGCGAGTCGGCCTGACCGTGATCTCAACGTCCTGGCCGAGCGCGATTAAAAAATCCATTAGTCGTTCGACTGAAAAATTGCCGGGGGGATTAATGGGGGTCAGGCGTGATATGTGCTATTTGGTGATGCGCATGTGGGGATACAGGGCATTATGACACGGCGAGTGCAAGAGCGTGCGTGTTGTGACGCGCAGGAATTTTACGGACCTGTCGGTCAAGGGGATGCGATCGATGATCGGCTGGATCTGAGCCGCGTGAGTCGGAGTGTTTCGGGAGTTGAACGTCGGCGACAACGGAAAAAAAGGTAATGTGAAACAAAATCGCGTCAGCTCGTGAGGTGGAGAATATCAAATATCAGGCACGCCCCCGTTTGGTCTTCCGCTCGACAAGGGATTTGTGATCTCGTGTCAATATTTTGTGTTCAACGTAGGTAGCGCGGGCAGTGGCTCATTAATGCCCGAGCCAAGAGACTTGAGACTAGGAAGAGTTACAGGAATTTCTTTAGAACAGTTCGAGCGTTGGGAATCAGTAGCAATCTCCGTTCCGGAAATGATGCCAAGGCAACCTTCGCTCGCATTTGAGAGTGAAACCGTCGTGAGGTCTGCGATAGTCTTGGATATCTTCAAATCAGCCACCAGGCGGAGTGAATCGGTAACGTTAACGGTTCTCAAGGGGTCAGCGTTACTATTCAATATGTCGGCGAGGTACGGACCGGTTGCGCTCGATATTGATTGGAGGGATCGACCATTTGGACCAGTCCAAGTGGTCGTTGTGGAAATCTGCGTAACCGTCTTTTGGGTTGCATCATTAATTTGTTGCTTTGCGAGTGCCGCCGCCTCACGGATTTCGTCTGTACTTTGCTGGGTTGCTTTCGCTACTTCGGTCTCGTGCTTTCGTTGAACCTGCCGCACCGCCGATCGGAAGTGTGGTAGCGTCGCTTTTGCAGCTTCATTCACAGCTGTGTCAACCGTGCTTTTGATCAGCGGTTCAGTCGATTTGACTATCCTGGGGACGAGGTCTTTTTGCGCGCTATCAAGGAGCACTTGCTTAAGCTGAGAATAGCCCCAAAAACTGAGGACTCCTATGACGCTGAGACCGCCGGCTACGAGTTTGGCCGTTAGCCACTTGGTCTGTTGGCGAGTGATGAAAAGGATGTCCTCACGAAGTCTAGGCGAGATCGGTTTCAATCTTGCACGGCACAATCCGCAATAGACCATCCGGTTCGGGTTTTTGCCGTCACACTCAGGACAATTAATCATAACTTGTGGTAACTATAGCACGAACGGACCGTACAAAAAAAGTCGCCATTCGCTTTCTTTAAGTCTTAAGGGATAAGCCTGGAGGGCTGATTAGGCCTGGGATCTCAATGGGGGCGGGGCCATAATGGTGGTCAGGCGTGATATGTGCTATTTGTGATGCGCATGTGCGGATACGGCGCCCTATGGCACGGCGAGCGCAGGAGCTTGCGTGTTGTGGCGGCAGGAATTCTATGGGCGTGTCGGTCAAAACGATACGACCGATGGTCGGCTGGATATGAGCCGCGTGAGTCGGAGTGTTTCGCGAGTTGACCGTCGGCTACAACGGATAAAAGGTAATGTAAAACAACATCGCGTCAGCTCTTGAGATGGAGAATATCAAATATCAGACCCCGTCAGGCGTCATCGTAAGACTTGGCCCCAGTCTTTCCCAGCTACCATAGTTATTCCCTGCGTAGCGTAAGATTGAAAGGTCCAGAATCAGCCCTGACCTGACCCCGCCGGCCGTCAAGCCCTTGACGGCAGAACCACGCTGAGTACAATAATGGCTTAATTTGGCTGGGTAGTGGGTGGTGGCGGTCTTGTCTGCGTGCATTGTGGATTCTGATCAGCAATTTAAATATTCTTAATTATATCCTCGAACACGTCCACACGGACTGAAACATTATGAACTCAACATCCAAATTTTCAGCTATTCCTCTTCCGAGTTACAAAAACCCTCCGGTAGATGAAGTTGTCTGTGGTTTTAGATTTGAACCGTTGAGTCAGCTGAAGGTGCCCCATATAGGACTGTTATGGGAAAGGTTTCGCGCTGAGTTTCCTACTGTGCAGCACGCCGCACCTATTGCGAATGATGCATCTATCTTAGTTGATGAAACGACGGGAATTCCCCTGCCGAGAGTATGGTTTATAAGCAAAGCAGATAACGAGCTGATTCAATTTCAACCGGATCGCCTCTATTATAATTGGCGTCATCGTGGCGATGACTACCCGCGGTATCCTTCAATAATAGAACACTTTGAGAAAGCCAAGATTCATCTGGAAGCTTTCACGAGCGAAATGAAACTTGGCACAATCAAGCCAGTGGATTGTGAGTTGACGTACATCAACCATATTCTTCAAGGCCAAGGATGGGAATCTATCAACGATCTTCCAAACGTGATCTCGGACTTCTCATGGCAAAAGGAAAAGCACAAATTCTTGCCTAACCCCAAGAACGTGTCGTGGCAAGTTAGGTTCGAGCTGCCCGAAAACAATGGTTGGTTAAACGTAAAACTCAATCAGGCGACAAGAAAGACCGATAGCGTTCCTAGCCTAATTTTGGACTTAACTGCGAAAGGATTAGGAGACAAGAAAACAGGAAACGCGATGCGCAACTGGTTTAATTTGGCTCACGAGTGGATTGTCCGTGGATTTACTGAGTTAACAGCGAAAGAAATACAGGAAACTTTTTGGAAACGTGAACGATGACAGAAGAAGCTCGAGATCACTCATTCGGACGATATTTGGCCGCAAAGAAAGCCGCGGTATCTTATGGGCTCTCAGAAAACTTCGAGCACGAGAGTAACGTCGCGGTGACTTCGAGTAACTCAGCTGCCTGGGGGAAAAGTTTCACTGTTGTAAAACCATCTGACGTGGACGTCGAAGCGATTCCAATAGGTTATCCAACCGTCACTGGCATACGACATGGGGCAGGGAAAATATATATAGTTATTGATAACTACACTAAGGCGTCGGGTAAGTTCAGGGGGCCGTTAGAGATTCTGCCCACCTCTATCATCGCGTCAAACACAAGCGAGACACTCTTCACGATTGTTCAGAGCGGTGGCATGGCTACCCAACAACCGGCTAGTGCAGAGAATGAGAGTATAGAGGAAATAATTTGGCGTGTAGGGACAAGTCTTCCCATTAGCTACAGGAAAAAACTTGCATCTCGGTTACGGGAACTTCAAGAGGCCGTGCAAGAAGAAGAATCGGATGACCGTGGAATCACGGTGAGATCACTGCAACACTTTATTGAGTTTATAAAGGCTCATCCCACGCTAAGGTGTCCCGCTGTTTCAGTAACGCCAGATCGAAATATTTACGCTTCCTGGAAGTCAACGTCCAACCGCGTTTTTAGTATTCACTTTTTCCCCGACGGTAACGTTCGGTTTGTGATTTTTCGTCCCAACGAGAAACACACTGGTGAAGTCATTCGGCTTTCGGGAACAGCGACAGTGGACGTAGTCATGAGTATCGCAGCACCGCACGACGTTCTAAGCTGGGCGTCAGATGAAAGACCAACTAATCCCAGAAGCTGACCACGTGGCCCGGTATTGTAGGGCGAGTACAGTCGAGGACGGAGAGATCTCGGCCGCTGCGTTCATGCTGCGCCAGGGCGAAGAGTATTTATCCGTGAATTGGCTGGAGGAACTAAAACTTCCCAGCCGAGCCACTCAGATTCGCGGCTTGCAGGAGCTCTACGCGCAGAAATTTAACCGAATCGGAGCTGGAGCTCGAATCGCGATTCTCAATGTTGGTGCGCTCCGAACTAACGTTGAACTTAAGAGCCCGGATAGGCGGCTACTTCCCGTATTGCACGAACCGATAATACCGGAAGATCCCTCCCACGCAGGTATTTACGAAGTTCCCTATGACGATGAGACTGTCGCGGAGTTGATTGTTGAGGTTGTCCAGGAAAAACATCCGGCGCGCAGTGAGTCAACCTCGATTTAAAGGACAGGGAATTAAGCAACCGCCATCGACCGTTCCTACTCGACAGGGATGACAGGGCTCAGTTGTCAGACTAGGGAGTATAGGGGGTCGCGTCTTTACTTTTGATATTTGCCGTTGATGGTCCACGCCAGCCGGGCGATCCGCTGAATTCAAGCAAGGACAATCGATACTTGACCGTGTTGTTTGCGAGTCGGCCTGACGGTGATCTCAACGTCCTGGCCGAGCGCAATTAAAAAGTCCATGAGTCGTTCGACTGAAAAATTGCCGGAACGGTTACGCATCAGGGCCGAAACGTGGGGCTGCTTAAGGGATTCAAAGGGGACAGGCTACTTTTTCGTTACGATTGTGCGGGCCACAGTGATGGAGCCGCGACCAAAACTAGCCTGTCCCCATTTCCCGCTCCCGTTCGAGAGTTCAACTCAAACGGAAAGACGGAAGAACTGAAGCAGCTCGATGTGGTGTCGCGTCCCCAGCAGCGTCCGATTCTTAAACGACTGGAACGTTTTGAACGTTTGGAACGACTGGAACCATTTGTAGCTCATCTGACTGGCTTGCCTCGGTGGCCATGCGACATTTGATGCCCTGTGAGCCATTCTTGCGGACGGGCCACGACTCGCAGCAGTTCGGACGAGTTTGCCTGAATAGATCTTAGAAGTCTGCGCCTATGATATATTCTCTAGCCGTGTACTTCACGCCGGCCATGGCCTTACCCTCATTCAGCTCCTTTGCCTTGGCCGCGGCTTCTTCCGTCGTCGAGAACTCTACCATCCGGCCGTCCTTCTTAAGCCACGTCAGGCCCGAGCCGAGCTCGCGAGCGGGCGTGCGGTCACACAAAATCCTGTACATTTAAACCTTCCTCATTGAATTGTCTTGCTGAACGAGAAACGCGCGGAAAGATAACTGCATTGAGCTTACGGCTTATCCGTTGAGTCAGCAAGGCGAAACAGGGCCCATCGCGCGATTATAATGAAACCGTGAAAATTAAGGGGCAATTCTGAGCGGCCAAACTCAGCCTGTTCGCATTTTTTAACCCGGCTTGACGTTGATGCGTCCTCCTAATAAGCTTGGCTAACTTCCTACAACGTGCAGTGTTCGATTATGAACGCATTACCCTTTCACGACCTCGATGTGGATGCGTCTTTGCGCACTATCTTAGAGGGGACAGCGACTGAGACCGGGGAGCGATTTTTTGCCGCACTAGTTGAGAACCTCGCCCGAGCGCTGAACACTCACGGCGCTTGGGTCACTGAATATTTCCCAGAGTCGCGGCGCTTGCGTGCCCTAGCCTTTTGGATGGGCGGTCAATGGATTCATGATTGGGAAATGGTCATCAATGGAACGCCTTGTGAACAGGTCATTAAACAGCGCTGCCTGATCCATATCCCGGACAATCTCTTAGACCTTTACGGTAATAACCCTGATGTCAGGGTAGTCGGAGCGGCCAGCTACATGGGCATGCCGCTGCTCGATTTAAACGGCGAGGTTCTCGGGCATCTCGCTGTCCTCGATCTGCGACCGATGCCCAAAGAGCCGAGAGCTCAGGCTTTGTTCCAGATTTTTGCCGCGCGCGCTGCAGCCGAGTTGCGTCGTCTGCGGGCTGAAAAGCAAGTGCGCGAACGCGAGGAAAAACTCGGGCGCCTGGTTAACAGCGCCATGGACGCGATTATTGAGCTGGACCAGCATCTCAGAGTGACGCAGATCAACCCTGCCGCGGAAAAAATATTCGGCTGCAACGCCGGCGAATTTACGGGGCGAACCTTCAGCCACTTCCTGGTCCCGGACGCGCGTGAGAAGCTCGCCAATTTGATTATCGATCTGGATACCCGCCCGGAGGGCCAGCGCTATCTCTGGATTCCCGGCGGTCTCAAGGCCATCGGGACAAGGGGCGAGAAGTTTGAGGCGGAGGCGACCCTTTCCCGCTTCGACGTCGGGCGCGAGCCTTTCTATACACTCATTCTCCGGAACGTAAATGAACGACTGGAAGCGGAACAGAGAATTCGCTCCCTTACTGTTGAGACTGAATATCTGAGAGAAGAAATTAACGCGCTGCTTAACTGCGACGAGCTCATCGGCCAGAGCCAGCCGCTGCTGCGGCTATTGCACGATGTCAAAGAAGTGTCGCAGACGGACGCCACGGTGCTGATTCTCGGCGAAACCGGCACAGGTAAAGAGCTCATCGCCCGGGCGGTTCACTTCGCCAGCCGTCGCCGCGACCGGCCACTTGTCAAAGTGAACTGCGCGGCGATTCCAGCCGCGCTCATCGAGAGCGAATTCTTCGGCCACGAGCAGGGCGCATTTACCGGCGCGACCAAGAAGCGCGACGGGCGTTTCGCGCTCGCCCACGGCGGCACGATTTTTCTCGACGAGGTCGGCGAATTGCCCATCGACCTCCAGGTCAAGCTGCTCCGCGTCCTACAAGAAGGAGAGTTTGAACCCGTCGGTAGCTCGCACACGCGGAAAGTCGACGTCCGCGTGCTGGCTGCAACCAACCGCGATCTTCAGCAGGCGGTCCGCGACGGCAAGTTCCGCGAGGACCTCTATTATCGGCTCAATGTTTTTCCCATCGAGGTACCGCCGCTGCGGGAGCGCGGGAACGACATTAGTTTGCTCGCCTCCAGCTTTGCGAGCAAATTCGCGCAGAGAATGGGACGATCCATTGAGCCGCTTTCCGAGGATTGCCTGCGACGGTTGAAAGCCTATAGCTGGCCCGGAAACGTCCGCGAGCTGCAAAATGTCATAGAGCGCGCGGTAATTACTTCCCGCGACGGACGGCTGAATCTCGATCGCGCGCTGCCGGAAACCGGAAAAGTCGCGGTAACCGAAGCCGTATCTTCAGAAGACACGGCACCACGGGTGCGCACGGCGAAAGAATTAGAAGCGCTTGAGCGCACTAACTTGATTGCTGCTTTGGAGACCACGGGCTGGCAAATTGCCGGCGAGAACGGCGCCGCGCAGTTACTTGGTATGAAGCCAACGACCTTAAGCTCGCGCATGAAGGCGTTCGGCATCGAGCGCAGGCGATCATCTTAGCCCGTATTGCCCACATCAGAGTCAATCGAGAGGCGAGCTCTCCAGAGCCAGGCAATGAGTGGTTTAGCATTGCCGCATGGAGCAGGGAGCATGGAGCCTTTCAATAGCGTTCGATGATTTGCTCTTGACGCTTAGCGCTTTGCTCTTTGCCGCGTTTGGTGGATTGACGGTGTCATCCGTTTTCCTCTGAAGAAAACCAGGTTAGCTTCAGTCACGAGACTTCATTTTTCCCGCTGACGAGATCTCGTAAGTCACGAGATCTCGTATCTAACAGTATCGCTTCGAGATTCTTCTAACTCACTGTTTTTTCAAATCAACTGCCACCGATTCGGCCTTGGCATATTTTCTGCCATTACTTGTTTGCAAGCGGCAACGAGCTGCAAAAACAAACGGGAGGATTGGTTATGCAAAATTATTCTTATCAGGGGGCGCTCGAAGCCTCCGAGCGGATCGGCTGGAGAGTGGAAGATATTATTGGCGGCGAGAAGCGGCTCGATTTCAGCAAGCCGTTCATGCCGGAATCGTTGGCGCAGGTAAAGCAGATTTCTTTTCTTACGCCGGATGAGCAGCGGACTTTGAATCAAATCCGGGGCCATGAGTACCTAGCGATGTTTGGGCTGGTCGAAGAGTTCATCCTTCCCTATGTAGTGGACCATACGCGGCTGCAACTCACGGGGGACGACTACCGGGTACGTGCTCTACTCCAGTTTGCCGGTGAAGAGGCGAAGCACATTCACCTTTTCAAGCGTTTCCGGCAGGAATTTGAAGCTGGTTTCGGCAGCAAGTGTAACTTCATCGGCCCGGCAGAGGATGTAAAGCGGTTTGTTTTGTCGCACAGTCCTTTGGGAGTCGCGATTGCGATCCTTCACATCGAGTGGATGACTCTCAGGCACTACATCGAGGGAGTCAGGGATAACCAAGACCTCGACCCGCAGTTCAAGAGCCTGCTGAAGCACCACTGGCTCGAAGAATCACAACATACCAAGCTCGACACGTTGATCCTGGAGGCGGTTGCGGCGGATTGCACCAGCGAGGAGATCGACCAGGCGTTTCAGGAATATGCCGAAATCGGCGCCTTTCTCGACAACGGGATCAACCAGCAGACCGAGTTCGACGTCGAAAGTTTTGTCACCGCTACCAGGCGGAATCTTTCGAAGAGCCAGAGAGAAGAGATGGCAGCAGCGGTGTTGAAGGGAATGCGCTGGACTTATCTTGGCACCGGCATGACGCATACGAACTTTCTCGCCACGGTCGAGAAGATCAAGCCGGAGGCGAGAAAGCAAATTGAAGAGATGGCGCCGGCCTTTTGCTAACGCGCCAAAACTAACGAGGGAGGTCAACTAATCATGACAACGCAAACGTCGAAGGTGAAGGAAGAGCTCCGAGGGACTATCAAAGGGAACGTCTTAGTTCCCGATGGCCCCGGTTACGAGGACGCCCGCCAGATATGGAACGCTATGATCGATCGGCGGCCCGCGGTTATCGTGCAGTGCGCCGAGGCTGACGATGTTCCACCGGTAATCAGGTTTGCGCGGAAAAACGGCCTTGAACTCTCAATTCGCGGCGGCGGACATAACATCGCCGGAAGTGCCCTTTGCGACAATGGTGTTACGATCGATTTTTCAAGAATGAAGAACGTTCGCGTGGATGCCGGAAAAAGGCGCGCCTATGTCGAGCCCGGGGCGACCCTCGCGAATTTGGATGAAGCGGCCCAGGCTCACGGTCTGGCCACACCGGTGGGGATTAATTCCACGACGGGCATTGCGGGGCTAACGCTGGGCGGCGGCTTCGGCTGGCTGACTCGCAAATACGGCATGACGGTCGACAATCTTGTCTCCGTCGACATGATCACCGCCCAAGGTAAAAAAATACGAGTAAGTGAAAACGACAACGCGGATCTTTTCTGGGCGATTCGCGGCGGCGGGGGAAATTTTGGCGTCGTCACCCAATTCGAATTCCAACTTTTCCCTGTGGGTCCCGAAATAGTCGCCGGCTTAATCGTTTTTCCGTTCAACCAGGCAAAGCAGGTACTGACAAGATATCGCCAATTTGTGGCTTCGGCTCCCGAGGAGCTCAATGTCTGGGCTCTGCTGCGCAAGGCTCCTCCATTGCCTTTTCTTCCGGAGAATGTGCACGGCAAGGAAGTCGTTGTGCTACCGATCTTTTATTCCGGCGCCGTAGCGGAAGCGGAGAAACTCATCGCTCCTCTACGCGCTTTCGGCGAAGCTCACGGCGAACATATCGGCGCTCAGCCTTACGTTCAATGGGAAAAAGCCTTTGACCCGTTGCTGACGCCGGGCGCAAGAAACTACTGGAAGTCCCATAACTTCACGGAGCTCGCCGATGGAGCGCTAAACTCGATTGTCGAATTCGCCGGGAAGCTGCCTTCCCCGCACTGCGAGATTTTCATCGGGCTGATTGCCGGCGCGCCGAATCGCATCGCCCCTAACGCGATGGCCTATGGTCACAGGGACGCGAAGTTCGTGTTGAACGTGCACGGGCGATGGGATGAAGCAACGGATGATCAGAAGTGTATTGCGTGGGCGCGAGAATTTTTTAAAGCCGGTGCGCCTTACGCGTCGGCCGGCGCTTACGTAAACTTTATGACCGCCGAGGAGGGCGACCGCGTCGCCGCGGCTTACGGATCCAACTATGAGCGGCTGGTGGAGATCAAAAAACGCTACGATCCGGAAAATGTTTTTCATTTTAATCAGAACATCAAACCTTGAAGCAGCGAATGACAGCTATCCCGTTAAACTCAGAGAGGATGTCGTCATGGAAGGCTTTATATTCTTCGCGCTCATAATCTTCTATGTGGCTATTTCTTGTGGTCACTCATAGAACAAGCGCGAAGTCATTCAGACGACAAAGGCGCATGATCGTTTTTGCTACGGAAACCGCGGCGACTTGCGGTCTCTGCCGAAGCCGAAGGTTATCTCTTGCCGAACCCGATGGGAACAGAGCCCAATTCAATGGCTGACTTAATGATTGCGGGAATTCGCTCGGCGCCATCGCCCCCGGTGAAGTGTCCCGTCTTCTTGTCGTGATCCCGTCGCTTGGGCAACGTCCGGGCGAGGTGGAAAACTCACGACGTTGGGCTTTGTCCCTTTGCTGCCTTCGGAAGGGAATCGGTTGCATTTAACTCAGCCCACTCCAAGAACTGAAAATCCCACGCTTCGAGCGGCAGTCCCAAGCTGGACATCGTGGGTTAACAACAAGTCAATCGGAGCGATTTCTCGTATCGCGAGCGCGGTGGCTAAATGAATCGCATCCAGAGTTCCCACGATGGTTGGGAAGGTCTCGCTGGCGCGCTGTAGAATCCTTTCGCTGAGCGGATGGATTGCCAGAGTTTCGTGCACAACATGGATGTCTCTTATAAGATCGGCCAGTTCCCGATCGGAAAGATCGCCGGAAAGACGCAGCCGATCGACAGTCCTCAGCGCTTCGACGCGCCAAAGACTGCTGCTAAAAGCCCTGTCCCATTGGCCCCAAACTTCGACCGGATTCGGCTCCCGGAAAAGAATCCGCAGAATCACCGACGTATCGACGTAAGCAATCATCTGCGCCGGCGGTCTTCGAGAAGGGTTCTCACCGCGGATACGGAGCGCCGCGGCTTGACTCCCTTAATTTTTCGGAGGTCGTTTACAGGCCGCGAGGGTTCTGTCACCTGAGTGTCCGGGGCCGACGCAGGGAGGATTCGAGCAACCCGATGGCGATGGGACGTCACCACGACTTCCTGCCCTTCCTTGACCAGGCCCAGATAATAGCTCAGTTTCTCCTTCAATGTGGCTACATTTACTATAGTCATAGTCACACTATGGTTATATCCTAGTCATACTGTCAAGGATACTGGGGCCGCGTCTTTACTTTTGACGATTACCGTTGCTGATTCTCGCCAACCGGACGATCCGCTGAATTCAAGCAAAGACAATCGATACCTGTCCGTGTTGTTTGCGAGTCGGCCTGACGGCTGGCCGAGCGCGATTAAAAAGTCCATTAGTCGTTCGACTGAAAAATTGCCGGAACGGTTACGCATCAAGGCCGAAACGTGGGGCTGCTTAACGCCGAGAATTGCGCCCGCTTCTGCCTGTGTGAGGCCGCGACTCTTGATGATGGCGGAGATAAGGGGATCGCGCCAAGAAAACTTGGGAAAGGGGGAAGGAGATGTAGAAAACAGCTGGGAAACCTTTCGGTGAAACCTTACAGGTAAACCAGCCTGTCCGAGAAAGCCTAACCATATGTGGAGAATAGAGGGGGTAGCTGGAATAACTCCTTACGCGAGTAGCGGTTGGCAATGACTCTTGCGTCCGAGAATATTAACTTATTTTGCGCATCTCGTTGGCCAAAATTTCACAGACCAGCGACTGATAGGAGAGTCCTTTTCCCTGCGCGGTCTTGCGCAGCCAGCTCAAGACTTCGCGTCTCAACGAATTGTAATGAGCTTTCTCGGCTCGTCGCCCATGGTTGGCCGGCCCACGCGACGCAGGGACGAGGGCTGCTGGTCGGACAGCTCTGTAGTGTGCGTTAAAGTTTTCGGCGGCCAATTCAGACAAGCTGTGAGGGAAGGATGGCAAATCCTTCCTTATAGGCTGCATCTCGAAGCCGAGCATCGAAGCAAACCAGGTGCCTGTTCGTGGGCTGTCGCTGGCACCAGTGCAGAGCAGCCGCTAGCTGAAACGCATCCGCTGCCCTAAGGGCATGCACGGCAAGCAGCCTTTCTGCAGTGCGGCGAAGTAATTCGCTCGGCTGTACTTCACTCCAGGCCTCGGCAAGTTGCTGCAACACGTGATGGGCCTGGCGTTCGTCTTCGGTACGCAAGCTTCTGTCGCGAGTTTGCCGGTTGAGAGCTGAGACACATTCTGTCCTTGTTCCCCACCAAACGACAACCGACGAATCACCCGTAAGAATTGATTTGGCGACTGCGGTGCTCGGCTCGATAACCAGTAGCGGGACAATTGCTGAAGTGTCCCAAAACTTCACCAGCCCTCCTCACGTTCCCGCAAGACGGTTTTCATAACCAATCCCTTCGGATCTTTGGGTCTCGGCAGTTCCCAAAAGCCCTTCGGTAACTTTCCCGAACCGAGCTTGATGAGGCCCTGCTTTTGCATTTCAAGCAAAGCGTCCGACAACATCTCGGAAGCTTCGGCTGGAGTCAGTTTTGCGATCGGCCTGCCACGTTCCGTGACTAGAACCTCTTCGCCCGCTTTAACGGATCTCAGGTATTTGCTGAGAGAGGCCTTTAACTGGGAAACCGTTGTGGTCTTCACATAGGCTCCTTATTAGTCAGTTCTAAATGACTATTATAGTCAATTTGTAAATGCTAGATCAAGGCCCAAAGCTCCCGAGCCCCAGAAACACGAATGCCAAATGGGGTCGCATCTTTACAGGCTGTTGAAAAAGTCCATGTTCACCCTTCGAGAGCCTCAGGGCGACCGGAATAAGTCTTGAAGTCACAAGTGAAGCCGCGTCGAGCCACTGCCTTCGGCCCGGCTCGACACTGGCACTTCGCAGGCGGGGCTTCAACCCCGCCCTTGACCAAGGGGATGCTACGCGCCCCCTTGGAACCCCAGCATAAGGTTCCCCGCCCACAGGGCTGGGCT
>JBGPIK010000011.1:0-39552 GCA_041484845.1 Binatia bacterium | reverse complement strand
TGTTCCCCTACTTTTTGCTCGCCCTGGGAGCTTTGCTGTCATTTCGGGCGCGGCGAGACGTGTGGGTGGGCGCCGTGGCTGCTGTTGCCGTTGTTTCAAACCCACGCGTTATTCGGGCTGCCGCCGATCGCCTCGAGTTCACCAAGACGAAGGTCTTAGCTGTTGCATTGATCGTCGGCATCACCTTGTTCTTCTCGGCGCGCCTGCGAAACATAACGGAACTCGAGCTCGAAGCTCACGTGAGAAGAAATTTTCCCGTTGATGCCGTCGCTTTCGTGCGCAAGCACAATTTTTCGGCGCCGCTCTATAACCATTTCGACTGGGGCGGCTTTCTTATCTGGAGTTTACCGGAATTCAAGGTCTCCATGGACGGACGCACCAATCTCCAGGGCGAAAAAAGAATTGAAGCGAACTTGGCCGTGTGGGCCGGTCATCAAGGATGGGCGTCCGACGCCGAGCTCGTCGGCGCCAAACTGATCATTGCCGAGCTTGGGAGACCTCTGACGGCCCTGCTCCGCCGTGACGCTCGCTTCAGCCTTGTTTACGAAGATAAAACCGCTGTAGTCTTTGTCGCCGATGCTAACGGTGGAAAGAATAATTGATACAAACGTGAGAAATCTTGATTAACCGCTCGACTAAGACCTCTGGGCTTATCTGCGTGCTCGTGAGCCTTTTAACGTCGCCAGCGGTCTGCGCGCAAACATTCCAGTCGTCACAACCCGGAGCCGGCACAGACTTTATCGAATACTGGGCAGCCAGCCGGTTGTTATTGACGGGTGGAAATCCCTACTCACCCGCCCAGCTTGGTGACGTTCAAGCGACTGTTGCAGCGCGCGCGATTGCCCCACTGATCATGTGGAATCCTCCTTGGACACTTTCTTTCATTCTACCATTCGGAGCAGTGAGCTTTACCGTGAGTCAATTCTTGTGGCTTTTGCTTAATCTGTTTTTAATTCTCTGGTCCGCGCAGAATCTCTGGCGCATCTACGCGAATGCCGCCGCGAAGGCGTACACGTCCTGGCTTTTGGTTTTAACCTTTGTTCCCGCTTCTTTTGCTTTAGTGCTTGGGCAGATTACTCCACTGATCCTATTCGGTTTAACATCCTTTCTTTATTTCGAAAGCAAACAGAACGGCTTTGCTACGGGCGCAGCTGCAGTGCTGATTTCCGTAAAGCCGCAGCTCTGTTACCTGTTCTGGTTGTCATTGCTGTTCTGGGTATGGCGCCAACGGCGATGGCGGATTTTCTTAGGCGGTTCCATCACCGGTCTAGCGGTCGCTTTAATTCCGGTGTTGTTTAATCCCGGGATCTACTCCTCGTATATCACGTTGTATACGGTTAGCGGATTGACAACGCCGCTAGATTGGGCGGCGCCCACTTTGGGAAATGCGCTAAGAGTATGGATTTCGCCGGATTGGTCCGCGCTCCAGTTTGCGCCGATCGCCGTCGGGGTGGTGTGGCTGGTGTATTACTGGCAGCGCCATAAACACTCTTGGAAATGGACTGAGCGGTTGCCGATTTTACTGTTAGTGTCGGTCTCAACCAGCGCCTATGCGTGGACGTTCGATCAAGTCGTTCTTCTACCGGCGATTATGCAGAGCGCTGGCTGGATCGTGCGCGGACCGCTTACGCGATATCTCTGCGGCGTAATTATCGCCTATGTTGTGATCAATGCCGTCTATCTGACGGGGAAAATGTTTGTCTTAAATGATTTTTGGTATTTCTGGATGGCTCCCTTATTCTTGCTGACCTATATCCTACTGCAAAAGCGGGTGCTCGCCGACGCTGCGAGTTAAGCCGGTGCGACACTTGCTCCTTCCGGCGAAGAACCTCATAATTGCTTTTCTAATATGCACCTCTCGCATTTAAGGCAAGCGGGAAGAAAGACGAGAGGCGGCGCCGCTCTAGGGCACGCCCTGAACTTTCAGCGATGTGACGTACCTCGATCGCTCCGGCGCAAGGCTTTCGACAACTTGTAAGACAAGTTTTTTTACCGGCGTCTATTGGGCCGAAGGGCCGTCTATGATCGATCAACCCAGAGTCGCCTCTCGGCTACATTGCTCGAAGTGCGGCTACTCTTTACAGGGCGATTGGCAAAGCTGTCCCCACTGCAGCAAACCTATAGTCGTTTAGTGAGCTACTCTGTAATTGCTTGCAGTGAAAGGCGCAGTGATGCGGGCTCAATCCGCCGCCCAAAGCTCCCAAAGATTGCCGTCGGGATCTTTGACATAAAGTGAGTAGCCTTTGCCGTCCGGGTGATCGCGACTATTTTCTACTCGAACTCCC
Organism: Binatia bacterium; assembly: GCA_041484845.1. Classification (GTDB taxonomy): domain Bacteria; phylum Desulfobacterota; class Binatia; order UBA9968; family UBA9968; genus JBGPIK01. The sequence continues at coordinate 37,267 of JBGPIK010000011.1, read as the reverse complement.
GATCGTTCGAGCTCTTGAACCCTTTGTTGTTTATCGTTCCACGGTATCGATACCGTATGATGCGGCACGCCGGCGCGCGCCCCTTCAGAAGCGTCGAAAATATGCACCTGGAAGTTCCCCAATTGAACGTCCACCTCCTTTACCCGGCCCCGGCCGAGCTGTTCTTCGGTCGGCTCAATGCGCCGGACAACGCTGGCGCCTAGGACCTGCGTGTAGAACGTCTCCGCAGTCGTCAAATTCTTGGCGTTGATAGCAAATGTTCGGATGGCTTTAGCCTCTACCATATTGTCTCCTTCCTGAGTTACGCGCGGCGCCAAGATCCCGCGTTTCGAATCCGTTCGATCTCCGCTTCACTGTAGTTGATCGAACGGCGCCCCAACGGCTATGCTATTCGGGAGCTAAATCGCTAGCGACGAAAAAACTGTTTGAAAAAGGAGCCGAGGTTTTTCTCGAGCGAGCGAGTCATCCCTTTTTCGGCCAATTTCTCCGAATCCAAATTCACCGATGGACTTTGAACGGGGCCGGTAATCCTTAACGGCACGACGATGTGTCCCTGACCGTCTTGGAAAAAAGTCATCGCTTTACCGCGGGTCGCGCGCGCCGAAGCCTGGGCGGAAAGCGTCGTTTCGACGGCGATGTTTAAGTTCGGCTGATCCAAGGTCATCGTCCCTGCGCCACGGGCTTCCATCTGCGAGTTGACCAGGTAAATGCGCTTGAAATCGGCTGAACCATCAGCGACGGTAAAGTCTACTTCCAGGTTTTTAAAGGTAGTGGCTTCACGCCCCTGTTCCTTCGTGAGCCCGATCATGCCGGTGATGCGTTGAATTTTTTTGATGAGGTCGACGTTGGTCAGCTCGCCGTCCTTCGCCACGAGTTTGCCGTTGCCCTGCAAACGTCGGCTGACCGCTCCCCTGCCAAGCGGGAGCCTAAGGTATACTTCCCCATTCAAGTTGCCCTTCACTGCGCGCTTACCGGCAACCTTAACGTCTTTGAATAATCCGCGGATCTGCGTCACCAAATTATTCGACGGACCTGTAATCGTCATGTGTATCCCCATCGGGCCGGAAATGTCCGTTTCGCGCGGCGCTAACGCGAACACGGAAAGAACCTGAAACATAGCCTTGGCCTCCACCGGGTCTCCTCGGAACGTCAAATTGACACGCGGAACTGTCGCCAGGTTGCTTACGGAACCCTCGAAAGGAAAAATTAAATCTTGCACTTTCAGGCGATTGTTTTTAAGCATCATGCTCGCCTGCTCTTCTTGATAACTCAGCTCGCCCTCTAAGGAGACGCTTTTTAATCCGGGATAATTGAAGGCCGCGCGGTAGGGGAACGGCCGGCTGCCGGAGAACTCTTGCAGGGACAGCTCTATTCCATCAATGTGCACCGGCTTCTGCCCGTTGGTCTCAAGATTCAGCCGTCCGTCGTGAATCCGCATCCGAGTGGGAAGAACGAGTGGGATCATGGCCGGTTCCTGGGGCTTAGCGGCCGCGGGCTTCTTCTTATGTTCGTTTTTCCCAGCCGAAGGAACGTTTTTATCTGCGAGGTCGGAATAATTGAAAGTACCGTCGGGCTGCTTGAACAAATTAATCACGGGCTTTTCAAGAACAAATTCCGTGATCTCGAACCGCCTGCGCAATAGAGGCAAGAGTTTCAGGCGCAGTTGTAGCTGTTCTGCGGCAAAGAACGTGTTTTCCGGGAAAGCGGGACTGTCAGAGACTTTCAAGTTGGAAAGACGAATCGAAGGCGTTGGTATGAGACTGAGACGCACTTCGCCGACATCGACGCGGCGGTGCAGTGTTTCCTCCACCAATGGCAGGTAAGTGCCCTTGAAGATGCCGAGATCGACAAACGCCGGCACCAGCAAAAGCGCGCCGATCAGAAGAATCACCACCGCTAGGCCCAGCCAAACGCCTTTTATAATCGCTCGATGAAGTGGCTTGGCCGCAACGCTTAAAGCCGGAATGCTTTCCAGGTTATTGGACGAAACCATGGAAACCAAAGAGTATACGTCAACGACGTATGTTTCAACAACGACTCGCCGTATTCATCGCTCTCCATCGCTCAAATGGTAGCGAGCCAGTCAAGGATTTGTTAGCATAACGGCCTTTAAAGGGTCACCACCAAGTTGGAACTCGCGCTCGAAATCCTGCCACAAGTTCTCCTGGACGGCATCGTCCTCGGTTTTATGTATGCACTGATCGCGCTGGGATACACGATGGTGTATGGGGTGTTGGAGTTCATCAATTTTGCGCACAGCGAAATTTTCGTGCTGGGCGCATTTGTCGGAGTGGAGATTCTTCTCATGTTGCAGGATAGCGGACAACTGGCGAACCTCCATCCAGCATTTGTGCTATTGATCGTCATTATAGCAAGCATGGTCATCAGTGGTTTGGCGGCGATGACGCTGGAGCGCGTCGCCTATCGTCCGCTCCAAGGCAGTTCTCGGTTGGTGGCGCTGATCTCTGCGATCGGCGCCTCTTTTTTCTTGCAAGACGCGTTACGTCTTTTCGAAAGTCTTTGGCGCAACACGTTCTATCTTACCTATCCAACACTGGATATTCTCGAGCAAACGTTGCCGCTGTCGACTACTTTGGTCGTGCCGGTGAAGTCCATCCTGGTCGTGGTTACTGCGTTGGTCATGCTCCTCGGCCTTTACGTGTTTGTTAATCGCACCCGGATTGGCACGGCGATACGCGCGGTGGCGCAAGATCCGCAGACCGCTTCTCTCATGGGTGTACCGGTCAACCAAGTGGTCGCGCTGACGTTTTTTGTCGGTGGAGCGATGGGAGGCTTGGCTGGAGTCCTTTTCGGTTTGCATTACAGTTTGGTCAATCCCTACAGCGGATTTGTTCCGGGAATGAAAGCTTTTACGGCGGCGGTGTTGGGGGGGATCGGCAATATCCCGGGGGCTGTGTTAGGAGGAATGGTCCTCGGCTTATTGGAAGCCTTTGCAGGCTCATATCTTTCGATTCTGACCAACGGCGCGTTCGGCGCCGAGTATAAGGACGTATTTGCTTTTGTGGTGCTTATCCTCATTCTCATCTTTCGTCCCAAGGGACTGTTAGGTGAAAAGGTCCGGGAGGAGCGCGCGTGAATCGTTCAGCGGCGGCATTTGGCTTGTTCTCCTATATCGCTCTAACCTGCTCAATAGTTTTAATCTATCCGCACTCGGTGCTGACTTTTTTGTTTTTTGAACTTTCTTTGCTTCTCCTCTGTTACATGCCCGTGCATGCCAAAGTAAAGATCGCGGCGGGTGGATTGGTGCTCGTGGTTCTCATGCCTGTTGTTGGTTTTATTAATGGTTACTATCTCGAAATAGCAATTCAGATCGGCATTTTAGTGGCGCTGGCGCTAGGGCTAAACATTGTCGTCGGATTCGTAGGCTTGCTTAATCTGGGATTTGTCGCTTTTTATGCCATCGGCGCTTATCTCTGGGCCATTTTTGGCTCGCCGCAAGCTAACCAGTTTATTGCCGGGGGGACGTTCCCATTGCCAGCCTATTGGTTTTTCATTTTTCTTGTATTGAGCATCGTCCTCGGCGCGGCCACGGGTGTGTTGCTGGGATTGCCGGTGCTTCGCCTGCGCGGCGACTATCTCGCCGTGGTCACGCTTGGCTTCGCCGAAGTGGTGCGGGCGTTGGTCAACAATCTCGACAAGCCGATCAATTTGACCAATGGTCCTAAAGGTATCAGCCCCATCGAAAAACCGCCGCTCTTTTTTCAGCCGTTATTGGAATGGTTCGGCATCCATATTTCAGAAGCGCAACTCTATCCTCTTTACTTTTATTTTCTCGTGCTGCTGATCGTTTTGGTCATTATCTTAGTAACGCGCCGGCTGGAAGACTCGCGCATCGGGCGCGCGTGGAAAGCGATCCGCGAGGACGAAATTGCCGCCGCCGCGATGGGGATTCCGGTCGTGCGCATGAAACTTTTCGGCTTCGCAGTGGGCGCCTCTTTTGCCTCGGCCGTGGGCGTGCTGTTTGCTGCGAAGCAGGTGTTCATAAATCCGGAAAGCTTTACTTTTATGGAATCGATCGGCGTTCTCGCCATGGTCATTCTGGGTGGCATGGGGTCGGTCCCGGGGGCGATCTTAGGCGCCACGGGCGTGACGATACTCAATTTACAACTTCTCAAGGGTCTCTCGCTCTGGCTCAACGGATTGCGACAATCGGGCGCGACGCTGTCGATTCCTTTGCTTGGCCATTATTCCTTGAGTCAACTTCCGGTGCAGTTTGAACCGGCTAAATATGAGCGCATGGTATTCGGTTTGATTTTGATTCTTATGATGATTTTTCGCCCGCAGGGCATCCTCCCACCGCGCGAAGAACGAAGAAAATAAGATGGCACTGCTGGAGCTCAGAGATATCTCCAAACGGTTCGGCGGTCTGCAGGCGCTGGCGCGAGTGAATCTCCAGGTGGAAGAGGGGACAATCGCTTCGCTGATCGGACCTAATGGCGCGGGGAAAACGACACTGTTCAATACCCTCACTGGCCTTTTCCGGCCGGATGAAGGCGAGATCCACTTCGAAAACCGCTCACTCATTGGACTCAAGCCCGACAAAATTACCAGCGCCGGTATTAGCCGGACGTTTCAGAACATCCGTTTATTTGCTCATATGACTGTGTTGGAAAACGTTCTTGTAGGCATGCATTCTCGCCTGGCCACCGGCCTTTGGGACATCCTCCTGTCCAACCAAAACTTTCAGCGCCGCGAAAAACAGGCGCGGCAACGGGCGTTTGAGCTCATCGAGCTCACCGGATTAAAGGGCAGAGATAATGAATGGGCCCATCGCTTATCTTACGGCGAACAACGCCGGCTCGAGATCGCCCGCGCCTTGGCCGCCGAGCCCAAGCTTTTGCTGCTCGACGAACCGACCGCCGGGATGAATAACAGCGAGGCCCGTTCGCTGATGACTCTTTTTCGCGAGATCATTGGACCCTACGTTCGGGCGATCCTGCTGATCGAACACAACATGCGGGTGGTGATGGAAATCTCCCATCGGGTGCATGTTCTCGATTACGGCGAGAAAATTGCCGAAGGAGAGCCGGAGGCGGTGAGGCGGGACCCGCGGGTGATCGAAGCCTATTTGGGTCAAGGCACATGGGCGGAGCATGTTAAGAGTTAGCAACATCCATGTCTACTACGACGCCATTCATGCATTGAAAGGCGTTTCTTTCGCCGTCAATGAAGGCGAACTGGTGACGCTGTTGGGCGCCAACGGCGCGGGAAAAACCACAACCTTGAAGACCCTCTCCGGCTTGTTGCGGCCGCGGTCGGGGACCATTAGGCTCGAAGACACTTTGCTCGAAAATACCGAGCCCCATGACATCGTGCGGCGCGGTGTCGCGCACGTTCCCGAGGGAAGAAAAGTCTTTCCACGTTTTACGGTGCTCGAGAATCTGCAAATCGGCGGTTATACGCGCCCCAAAAATAGTCTCGGTCCGGAGCTTGAGTTCGTTTTCGAAATGTTTCCGCGATTGAAAGAGCGACAAAAGCAGTACGCCGGCACGCTTTCCGGCGGCGAGCAGCAAATGCTCGCCATCGGCCGCGCGTTGATGGCCAAACCCAAGCTGCTGCTGCTGGACGAACCCTCAATGGGGCTCGCGCCGAAATTCGTCGAGCAGATACTGGAGACGATTCGCGGGATTAACCGCGCCGGTGTTACGGTTTTGCTCGTGGAACAGAACGCGGCCATGGCGCTTGCCATTTCGCACCGAGGCTATGTACTGGAAACGGGCTCGATACAACTGGAGGGCACTGCCAGCGAGCTCGCCGGCAATGATTTGGTGCGACAGGCGTATCTAGGCGGATAACGAGGGTGCAAGAAATCCTCGGAGTGATTATTTGTTGGGCCTTTCAAAGGCGATTCAACCGTTGCACCAAACCGATGGCTTAGCAACCGCCTTCGAGCATTGAACTGTCGCACCTTTCTCCGTAGAGTTTTGCAAAGGAATTAACACCCGTGCAGCACCAAGCCCGATACATGACCTTTGGCGGCCGCGGCATCACGCCGGCCGTAAAATTTCTATTGATTGTCAACACCGTCGTTTTTTTTATTCAGAAACTTGCCGATGACCGTCTTATTGAGCTTTTCGGCCTTGTGCCCCAGCGGATTTGGCAAGACTTCTACGTTTGGCAGCTTTTTACGTATCAATTTCTCCACGGCGGCCTCTTCCACCTGCTATTCAACATGCTGGCACTCTGGATGTTCGGTTGCGATTTAGAGCGGCGTTGGGGCAGCGCGTTTTTTCTCAAGTATTTTTTCGTGTGCGCAGTCGGCGGCGGCATACTAAACACATTGATCATGCCGAACCAGATGGGGCCGAGCATCGGTGCTTCGGGAGGCATTTACGGCATTCTGCTCGCTTACGGTCTCATTTACCCGAATCGGGTCGTTTACTTTTATTTTCTCTTTCCCATCAAGATGAAGCACTTTGTTTGGATCATCGGAGGCATTTCATTTTATTCCTCGATCACCTCAGGGCAAAACGGTATCGCCCATCTCGCCCATTTGGGCGGCATGATGTTTGGTTATCTGTATCTTCGGGGCGGGAATCCTTGGGAGCATTTCAAGCTCTACCTGGATCGCCGCCGCCTCGCCCGCCTGAAACGGCGCTTCCAGGTGATTGCGGGCGGCAAAGATGACGATTCAAAGCCGACGCTGCACTAGAATCGCCGTCAAATTCTACGAGTTCGGCGTAAAGTGAATCGTGATCACCGGCGCTCTTTCCGTTGAAGTTCCATGAACGATCTGGTTAAAAAACTCTCGGCTGTTGTCGGATCTGAACAGGTCTCCACCGACTCACGTTATTTGGATGAGATCTCCTGGGATGCGCTCAGCGAGGCGAGGATTCATCCGCTGCATCGCCCGGCGCTGGCGGCGCCCATTTGCGCAGTAATGCCGCGAGCGACGGAGGAGGTCCGCCAAATCGTTCTTTTCGCAAACGCCGAGAAAATTCCGATTGTGCCCTATGGCGGCGGCTCGGGTCTGATGGGCGGCGCGCTATCCGTTCGCCCAAGTATTGTCATGGACCTTCGCGCCATGAATAAAGTCCTGGAGATCGACAACGATGCTCGTTCCGCGCGCGTCCAGGCGGGAATGGTGCTCGAGGCGCTGGATAGAAGATTAAACGATAGCGGTTTTATTTTGGGTCACGATCCATGGACGGTTCCCGTGGCCACGGTGGGCGGTGCCATCGCCACCAATAGCGTGGGTTACCGCGCCGGCATTTATGGCTCAATGGGCGACCAAGTCTTAGGTCTCGAAGCCGTGTTGCCCAAGGGTGAAATCCTGCGCACGCGGTCGGTTCAAAAATCGTCAGCGGGAATCAATCTCAACGGGCTGCTTATCGGCGGTGAAGGCTGCTTCGGTATTATTACCGAAGCCGCGATCAGGATTTTTCCCGCGCCGCAGGCGCGCCTTCTCCTTGGACTGACCTTCGACTCATTTGAACGCGGTTATACAGCAATCCAAGAGATGTTTAAGCAACGGCTGAGCCCAGCAGTGCTCGACTTCGGCGACAATGGGGAATCGGTTGGCGGGGCAGTTTTGTATACGGGCTTCGAAGGCAATGCGGATGCAATTAATCTCGATGAAAAGCGTGCTCTCGCGATATGCGAACGCCATGGCGGGAAGCGCCTCGCCGCAGGCGAAGCAGAACTGTTTTGGCGCGACCGCCATGAAATCGCCCGGCGCTTTGCGCGCAATCGACGCGAGCGCAGAGAGCGAGGCAAAAATGGAACTTATCGCGATTGGATTCATGTGGCCTTGCCGGCTTCGAAAGTCTTGGCGTTTAGAAGGGCATCCGCGGAGCTCATCGAGCATTACGGAGTTTGCCTGCAAGAAAGCGGACTTTGGGTTCAGCCGGAGCTTTTCTCCATGCGCCTCGGCATCGACGATGACGGCTCCGGAAATGCGCAACTCTTGCTGCAACAGGCGGTGGAAGAGCTGCTAAAATTAGTTCAAAAAATGGGCGGATCGATGGAATATACGCATGGTGTCGGTGTCAAGCTGGCGCGGCTCATGGCGGCCGAACACGGCCATGGGCTGACCGTGATGCGACAGATTAAAAAATCTCTCGACCCGAACAATATTTTAAACCCCGGAAAGATGGACCTTTGAGGAAACACAGGCGCGCATACGCGGGAATATTGCGCGGCTGGGCGAAAAGTTACTATTTTTCTTAATTGATGAAACGAATTCGCTCGCCTCTTATTGGAATTTTCTTCCTCGTTGCTTGTTCTGCTGCTCCGTATACCGGCCGCCGTCACGGTCAGGGCGACGCGCCGGGGACCCCACGCCCGATAACCATGGGCGGTAATCGAAAGTGCTTTGACATCCGACGTAAATCCAGATAAGTAAAATTCAGGAGTTTTGCAGGGGAGTGAGATTAAGAAGACTCAATTTAAGTAGTGAGACATAACGACCACAGAAATGCACCCTCAGGGGTGCATTTCTGTTTTCAGCCGATGGGGGGAAACCAAGTTGCGTGCACAAATTGAAATCCTGGCCTCCTTGCAGACGGTCGATCGCGAGATCAGAGAGCAAAACGGAATTAAGCAAGGGCTCGTTGGAGAGCTCCAAGCCGAGGAAAAAGAGATTCTGAGCAAAAAACGTGAAATTGACGCGCTCAAAACAGTTTATGCGGAGAAAGAAAAAATCCGTCTCGATAGAGAACGTATCCTCGCAGAGGAAAGCAAGAAGGCCATGGACAAACGGATGCGTATGAATCGCATCAAGAATATAAAAGAGCTGCAGGCTTTGCAGCGGGAAATTGAGCAAATTCGGCAGACCAACAGCGAACAGGAAGAAGAACTGATCAAAATATTGGAGGAACTCGAAAGTATCAAAGGTAACATTAAAACCAAAGAAGACGAGATGACGCAAAGGCAGATGGAATGGCAACAGAAACAACAATCAATGCAAGCGCAAATTTCCGGCATTGAGCAATCCGTCTGCGAGGCCTCAACACGCCGGAAAAGGATCGCTGCGCAAGTCAAGGGAGACTTAATCGCGCGTTATGAACTCATCTTTGCCCGCCGCGGCGGTACGGCGGTGGTCGAAGTTGCGGGTGGAATCTGCCAGGGCTGCTACATGAATATCCCGCCACAGTTGTGGAACGAAATCATAAGGAGTGAGAAAGTTAATCTCTGCCCCAGTTGTCAGCGCATTCTTTACTACAAACCGGCCATGGAACAGCAAAAGCCGGCGTAAATTCCCCCAGCTGGCCGGCCCGGCGTGCACTTTGATTTCGCGCCGCCGGCCGCCCTATTCGCCTTGTAGACTCCCATGACACCGATCAATTTTTGAACGAATGACGAAGGATCGTTTGGCTATGCCTCAAACATGAGTTGCGAGTTTTGATGACCACGCAAGCGGAGGCCGAATGGCTTTTGATGGTCGACGGAGCAGCTCGCGGCAATCCCGGCGAAGCGGGCTGTGGAGCCGCAATTCTCGACGAGCATGGCGCTGTCGTGAAAGAAATGAGTCGCTATTTAGGCCGTGCAACTAATAATGTTGCTGAATACGAAGCGCTCCTAATGGGACTCGAAGCTCTGCTCGCGTTAAGCAAAAAGCGAATCCGAGTGCAGAGCGACTCACAGCTGATGGTACGGCAGTTAAATGGCGAGTATCGCGTGAAAGATGAAAAACTAAGACTACTGTTTCAACGCGCCAGGACATTGTTGTCTCAGTTCTCAACGTATCGTATCATGCACGTGCCGCGAGAGCTGAATAAGCGGGCCGATCGATTGGCCAATCGGGGCATCGATCAAGCGCTTAAGTACACTTCTGCGGGCTAAAGTAGATCAAGCGATCGCTCTTCGCCTCGGGCGGAGGGAGGAAAGTCCGGACTCCAAAGGACACAGTGGCCGCCAACGGCGGCCCCGAGTGATCGGGGGAAAGTACCACAGAAAATATACCGCACCGTGAAATAACTTTGCGGTTGCTGGCTAAGTGAGCGGACCTGAATCTTAGGTCGGCATTTACCAAACCTGCACGGTGCTATTTCACGGGGTAAGGTTGAAAAGGTGAGGTAAGAGCTCACCGGTTCACCAGTGATGGTGGATGCTTGGCAAACCCCACTGGGAGCAAGACCAAATAGGAGGGTTGGGTGGTCCGCCCAAAACCCTCGGGTTAGGTCGCTTGATCCCGCGAGTAATCGCGGGGCAAGATGAATGATCGCTGTGACTCTTTCTACGAGCCATTACAGAATCCGGCTTATCGATCTGCTTTAGCCCAACTAATTTCGTCGATTTATATAGCAGCAGCGATTCCTTAGATAGACGATTTTCCGAGTTTATGGGAAGTCATCCCACCCCTTTTCGACTTGCCTGTAATTTCGATCACCACATTTAGTGGTTACCAACGAAACCATAGCCATATTTGGAACACTGCCGCTCACAAGGCGGAGAAAAACCTTAAGAAAATCAAAATTTTTATTGACACAGGATGTTCGTAAAGCTATAAGTGGCGTTGCGGTGGGGAAAAGTGGGATTAATTCCCATTTCTCTTACTTTACGGGTGTATTTATGTTTCGCGGCAGTTTTGAACACACAATCGACGGCAAGGGACGCCTTAGCATTCCGTCGAAATTTCGTGATGTGCTGGTGGGTAAGAGTGATGAACGGATCATCATTACGAATTTTGTCGTGGATGGAATGCCCTGCCTGGACGTATACCCCATGGATGAGTGGCTACGGTTTGAGGAAGAAATCCGTAAAAAGCCAAAATTCGAGCGGCGCATGGTGATGTTTCAGAATTATTATCTCGGCGGCGCCTGTGAGTGCGTGCTGGATAAACAGGGGCGTATTTTGATCCCGCCGGCGTTGAGGAAATATGGGGATCTCAAACGCGACGTCGTGCTTGTTTCTGCACTTGAAAAGTTTCGCGTGTGGGACCGTGAGCTTTGGAAAAAGATCTTTGCGGACGCCGAAGAAAAGCTGATGCAGGATCCGGATTTTCTCGGTGATCTAGGTTTATAGGACATCAGAAAACTCAAGGTCCGGCCCATTAAGGAGAATAACCGATGTTAATCCGCAAACCCATCCAAGATATCTCGGTTCTCGATCTCACGGGCGATATCGATTTCCGCGAAATGATTCGTATCAAGGATGCGATCGGTTCACTAATCGAAAAAGAACGCACGAAAGTTGTTCTCAATCTCAAATCGGTGGATCACATCAACTATCTGAGTATCGGCGTCCTGCTCGAGCGGCTTAAAGTCCTGAGACACCTCAATGGTGATCTAAAGTTGGCAGGCATGAGCCCGTTCCTGAGAGATATCTTCAAGGTGGTCGGCATGGATCGCTTTTTCGAGGAGTATACATCCTTAGAAGACGCCATCGAAAGTTTCGATGACGATTGGGAGGGGGACGGTACCAGCCATTAATGGCCTTTACGCATCTCTCGGTCATGACCGCAGAGGTCATGCAATTTCTCAGGCCGGAGCCACACCGGCGATACGTGGATGGAACGTTGGGAGGGGGAGGGCACGCAGAGCAAATACTCATTCAATCCAGCCCGGACGGGCAAGTTTTGGGGCTGGACTGGGATGACGAAGCGATTGTAGCGGCGCAAAAGCGTTTGAGTCGATTCGGCGAACGCCTGATCGCTCAACAGGCGAGTTTCACGGCGGCGAAAAAGGGACTATCAGAACTAGGTTGGCAAGCGGTAGACGGGGTGGTTTTGGATCTCGGCGTTTCGTCTCATCAATTAGAGTCCAACGAGAGAGGGTTCAGCTTTCGCGCCCATGGCCGGCTCGACATGCGCATGGACCGTCGACAATCGCTGGACGCCTATCAGATCATCAATGCGTTCTCGGCGGCTGAGCTCGAGCGAATTTTTCGCGAATATGGTGAAGAGCCACAAGCGCGTCGCATCGCTGCGGCGATCATCGCGGCGCGCAATACGAGAACGATTGAGACCACTGAGGAGCTTGCTCAGATCGTGGTACGAGCTAAGGCTGGCCGCCGACGTGACCATCATCCCGCGACGCAGACTTTTCAAGCTTTGCGTATTGCGGTGAATCAAGAGCTACAAGAGCTCCAAGACTTTCTGGAACGGGGATTTGATTTATTGGCGGCAACGGGCCGAATGGTGATCATTTCGTTTCACTCATTGGAGGATCGGTTGGTCAAGAACGCTTTTCGCAAGTGGGACCGCGAATGTGTCTGTCCGCCCAGAACGCCACGCTGTAATTGTGGTTGGAGCCGTAAGGTGAACCTTCTTACGAAACGCCCCGTCCGGCCGTCTGCGAATGAAATTAAGGCTAATCCTCGCGCGCGTTCCGCCAAATTGCGCGCGGTGGAGAGGATCTAAAAAATGTCTTCGGCTGTGAGCCCTCAGATCCAGGCGCCCAGGGACTCTAAGCGAGTGCGGGGGGACCGCGTCAGCCGAAAACAGCATTGGCGGCATAACCTAGGGGTGGCACTGCTGGGCTTGGCTCTAGTCGGAGTTGCACTGTCTCACGTGTGGTTGCGCTTGCAAGTCGTCCATATGGGATATGTTCTGTCGACCACGAGCAAACTCCAAAATCAGCTTGAACAGGAACAGCGTGAGTTAAAAGTTGAACTCGCTACCGTAACGTCGCCGGACCGGTTGGAAGCAATGGCGCGCAAGCGCTTGGGGCTCGCAGCACCGGAAAAGGGTCAGGTTATCGTTTTGCCATGAGACGTTCGTTTCAAAAGAACCGATTACGCTTAGGGTTTGCGCGGATGATTTTCGCGCTCATTTTCGTGGCGGTTGCTGGCCGTGCGTTTCAACTTCAGGTCTTGCAGGGGGACAAGCTCAAGCGGCTTGGGGAAAGACAACAGCTAAAGGAATGGATTGTTTTGCCCAAACGCGGCGCGGTGCTCGATCGTGCCAGTGAGCCGTTGGCGTTAAGCCTCGAAGCGCAATCGGTATATGTCCGGCCGCACCGAATTCGCCAACCGGAAGCCGTGGCGCGAAGTCTTGCCAAAATTCTCAATTTAAGTTGGGCGGACGTAAAGCAAAAGCTCGCTTCCGATAAACCGTTCGTTTGGATAAAGCGACAGGTTTCTCCTGTCGAAGCCGACCGGATACAGGCTCTCAATGTCGACGGCGTGGGCATGTTTTACGAGCCGCACCGCTACTATCCGCAAGGCCAGCTCGCCGGTCAGGTGATTGGATTTGTCGGCCGCGATTCGGAAGGACTGGAAGGTTTGGAGCTTCAGTATAATGATTATATTCGGGGCGAAACCGGCTCGTCAATGATCGAACGCGACGCCCTTGGAAGAAGAGTATTGGCGCAAGGCGTAGAAGGGCTTCGGATTCCCGCCGGCGGCGATGTTTACTTAACCATTGACACGTCGATCCAACATTTGGCCGAAAAAGAGCTGGAGTCGACCGTTGTTAAGAACCGCGCCAAAGCCGGCGTCGCTATTGTCGTCGAGCCTTTCACCGGAGAGGTGCTCGCTTTGGCCAATTATCCATCGTTCGACCCCAATAATTTTTCTAAAGAGTCGGCGCAGCAGAGGCGCAATCGGGCGGTTGCCGACAGCTTTGAGCCCGGATCGATCTTTAAAACGATCTTGGCCGCAGCGGCCTTAGAAGAAGGTGTGGTCGGGAAAGAGGATCTTTTCTATTGCGAAATGGGGAAATATGCGTTCGGCGGCAAAATCATCCACGATACCCACCCCAATGGATGGCTGCCCTTTTACAAAATTCTTCAAGTGTCGAGCAATATCGGTTTCACGAAAGTAGCCGAGAAGCTAAAGAAAGATCGCTATTTTAGATACATTGAAAAGTTTGGCTTTGGGAAAATTACCGGCATCGATATGCCTGGAGAAATCCCCGGACTGCTGCGCAGACCCGAATCTTGGTCTACCGTCGATCTCGCGACCCACGCCTTTGGGCAAGGCATTTCGGTGACGCCGATGCAAATGGTCATGGCCTACGCTGCGGTGGCCAACGGCGGATTCCTTATGCGGCCTTACGTGGTGAATCGCGTGGTGAGCCCAAACGCCGAAGTTTTGGCACAGAATCAACCTCACGTCGTGCGTCGGGTTATTTCGGACAAGACTTCGCAATTGCTCGCATCCATGCTGAAAGAGGTTACCAGCGAGGGCGGGACCGGTACGATGGCGAACATCGAGGGTTTTGAAGTCGCAGGCAAGACCGGGACGGCGCAAAAGGCCGACCTCGCTCATGGCGGATACGCTGCCAAGAAAAGAGTCGCATCTTTCGTCGGGTTTGTTCCGGCCAAAGATCCGCGCTTGGTCGTGCTGGTTTTGGTCGATGAACCGGAGGTCAATGTTTATGGCGGTGTCGTCGCGGCGCCGGCCTTCCGCGACATCGCGCAGGGCGCCCTGCGTCATCTTGCTGTGGCGCCCCAAAAGAGCGAGTTTATTCCGTCAACGATTGGAGGGGTCGAAGCTCCCTTGCGCCGTGCGCCCATAAAAGAAAACGACCCGGCGAGTGACGGCAATGCGTCGGCTGTTCCCGATTTTGTCGGCCTCAGTTTGCGTGAGGCGGTAGAAAGAGCCCGCGCCATGAAGGTGCGGGTCAAAATGCATGGCAACGGCTATGTCGTCAATCAATCGCCTGCGCCGGGAGTAACCTGGAGCGAGAACGACACTCTGGTCTTGAACCTGCAAGGTTGAACGTAATGCGTTTGAGGGAATTCTTGACGCTGCAGGAGGTGGAACAAGCCGAGGGGGATCTCGATCAAGAGGTAAACGGCTTGACTTATGACTCGCGCAAGGTCGGCCACGGACTGGTTTTTTTCGCCATTCCCGGCGAGAAGCTTGATGGTCACGATTATATCGCTGAAGCCGTCAGGCGCGGGGTGGCCGCGGTCGTCATGGTCCGTAAAGACGCGCCGAAGGGCGCAACTTTCGTTCGGGTTAAAGACGTTCGGCGCGCCATGGGTTTATGGTCCGCGCACTTTTTTGGTCGGCCCGGCGATCGCGTAAAACTGGTGGGCATAACCGGTACCAATGGAAAGACGACCGTCAGCTACTTGATCGAATCGATGCTCTCCGCGGCAGGCCTGGAGCCGGGTGTCATCGGCACCGTTAATTACCGCTATGGTAAACGTGAAATTCCTTCCCATCACACCACCCCTGAATCGCTGGATTTACAGTCATTGCTCGCGGAGATGACTCGGGCCGGGGTGAAATCCGTAGTCATGGAAGTTTCCTCCCATGCGCTGATGCAGGAAAGAGTGCGTGGATTGGAGTTCGATGTGGCGGTGTTTACCAACCTTTCGCGCGATCACCTCGACTATCATGCGGATATGGACGATTATTTTGCCGCCAAAAGCAAGCTTTTCACCGACCATTTAAAGCACAGCACAAAGCCTAAAAAAACCGCGGTCATTTATGGCACCGATCCTCGCGGACAACAACTCATCGATAAAGTTTGTCATAACGGAATGGAGATTTGGAGTTACGGCGAAGATGATCGATGGGACATTCATCCTTGCGATGTCAAGAGTGATGTCTCCGGTCAGCACGGAAAGCTACAGGTCAAAGACAGACAAATAGAATTTTCGTCGCGGCTGATCGGTGCGGCTAATCTGCAGAATATTATGGGTGCCATTGGCGCGGGATTGGCGCTTGGATTGCCTATCAACGCGGTGCTGAGCGGGATTCAAAAACTTACTTCAGTACCGGGCAGGCTGGAAAAAGTGGAAAATCCGCTCGGCATTGCCATTCTCGTCGATTACGCTCATACGCCCGACGCGCTCGAGAAGGTGCTGGCGGCCGTTCGTCCATTGACTCAGGGCAAAGTCGTCACGGTGTTTGGTTGCGGTGGGGATCGCGATCGAGGAAAGCGCCCGCTGATGGGTGCAATAGCGGCGCGGTTGAGCGATTTGATCGTGGTGACATCGGACAACCCGCGCACAGAGGATGCGCTGACAATTCTATCGGACGTGGAAGCGGGTGTGGAGAAAATCGGTCTTAGAAAATTCAACGATTCGGATAGCGGTGCTCCGGTTCCGGCTGCAAAACGTCAACAAGAATTGAATCGTGGTTACACTGTCGAGTCCGATCGGCGCACGGCGATTCGCACGGCCTTACGCGCAGCGCGCCGCGGCGACCTTGTTCTGATCGCCGGAAAGGGACATGAGGATTATCAGATCTTGGGGCAACAGCGGATTCATTTTGACGACCGAGAGGTGGCACGCGAGGAAGCGAGCCGGATCATGGGACAGGCTTCGGTTTAGCGTTCGGGTTCCAGTGACTAAACTCACAGATTAAGTGGCCCCGCACGATATAGCCAGCCGGAAACCGCAACTCGAAACTTGCCATGTCGTGGACAAAAAATGAGATCTTATTGGCCACTGCGGGGAAACTTTTGCGCGAGGGTAGGAAAAACGTGTTCGGCGAAGTCGTGACGGATTCAAGCAAGGTCAGAACGGGTTCAATATTTGTCGCTCTCAAAGGCGAGAGACTGGATGGGCATCGCTTTATTTCCGAAGCAGTGCGCTGCGGCGCGCGCTGCGTGATCGTTCATCGCCAGCCGGGTCGGACTGGAAAAAATGCTACGGTGATCAAGGTACCGGATACTCTCAAGGCGTTGGGAGATCTTGCTCACTATCGCCGTGAGAAATTCGCGCCCACGGTTATTGCTATCACGGGGTCCAACGGGAAAACTACAACGAAAGAGATGCTCGCGGTGATTCTCGAAGAGGCTTTTTTAAACGGCGCATCGCTCCGCGGGAAGGTATTAAAGACGGAAGGAAATTTTAACAACCTGGTCGGGCTGCCGCTCACGCTCTTGCGGCTCAGACGGGACCATCGAGTGGCAGTCGTCGAACTAGGGACCAATCATCCGGGAGAGATTCAGCGCCTCGCTCAAATCGCCGACCCGGACCTCGGAATCGTTACATCCGTTGCGGCGGCGCATCTCGAAGGACTGAGCACCTTGGCCGGAGTCGCGCGGGAAAAAGCTGCGCTCTACCGTAACGTTCGACCGGGCGGAACCATCGCCGTCAATCTCGATGACCCTTGGGTTCGCCGGCTCGGGCGGCAATTTAGAGGGGACAAAATAACGTACGGCAAACGCGGGTACGTACGCGCGGAGTCTTGGAGATCGCTCGGACCCAAGGGCATACGCTTTACCCTCGTAGCGGGTAGGGCCCGCTGCAACATTCGACTGAATTATCCAGGCCAACACAACGTCGCGAATGCCGTCGGCGCGGCCGCGCTGGCACATAACCTGGGCGCCAGTCTGGCGGCGATTCGCCGCGGCTTGGAGCGCGCGCGTCCTTTCCCGATGCGCATGCAAATCGAAGAGTGGCGGGGAATCGGTATTATCAACGACGCCTATAACGCAAACCCAGCGTCGGTCGAAGCGGCTATTAAAACGTTGGCGGAAATCAAAGGCCGGGGTGAAAGAATTGCCGTACTCGGAGATATGTTTGAGCTTGGCAAGCAGAGCCGACAGCAACATCTAAAGCTTGGCAAGCGGGTCGCGCAATATCGCCTTTCTGCTCTGTATCTTCTTGGCGCCGAGACGACGGAGCAGGTGCGCAAGGGCGCGCTACGCGGCGGCATGCCGCCGGAAAAAATTTTTGTGGGTAAGGATCACAGCGATCTCGCCCGGCAGTTGCGTCGTCGTGTAAAGAGAGGCGATTGGCTCCTCTTGAAGGGCTCCCGGGGCATGACAATGGAAAAGATCGTCGAAAAATTGAAAGGCCGGAGGTGAGGAGAACCGAAGTGCTTTATCAGCTTCTTTACTCGCTGCACACGACCTATTCGGCCTTCAATGTCTTTCGCTATATCACGTTCCGCGCCGCCATGGCCGCGTTGATGGCGCTGGTAGTCTCATTTTTACTGGGGCCATGGTTAATCCGTGTGCTGACAGAAAAGCAGATCGGGCAACAAATTCGTGACGATGGCCCGGCTTCTCATTCCGCGAAGGCGGGCACGCCGACGATGGGAGGGACAATAATCATTCTGGCATTGGCGCTTTCGACGCTGCTGCTGGCGGATTTGTCTAATCCCTACGTCTGGCTAGCCCTCGCCGGGACGATTGGATTCGGTGCCGTGGGTTTTCTCGACGATTATCTGAAGCTTAGCCGCAAGAACAGTAAAGGGCTGCCGCCGCGCGCCAAGTTGATCGGTCAATTTACCATTGCCTTCATTGTCGCCACGATTCTCTGTGTATTTCTAAAGTTCAGCACGGAGTTGGGAATTCCTTTCGTGAAAAATATCCGTCCTGACCTGGGACTTTTTTATATCCCATTCGCGATGCTCGTGATCGTCGGGGCCTCCAACGCCGTGAACCTTACCGACGGGCTCGATGGCTTGGCGATTGGGCCGATCATGATTGCTGCCGGCACTTACGCAGTAATTGCTTATGTGACCGGACACTTGAAACTGGCCGAGTATCTGCAGATTCCTTATGTCGCCGGCGTCGGTGAATTGAGCGTGTTCTGCGCCGCCGTGGTGGCCGCGGGTTTGGGTTTTCTGTGGTACAACGCCTACCCCGCTCAGATGTTTATGGGAGACGTGGGATCGCTCGCGCTGGGCGCAGCACTGGGAATTGTCGCGGTCATGACCAAGAATGAAATTCTGCTGCTGATCGTCGGTGGTATTTTTGTTGCCGAAGCCTTATCCGTGATTTTTCAGGTGGCCTCGTACAAGCTGCGTCGCAAACGTGTTTTCTTGATGGCGCCGATTCATCATCACTACGAACTTAAGGGCTGGCCGGAACCACAAATCATCGTGCGTTTTTGGATCGTTTCATTTATTTGCGCCGTCATCGGCTTGAGCACGCTAAAGCTGAGATGAAAGCGGCGATGATCGATGGAGCTCAACGGGAAAAAGTTTTTGGTTTTAGGACTGGCGCGGACCGGCAACGAATGCGCGCGCTTTCTCGTGAATCGAGGGGCCAGGGTGTCGGTTAGCGATTTGCGCTCGGAACCAGAGCTGAAACACGAAATGGCAAGTCTCGCCGGTCTATCCATTGGTTATTTTTTGGGCGGTGAAGATCGCAGCGCGTTGGCAGGTGTCGATTGCCTCATTCCCAGTCCGGGAGTACCGGCCGAGAATCCGCTGCTGCGCGACGCGGTCGCGCGGGGTATCGCGGTGCTGAGTGAGATCGAGATCGCTTATCGCTTTTTGCCCGCGCCGCTCGTGGCCATTACCGGCACCAACGGCAAGAGCACGACCACCACGCTCGTGGGCGAAATGCTTAAGGCCGGCGGTAAAAACGTGTTCATCGGCGGCAATATCGGCGCGCCCTTGATCGGTTTCGTTTCCGGAGCGTGGGATTGGGGTGTGGTCGAGATCAGCAGCTTTCAGTTGGAATGGGTAGAGCAGTTTCGGCCGCGCGTCGCGGCCCTGCTTAATTTGACCGAGGATCATTTGGACCGCTACCCCGATTTTGCCGCCTATTGCCAGGCTAAAGAGAGAATTTTTGCGGCCCAAGGAAAAGATGACATTGCCGTCTTGAACCGTGACGATCCGCTGGTTTGGGCGCAGCGGGAACGCGTTCGGGCGCGTGTTGTGTCGTTTGGTTTTTCCCAAGTCAATGACGGTGTCTACGCAGTTGGCGACGCCATCATCTGGCGTGGCGGGTCATTAGAGGAGAAATTTCCGCTAGGCCGAGTGAAAATTCAAGGCATCCATAATGTCGAGAATATGATGGCTGCCGTCGCGATTGCCAAGGCCGTCGGAGTTTCTCAAGCGGCGATCCAGCAAACCCTGGAGGAATTTCCCGGTCTCGAGCATCGTCTTGAATTTGTCAGGGAGCGAGACGGAGTTCGTTTCTTCAATGATTCCAAAGGAACGAACGTCGGCGCGGTGGTGAAGTCATTAGCAAGTTTTTCCGCGCCCGTTCTTCTATTGGCGGGCGGCGTCGATAAAGGCGGCGACTACGGGGTGCTGCGCAAAGCAATCGAACAAAAAGTTCGGCGCCTGATCCTTTTTGGAGCGGCCGGGCAGATCATCGCCAATGCGCTGGGCGATCTAACGACGACTGTAAGGGTTCGTGATCTGGAGGCGGCGGTTCGCGACGCGGCCGAGCACGCGCAACCGGGCGATGTGGTGCTGTTGTCCCCCGCCTGTTCGAGTTTCGATATGTTCCGCAACTACGCCGAGCGAGGAAAGGTTTTTAAGACCTTGGTGCGGGCTCTATGAGAGACGGTTTCGCTGTCGACAAATGGTTATTTTTGGCTGTGGCCGCACTGCTCGCCATTGGCGTAACCATGGTCCTGAGCACGAGTTACCTTTACTCACAGGAGCGTTTTACCGATGGGACTTACCTCTTCCGCAAACAGTTGATTGCGGTGGGAGCTGGGATCGTGGCACTGATTATGGCTTCATTTGTACCTTCCGCGACCTATCGACGATTGGCTTACCCGCTTCTGGGACTGACCTTTGTTATTTTGGTGTTGGTCCTGATTCCCGGCATCGGCGTGATTCGCGGTGGCGCCCGTCGCTGGCTAATGCTTCCCGGCTTCGCCTTTCAGCCCGCCGAGCTCGCAAAGCTCACCGTCGTTTTCTATCTCGCCCATTCGATTGCCAAGAAGGAAGAGACGATTCAGACCTTTTCCGTCGGCGTTGTCCCTCACCTAATCGTCGCCGGGGCTTTTTTGGGAGCACTGCTGTTGGAGCCGGATTTCGGCACGGCGCTGATTTTGATCGTGCTGCTTTATTTGATGCTTTTTATTGGCGGCGCTCGGGTTCGCCACCTGTTGGCCACGGGCCTAATGGCGTTGCCGGTGCTGGTCTATGTGATGCTCAAAGCCGAATATCGATTGCGCCGTCTGCTGACGTTTTTGGATCCTTGGCGCGACGCCTCGAGCAGCGGCTTCCAAATCATTCAGTCACTCATTGCCTTCGGCTCGGGCCAACTGTGGGGGCGCGGATTGGGAGAGAGCCGTCAGAAACTCTTCTATCTTCCCGAAGCCCACACCGACTTCGTTTTCTCGGTGATTGGCGAAGAGCTCGGCTTGATCGGCGCTTGGGTCGTGTTGGCGCTGTTCGGGCTTATCATTTTGCGCGGCCTGCGCCTGACCGCGCGCATCGAAGAACCTTTTGATCAGTATTTGGCTTTTGGTCTGACGGTTCTACTCGGGCTGCAGGCTTTGATTCACATGGGCGTGGTGATGGGGCTGATGCCGACGAAGGGATTGGTGCTGCCGTTTATCAGTTACGGCGGTTCGGCCATGGTTATTAACCTTACGGAGGCGGGAATTTTGCTCGGTCTCTCGCGCAGGAGACTCTAAAAACATGCGCGTGATCTTGGCCGGTGGGGGAACCGGTGGCCATCTGTTCCCAGGCTTGGCCGTGGCACGTGAATTTCAAAGCCGTGACGCAATGACGCAAATTTTGTTTGTCGGAACGAATCAAGGAATTGAAGCGCGGGTGCTGCCGCAAGAAGGCTTCAGGTTAGAGCTACTTGCCGTCCGGGGTTTGAAGGGGAGGGGTGTTCGCGGCGCATTGGAGGCCTTGTTTGGTATCCCTGCGAGTTTGCTGCGCTCGCTCGCGGTCATTCGCGATTTTCGCCCGCACGTTATCCTCGGCTTGGGCGGCTATGCCTCCGGTCCATTTGTGCTCGCGGGGAAACTGAAAGGCATTCGCTGCGCGATTATGGAGCAAAATCTCCGTCCCGGTTTCACCAATAAGCTTTTGGCCCGCGTCGTCGATCGGGTATTGACGGCGTACCCGGAGAGTGCCGCTTATTTTCCCGGGGCGCACGTGGTCGAGACCGGAAATCCAGTGCGCTGGCGCAAGCTGCCGGAGGTCAAGAAAAGCGAAAAATTCACGCTTTTCATTACCGGCGGGAGCCTCGGCGCTCATCACATCAACATCGCCGTTGTCGATGCTCTGAAAAGATTGACGGACTTTGAATCGCAACTCCAGATCATTCATCAAACCGGGCAGGCGGACTTTTCCATGGTCAAAAATGCCTATGCTTCACTTCCGTTTGCAGCGGAAGTAGCGCCGTTTATCGAAATGATGGACGAAGCTTATGCGGCAGCCGATTTGGTGCTGTGCCGCTCTGGCGCCATGACGGTGGCAGAACTAACGGCGTTTGGCAAGGCGGCGATTCTCGTGCCTTTTCCGTACGCTATTTACGATCACCAGCGTCTGAATGCGGAGGCGTTGGAGCGTCGCGGCGCCGCGGAGATGATTCTCGACCAAAATTTAAATGGCGAAACTTTAGCGACGCGAATCCGGCAGTTGCTCGCAGACCGGGCGCGGATTGCGTGCATAGCAGCGGCGGCGCGCGCGCTGGGTCGGCCTGAAGCCGCCGCTCGAGTCGTTGATGAGTGTTACGCTTTAGCGCGCGGGTAACGGCGGGTGGTGTTCAGAAGCAAATGCTGCACAAGAAACATCGGATTCATTTTGTTGGCATTGGCGGAATCGGCATGAGCGGTATCGCCGAGGTGCTGTTGAATTTGGGTTACGTCGTCTCCGGCTCCGATCTCCACGAAACTGAAGCAACGCAACGCTTGAGATCATTCGGAGCGCAGATTTTCGTTGGGCATGAAGAAAAAAATCTCGCGGCTAATCCTTCGGTGGTGGTCGTGTCCACTGCAGTCAAATACTCCAATCCTGAGGTAATGGAAGCGCGCCGCCGTCAGATTCCGGTGATTCCCCGTGCCGAGATGCTGGCGGAACTGATGCGCATGAAATACGGCGTTGCGGTTGCCGGCAGCCACGGTAAGACGACTACGACTTCAATGATTGCGGCGGTGCTCAGCGCAGCCGGCTTGGATCCGACGATGGTCATTGGTGGCCGGGTGCATATGTTTGGCACCAACGCCAAGATGGGCCAGGGTGAAATACTTGTTGCGGAAGCTGATGAAAGCGACGGTAGTTTTCTCCTTCTCTCGCCTATCATCGCCGTGGTCACGAACATTGACCGCGAGCACATGGACTATCACCAGACTATGGAGCGCTTGAACGAATGCTTCTTAATCTTCATCAACAAGATTCCCTTTTACGGACTAGCGGTACTCTGTCTCGACAATGCCCACGTGCGCGCGCTCTTGCCGAAAGTGCGCAAACGGTTTACCACGTATGGCCTGTCTCCGGAAGCCGAAGTCTCCGCGCGCGATCTCAAGATGAAAGGTGCAGGCATCGAGTTTACGGTGCTCCATCAAGCACAGCCGCTCGGTAAATTGCAGCTGCACCTACCGGGGCGACACAGCGCAACCAATGCCTTGGCGGCGGTCGCGGTGGCCCATGAGTTGGAAATTCCCTTCAAGCACGTCGCCGAAGCGCTGGATGCCTTCACCGGTATTCATCGTCGTTTCGAGGTCAAGGGCGAGCCGAGAGGAATTATGGTGATCGATGATTACGGCCACCATCCCGAAGAGATTCGCGCGACACTAGCCGCCCTTCGCGATAGCTGGAAACGGCCGCTAACGGTGATTTTTCAACCGCACCGCTATAGCCGCACGCACGACTTATTTGGCGAGTTTCTAACCGCTTTTGACGGCGCCGACCGGCTCGTTCTAACGGAAATTTATGGAGCCGGCGAAGATCCGATGGCGGAGGTGAGCGGCGAAATTCTCTATCAAGCCATTAAAAAAAAGGGTCACGTGGACGTTGAGTTCATTGCGGATAAGACACAGATCGCTAAACAATTGAGCGAAAAACTTGTTGCCGGCGATGTCGCGCTCACCCTGGGCGCCGGGGACATCTATAAAGTGGGAGAAGCGCTCGTGGAGGCGCTCAAATGAAGAGTGGAGTGATGGAGTCATGGAATGATGGAGTAATGGGAGGCCCAATGCTCCAGTACTCCAACACTCCAATCTGATGATGCTTGCGATGACAGAAGAAACTCAGGAAATCGGCTTAGCGCGGGAGCTGAAGCTTTTATCCGAGCTAAAGGTGAAGCGCTCCGAACCCATGGCGCGTTACACCTCCATGAAGATCGGTGGCCCGGCGGATTATTTTATCGAAGTGGAAACGGAGCAGGCTCTGCGGCGCCTTTTAATGCTTTTACAGCGCTACGACACCGCTTTCTATTTACTTGGAAACGGCAGCAACGTTTTAATCAGCGACCGCGGCATCTCCGGAGCCGTTCTGCGCTTGGCCGGCGAATTCAAGAGCGCGGAGTGGCGCGAAGACGGTCGGACCGTTTGGCTTCGAGTCGGCGCCGCCTACGTGGTAACGCAACTGGTTCGAGAAGCGGCGCGCAAGGGCTACGGCGGCCTGGAGTTCGCCGAAGGAATTCCCGGGACCGTGGGCGGAGCCTTAGTGATGAACGCAGGCGCCTACGGGTCTGAAATCGAGAAGGTTGTCGAACAAGTGGAAGGCGTAACGCGGCAAGGTAAAGCCATTCGTTTGACCCGAGCGGAAATGACTTTCACCTATCGCGACTCGCATCTTCCTGAGAGAACCGTGGTTACGCGGGTGGAGATGCGCTTATACAAAGATGAAGCCGCGCGAGTCAAGTCGAAAGTCGATGAATTAGTCAGCAAAAGAAAAGGCAGCCAACCCTCAGGGTTTCCGAATTCAGGGTCCATGTTTCGCAATCCCTCGGGCGACTTTGCCGGCCGGTTGATCGAAGCGGCGGGACTTAAGGGAAAACGGCTCGGTCAGTCGCAGATCTCCGAACGGCACGCAAACTTTATCGTGAATCTCGGAGGCGCAAAAGCGGACGACGTGCGTGAATTGATGGAGCTGGCCCGTTCTGAAGTCAAGCGGCAGTTCGGAATTGAATTGGTGCCGGAGGTTCGCCTGATCGGTGACTGGCCGTCCCGTTAGGTGAAGATTAACGTCATGCAATTAGCGGTCTATCGACGAGACAATCGCAAACGAAACTCCCGGCACAAGCGCGGTCCGCTATGGACCGCCGCCGCCGCGGCGCTTCTATGTGTCCTCGCCGCCACGCTGTTCCTCTGGGGTAATCAGCTGACGGCAGCGTTTGTTTCCGCGCGCGGGTTTGTTCTCAACAGCCCTTACTTTTACGTGCGCGAAATTCAGGTGCGCGGTGGTGATAAAGTGGGCGGTAGCGAGATTGTTGCTATGGCTGGTTTGAGACACGGCATGAATATGTGGAAGATCGATCCCGCCGCCATCGAAAATAAGATTGCCAAACATCCATGGGTGCGCCGGGTATTGGTGCGCAGGGAATTTCCGCGGCGAGTCGTGATTGAAGTTGAAGAACGAACGCCGAAGGCGATCGTGGTGATGGGTCAATTGTATTATGTCGATTCCGACGGAGTTGTTTTTAAGGAAATCGGCGAAGGGGAGGACGTGCAGTTTCCGCTACTGACCGGGTTACGCCCGGAAGAGCTGGCGACAGTCAATCCGGATGTTCGCAGACGAATCCAAGATGCTGTCCGACTCGGCGACTTA
The DNA here is from genome assembly GCA_041484845.1 of Binatia bacterium. Lineage (GTDB taxonomy): Bacteria > Desulfobacterota > Binatia > UBA9968 > UBA9968 > JBGPIK01. The sequence goes on along the minus strand of JBGPIK010000011.1, from coordinate 11,971 downwards.
ATGGCTAACGACTTTCATCATCTTTCGGAGATTCATTTTGAATCATCGGACCGTTTGGTTCTCTATACGACCGCCTATCCGATAGCCTTACATATGGGTGCAGGAGATTGGGAGTCAAAGTTGCAACGATTGGACCGTGTCCTAACGCTGTGGAAAGGACATGAGAATCGCCTCGCGTCGTTAGACGTGAGCTTCCGTGATCAAGTCGTCGCCCGCTCAAGAAAGGTGCGGCAATAACGGTAATGAGCATTTTACCAGCACTAGAACCTTATGGCTAAGAAACACAGTATCGTAGTCGGTTTAGACATTGGCACCTCAAAAGTTTGCGCGATTGTCGGTGAAATGACCGAAGCGGGGGTGGATATCATCGGCGTAGGATCGCATCCCTCGCAGGGATTGCGCAAAGGCGTGGTCATTAACATTGAGAGCACGGTGAGTTCCGTCAAAAAAGCAATTGAAGAGGCCGAACTCATGGCAGGCTGTGAAATTCACACGGTTTTTACGGGAATCGCCGGCGGTCACATTAAGGGTTTCAACAGCCATGGAATCGTCGCGGTGAAAAACAAGGAAGTGACGCCGCGGGACCTCGAGCGCGTGATCGACGCGGCTAAAGCGGTAGCCATTCCCATGGATCGGGAAGTTCTTCATGTTCTGCCGCAGGATTTTATTATCGATGATCAGGACGGGATCAAAGAGCCCCTCGGCATGTCCGGAGTTCGTCTGGAGGCCAAGGTCCACATTGTCACGGGTGCGGTCACTTCAGCGCAAAATATTATTAAGTGCTGCAACCGCACGGGCCTCAACGTTGCGGACATTGCTTTGGAACCTTTGGCCTCCGCCGACGCGGTCCTGCGTGATGAAGAGCGCGAACTGGGTGTGGCTTTGGTCGATATGGGAGGGGGCACCACGGATATTGCGATTTTTCACGACGGCACGGTGAAACACACTGCGGTCTTCGGGATTGGCGGCAATCACGTGACGAGCGATATCGCGGCCGGTCTGCGAACTCCCTTCGGCGATGCGGAGCGCATCAAGCAACGCTATGGTCTGGCCAAAGCTTCGATGGTCGCCACGGACGAACGCGTCGAAGTTCCAAGCGTTGCCGATAAGCCTGCCGGCAGCGTCTCACGACAAATTCTTTGTGAAATCATCGAGCCGCGATTGGACGAAGTCTTTCAACTCGTGCGTGCGGAGATTGAAAAGTCGGGTTACGACGAGGCGTTGGCTTCGGGCGTGGTGATGACGGGCGGCTCGATGCTGCTGCCCGGGGCAGCCGAAATGGCGGAACAGATCATCGGGATGCCGGTCCGATTGGGAGTGCCGATTCATGTCGGTGGATTAGTGGACCTGATTTCCAGTCCGATCTATGCCACGGGCGTGGGCTTGGTTCTTTACGGCATGAAACGGCAGGAACGAAATTTTTTTCGCATCCGCGACGACAACATTTTTTCTAAGGTTCGGCACCGAATGTCGGATTGGTTTAGTGAATTTTTTTGATCTGAATAAAACGGTTGAGATTTATCTGAAGGAGGAAGGCTATGTTTGAAATTATCGAGCAGACACAGTTAAGCGCGCGCATAAAAGTCATCGGGATCGGCGGAGGCGGTGGCAACGCGGTCAACACCATGATTGGGGCCAAACTCTCGGGCGTCGACTTCATGGTAGCGAACACCGACGCGCAATCGCTAGAGGCGAGCCAAGCGCCGATCCGAATACAATTGGGCGGCCAGGTCACGAAAGGATTGGGCGCGGGAGCCAATCCGGAGATCGGGCGTCGGGCGGCACTCGAAGATCAGGATAAAATCAAGGAATACTTGGCCGGCTCGGACATGATCTTTATCACGGCGGGTATGGGAGGAGGCACGGGCACGGGCGGTGCGCCGGTGGTTGCACGGATGGCTCGGGAAGTGGGCGCGCTAACCGTAGGCGTGGTGACGAAACCCTTTATATTCGAAGGCAAGAAAAGAATGCGCCAGGCAGACGAAGGGATTGAGGAACTTAAGCAAAGCGTCGATACGCTGATCGTTATTCCCAATCAGCGCCTGCTCAGCATCGCGGCCAAGACCACGACAATGCTAGAGGCTTTTCACAAGGCGGACGATGTGCTTCTCCAGGCGGTACGCGGTATTTCTGACCTGATCATTACGCCGGGATTGATCAATCTCGATTTCGCCGATGTGCGCACGGTCATGGCGGAGATGGGGCTGGCCTTGATGGGAGCCGCCTCCGCTTCGGGAGAAAATCGCGCCGTCGAAGCCGCGCAAAAGGCCATCTCCAGCCCGCTGCTTGAAGACATTTCGATTCAGGGTGCACGTGGAGTCCTCATCAACATTACCGGTGGCCCCGATCTCTGCCTCCATGAGGTCAATGAAGCGGCGTCCATGATTCAAGAAGAAGCGGACGATGATGCCAACATCATTTTCGGCGCTGTCATTGATGACTCGCTAACGGACGAAATCCGCATTACGGTCATCGCCACCGGATTCGGAGAAGTCAAAGAAGAACGGAAGCCCGCTCCGACAAATGTCTCCAGCATTACCCATGCGGGCGCAAAGAACAAAAAAGTGGTTCATCTGGGCACGATCGTTGATGATCTGGACACCCCCACGTGGCAACGCAAGAAGCAGGGGAGCGATGAGGTGGAAACGGTGACGCTAAACAAGACTGGTTTTCAATTCGCCCAGAATCAGGAAGAGGATGACAATTACGACATCCCGACGTTCTTAAGGAGGCAGATGGATTGAAACCAGCGAGTCGCGCCGGCCGAAGGGTTATTCCTTATAGCGCATCCGTGTGCCGTGAACGACGGAAAGGGTGATTTCGTCAGGGGTAAGTTCGGCGGGGAAAAGTGCCCCGGAGATTTTAGCGCCGTTGATACTGGCGTCGTCGAGACACGCCTTTGAAAGATCGGTGCCACGCAAATCGGCTGAGCGAAAATAGCTGTTGCTCAAGTCCAGTCCGCTTGCGTCGATTTTCCGCAGGTCGAGATTACGAAAATCGCAATGGGTCAGCTCGCACCGCTCCCCGGCCGCCGTGCGGCTGTTGAATTTTTAATATTGCCATCCCGCCGCAACTGGTACAGCGGATCTTCGTAGCTGAGCGGTTTAAGAACCATGACTTCCGGTTACCTTTTCGGTGTCGCTCGCTCGACACCGTCTAGCGTTGTAATCGGCACTAGTGGGAGGTTCTTAAATTCCTCTCGTTGCGGGAGGTTTCCAGGGCGAGCTGTATCAAGCGGTCAATCAGACTGGGGTAGGAAATTCCACTAGCTTCCCACAATTTCGGGTACATACTTATTTTGGTAAATCCCGGAATGGTGTTGATCTCGTTGACAAAGATCCCGGCCTTACCGCGCAGAAAAAAGTCGACTCGGGCCATTCCTTCGCAACAAAGAACTTTGAATGTCCTTACCGCAAGCTGCTGAATCTTTCTCACCACCGGATCGGGCAACGGGGCGGGGATGACGAGGCGAGATCCCTTTTCGTCCCGGTATTTGGCCTCGTAAGAATAGAAGTCGTGGCGCGTGATAATTTCTCCCGGCAACGACGCCATCGGGGTTTCGTTTCCCAACACCGCACATTCGATTTCGCGTCCCTGAATGTTTTCCTCGATCAGAACCTTCGTGTCGTAGCGAAACGCCTCCCTCACGGCGGCGGCGAATTGATTCTTACGGTGCACTTTGCTGATGCCGACGGACGAGCCAAGATTCGCCGGTTTGACGAAAAACGGCAGTCCCAAGGCGCGCTTGACCGCGGCGAAATCGGTCGTGCGGGCTGAGCCACGGCGGAGAACCATGAATTTCGCTATCGGCAATTTGGCGTCCCTTAGCAATCGCTTCATCACGTCCTTGTCCATTCCGATGGCCGAACCGAGCACGCCGGCACCGACAAATGGGGCATTGGCGAGCTTGAGCAGACCTTGAACCGTCCCGTCTTCGCCGAACGGTCCATGAAGTATCGGAAACACCACGTCCACCGCGGCCAGAGCGGCGCGGCGTGAAATTCGCATCACCGGCGCTTGCGTCGCGCCGGGTAGCACGGCCACGGTATCGTCGCGGCGACGCAGCTTCACTTGCGTTTGTCTGCCGCTGCGTAACAGCCGAGCTCCTTGATCAAAAATCCAGCGGCCTTGCTTGTCGATCCCGATGGAGACGATCTCATATTTATTCGTATCCATCGCAGCGACGATGTTTCGGGCCGATATAAGGGAAATCTCGTGTTCTGCGGATTTCCCGCCGAACAGAATTGCGACGCGCAACTTCTTTTTCATCGCTTTACAAAAACGAGCGGCTGGCTTAGCGGCCGCATCGCTGAGAATAATCGTTGAGGACGAGCTTAGGATTTCTTCGCTTGAGGCGCCGCTTGCTCGATGACTTTAACCACTTTGCCCGGGTAACTGCGCTTATCGAACTGCAGCACGAAGTATTTGGCTTTAATGGGGTCTCCTTTGTTGTCGAAAGTGATCGAGCCCGTAACCCCTTTAAAGTTTTTCAGCTTTCGGATGGCGGCTGAAACCTCGGCGCGACTCGGTTTTTTTCCGCCGTCTGCCCGACTCGCCTGTTCAATAGCAGCGAGCCCGACCTGGGCCGCGTCATAGCCGTACAGTCCGAACGATTCGACTTCCTTGCCGAAGCGTTGTTTGAATTTTTTTGCGAAGGCCGCCGTCTCCGGATAGGCGTCGGGCGGTCCCGCAACCGTGGTATAATAACTACCGATAACTTGGGCGCCGGTGATTTTGACCATCTCCGAAGAGTCGAGCCCATCGGGGCCCATAAATGCCGCCTTCACGCCCTTCTCGCGCATTTGCTTGAGCAGTAGCCCTCCCTGGTAATAGATTCCACCGAAGTAGACCAGATCGGGGCTCTTCGCTTTCATCGGAATAATCATCGGAGCAAAATTGGCGCGTTCCTCGGTGCCGTCATAGCCTAGAACTTTAAGACCGAGCTTGTTCGCCTCGTTGCGGAAATTATCCGCCACGCCTTGGCCGTACAGAGTCTTGTCGTGGATTATGTAAACGGATTTAACTTTTAGATCCTGAGCCGCAAACCGCGCGCCAACCGGTCCTTGAACGTCGTCTCGCCCACACACTCGATTCACATTCGGGTATCCGCGATCGGTGATTTCTGTAGCCGTGTTGGCGGGCGAGATCATCGCCAGCATTGCGTCCTTGTACACTTCGGAAGCGGGCAACGCAACGCCGGAATTAAAGTGGCCGACCAAAGCGAGAACGTCCGAATCCGCGACAATGTTGCGCGCGTTGGCTACACCGACCTCGGGTTTTGCCTGATCATCATACGGTACGAACACGAGATCGAAGCCGAGAGCCTTGAACGCCTTAGCCGCCTCTTCGACCGCTAGCTGCGCTCCAAGTTTTACATGTTCGCCCAGCGCCGCCTGCTCACCTGATAGAGGCGCTTGAACCGCGATTTTGATCGTGCCCTTTTGAGCCGAGGCGGTGACTGGAAAGTTCAATGCCAGGGTCAACAGTAGAAACGATACGATTTGTCGCAACACGGTTTTGCGTCCTCCGTTGCAACGAACTTACGCGAACCCTCAGTCGCAGTCAATGAAGAATGCTTTTCCGCAAGACGCGTTGACACGAGGACGCAGGAGAGGCTAGGTTGCGGATATGATCGTCAGCATCGGCGTGGATCTGATCGAAGTTGAACGTATTCAGAAGGCTTTGGAGGATTCACATAGCGGTACGCGCTTTCGCAACCGGGTTTTCACCGAAAGGGAAATTCAATATTGCGAAAAAAAACACCGCGGCCGCTATGAAAGCTACGCCGGCCGATTTGCTGCCAAGGAAGCGGTCATGAAGGCGTTGGGTCGGGGATGGGGTTCCAAGGTGAGCTGGATTGAGATCGAGGTCGCGCGGGCACAGAGCGGCAAGCCGGATATCGTCCTGCATGGCAAGACCGCGCTTTTCGCCGACACGCTCGGAATCCGCCGTTGGGTGTTGTCGATTACCCACACGCAAGCGCATGGGCTCGCTTATGTCATAGCACAGGACAAGTAACGACGGATTCAGCCCTAAGGTCCAAGCCAGCGGCCCCTAGTCGCGTGTTCGTTTCTCCGGCAACAAAAACAAGGTGCCGAGGGCCCAAATTCCGAAAAACAATCCGCCGATCATCCAAAGAATTTTTCTTCGTCCGCTGTGGCTTGCAATAACGCCGCAAAGAATCGCATCGAGAAAGTGCACCAGAAGCGCCGTACGAAATAACGCCGCCGGTTCTATTTCTGGCTTAATAAAGAAAAGACCGGTGAAATAGCCTAAGGTATGATAAAAGTCCACCCGCTGCCCTTGACGCTTGCTTCTTTGAGCTAATATACTCGGTCTCTGTGAAAATGGAAAACTTATGGCCGTGAAGACTCTGGAGTGGAAAGGCAATCGAGTCATCATGCTCGACCAGAGACTCCTTCCTCAAAAGGAGATTTATCGGGTTTGCCGCGATTACAAACAAGTAGCGCAAGCCATTCGCGAGATGGTCATCCGCGGTGCCCCGGCCATCGGTGTCGCGGCGGCGATGGGCGTTGCTTTGGGAGTGCGAAAAACTTCCGAGAAGAATTTCGACCGCGAGTTGGAACGGATCCTACTGACACTGGCGAAAACACGACCGACGGCAGTGAACCTGTTTTGGGCGTTGGAACGTATGCGTAAGGTCTACCGGGAAAACCGCAGCCGTGGCGTCGAAAGCGTCAAGCGCGTGCTCAAGGATGAAGCTCTAAAGATTTACAAACAGGATATTGCTGCTAACAAACAGCTCGGCAAATTCGGCGCGGATTTACTGCGTAATGCCGGGCACATCATGACGCACTGTAATGCAGGCGCGCTCGCCACTGCGGGGTATGGAACGGCGCTCGGCGTCATTCGCGCCTTGAAAGAATCCGGCAGGCAAATCGAAGTTTGGGTGAATGAAACCCGACCCGTCCTTCAAGGCGCGCGGCTAACCGCGTGGGAGCTGAAAAAAGAAAAAATTCCTGCCACACTGGTAACCGACAATATGACCGGCTACTTGATGCAGAGGGGCAAAGTCGATGCGGTCGTGGTCGGGTGCGACCGCGTGGCTGCGAACGGTGACGTCGCCAACAAAATCGGCACCTATGGGATTGCGGTTCTGGCGAAGCGGCACGGGATTCCATTCTACGTGGCGGGCCCAACTTCGTCGATCGACCTGGACTGCGCGTCGGGAAAGGATATTCCCATCGAGCAAAGGAATCCAAAGGAAGTGTCGCATATCTTCGGCCGTGCGATCGCGCCCAAGGGGACTAAAGTGTTCAATCCGGCCTTCGATGTGACGCCGCAAGAGCTGATCTCGGCCCTGATCACCGAAAACGGGGTGATTCATCCGCCGTACCCGCAGAATATTCGCAACCATGTCAATCATTGAAAAAAAAGATGAGCTGGAAGCCTATTTTCACGACGGTGGAAAACCGCGTGACCGCTGGCGTATCGGAACCGAATACGAAAAAGTCGGCGTCGACCGGAACACGGCTAAGGCGATTCCCTATTTCGGGCCGCACGGCGTCGAGTTTATCCTCAAAGAATTGGTTGACCGTTATGACTGGGAACCCGAGGAGCAGGACGGACGCATCATCGCGCTGATCCGGGGCAAGGAGCAGATCCACCTGGAACCCGGCGGACAGATCGAGCTCAGCGGCGAGCCCTGTGAGAGCATCCACTGCACCTACGCGGAGTTTACGCAACATGTTCGCGAACTCTTGGAGATCACGGCGGAACACGACATCGTCTTTCTCGGTCTTGGAATACAGCCGGTCAGCCGTTTGGAAGACATCGAATGGGTGCCGAAAAAGCGCTATCGCATTATGGGCCCGTACATGCCGAAGGTCGGCACTCTCGGCCAGCGCATGATGAAACAAACCGCCACGGTCCAGGCGAATATCGACTTCAAAGATGAAAAGGATGCCATGGCGAAGTTTCGCACCGGTATGGGGCTGACGCCGATCCTTATTGCGACGTTTGCTAATTCGCCGATTTGCGACGGTCGATTGAATGGCTATCGAAGCTTTCGCGAGCATATTTGGACCGACACCGATAAAAATCGCGCCGGGATGCTCAAGTTTGCCTTCGACACAGATGTCTCATTTGCCCACTATGTTGAGTACGCGCTGGACGTGCCCATGTATTTCATCGTTCGCAATAAAGACTACATTGACATGACGCACATGACCTTCCGGCAATACTTAGAGCGCGGCTACCAGGGCGAGCGCGCCACGTTGGAAGACTGGGACGCTCATCTGACGACCCTGTTCCCCGAGACCCGGATCAAACGTTATATTGAGGTGCGCTCAGTCGACAGTCAGCCGCCGGAGTTGATGCCGGCCTTGCCGGCGTTGATCAAGGGGGCCTTTTACGACGACGATTGTTTGCAGGCCGCGTGGGATTTGGTCAAAGCATGGACATGGGATGAGAGAATGCAAGTCTATCTCGATTCGCATCGCGACGCGCTTGCGGCGCGAATTCGGCGCTATTCGCTGCTGGATTTGGCCAAGGAATTTTTTCACATCGCCTGGGAAGGGCTAAAACGTCAGAACGTGCTCAATAGTCAGGGTGAGGATGAAACCATTTACCTTAAGCCGCTGAAGCTCCTTCTTGACCAAGGCAAATGCCCGGCCGACCTGCTAATCGAAAAATGGCACGGTGAATGGCAACGGGATATTAAGAAATTGATCAGCTACAGTACCTATAAGTTACCGTAAATCGCGTCAACAAGTCGTTGATGGCCGAGATGTACGAGCCGGAGTTCGAGCGACTTATTCATTACACCTGTAAACGTTTTTAGAAAGCGTTTTTTCAGTTTGGCGGTTCTGCGATAACTTGTTTCCAGCCGCGTGCGGAGCTTGCTATTGCTTGTCGCTTCCGACGCAATAAATTCAAAAGCGCGCTGTGCCTTGCCGAGCTCATGACCATAGAGTAAGACGTCAACGCCGGCGCGCACACAAAGCGTCGCCGCCTGTTCGTCGCCGTAGTTATCGCTGATCGCTTTCATCTCCAGATCATCGCTGAAAACCACGCCATCATAGCCCATCTGCCGGCGCAGCAGCCCGGTCACAATTTTCCGCGACAACGTCGCCGGGCACTGGGCGTCGAGCGCGCAATACAAGACATGAGCGGTCATAAGCGACTCGATGTTTTTCCGGCAGGCGTGGACAAAAGGTGGAAGTTCGAGCGTATGCAGCTCCGCTAGAGGTCGTTTGACCACCGGCAGTACCCAGTGGGGATCTTCGACGGTATCGCCATGACCGGGAAAATGTTTGCCGCAAGGAATGATGCCTCCGTCCCTTAAACCCGCCATCGTTTCTTCACTGAAACGGATCACCTGTTGCGGATCACGTCCGAAGGAGCGGTCACCGATAATCGGATTTTGCGGATTGGAACGGACGTCGAGCACCGGAGCGAAATTGAGATTGAGTCCCGCCATTGTTAGCTCTGCGGCCGTGGCCCGGCTGATTTGATACGCGAGATGGGGTCGCTCGGCGGACGCAAGCGAAGCGGCGGCCGGAAAATGGCTGAAGGGCAGAGGCAGGCGGTGCACTCTGCCGCCTTCCTGATCGATCGCGATGAACGGCGGGTGCTCGCCACCAAGATCCCAAAGCGAGCGGCAAAGCGTGACGATCTGTTCCGGTTCAATGAGGTTGTGTTTAAAAAGGATAAAACCGCCGACGGCCATGTCCTTGAAGGCGGAAAGTTCTTCCGCGCTCAGCCGTTCGGCTTTCACCCCTACCATGAACAGCTGGCCAAGCATTTTCCGTACGGACGACACGATCGCGAACTATAGCATGCGACGCGTCGGGTCAGAAGCGCAAAGACGGCGCCGGACCGCTTGACTCATAAGTAAGCGATTGCTAACTTCGTGAAATGAAAAGTTCACCGCGGTTGCCTTTCGACAAGCGACGTAGGGCCATTGTCGAGGCGGTGCGGGACGTGTTTGCCGAAAATGGTTTTCACGGAACGACCACGCGCGAGCTGGCCAAAACAGCGGGAGTTTCCGAAGCGCTGATTTATAAACATTTCCCGAGTAAAAAGTCTTTATACACGGCGATGCTCGAGGCCTGCGCCAAGGGCCCGACATTCGCCGAATTCAATCGTATCCTCGCGTTGGAACCCTCGACAGCGACGCTGGTGATCATGGTTCACTTTACGATTGCGCACTATCTTCAGGCTCCAGCGGCGGACGCGGGTACGGTGGCCATGAATAGTCTGATGGCGCGGAGTCTCCTGGAGGACGGAGAGTTTGTCAGATTGACGCACAAGAAGTTTGCGAAAGCGTGGATGGCTAAATTCGCCGCGTGCGTCAAAGAAGCGGGCAAGGCCGGCGAGCTGCGCAAGACGCCGGTGCGGCATGACCTCAGCGCATGGTTTGTTCACCACATCGGGTTTGCTTTGATGCTGCATTTGCATCCGAAAACACCCGCGATCCAATACCATGCCAGCCAAGATATGCTGATTGAACAAGCCACCTGGTTTGCGCTTTTCGGGGTCGGTCTTAAGCAGCAGGCCGCCAAGCGTTATTATAACCCTAAGGTTCTGTCTTTGCTGGCCGACCTGCCGTCGGTCCCGCGGTAAGTCAATACCCACTACATCCCAAAGAAAGGAAAGCGAAATGGATTTGGCACAGGCGAATGCTGGTTCGGCAAAGCGCGCTAAAGCCCATGCCGGTGAAATCCTGGTTTCTTTGTTTCAGCGGTTCGCTCTGTTAGGCGACCCTTATCTTGACAGCTTTCGTCGGCACGTCACTTTCGAGCCGGAGAGGCAGCTCATGCGTACTGTTTTGGAAGACGCGATCAAAACTCTCCAGGATAATCTAAGCGCATCCGGCGGCGAGAGGAGGCGGCTGTTCGAAGCGGCTGAGGAGTGGGTTTTTGGCGCGGATAGTGATTGGGTTTTTTTCTTGGTGTCCGTGGGTCGCGCTCTCGGGATAGATCCGAACTATCCAGGAAAAGGACTCGATCCGTGCGACACCTCAGCCGTAACGCGAGTTCAAACTGATCCCATGGCTGCTCTGACGCAGTGACGGACGTGCCCATGATCTTTCGCGCAACAATCTCTCTTCTATGGACGCTGTGTGAAATTTTTTTCTCGCTGGTCATTTTGTCCGGCTGTGGCCGCAAGGCGCCGGCTTCGTTTGAGCGCCCTCCTGCGCCTGTTTCGGTCGCGCAAGCCGTGGCGCGGGATGTCCCCATCTATCTCGATGCCATCGGCAAAATGGTCGCGCGCGAGGTGGTTTCGGTTCAGCCTCAGGTATCGGGACGCATTACTCAGATTCACTTCGTCGACGGCGCCGACGTAAAAATCGGTCAAGTGCTCTTCACCATCGATCCGCGGCCCTACCAGGCGCAATTGGCCCTGGCGCAGGCAAACCTCGCCCAGGCAAAGGCGGCGCTGGAGTTGGCCAAAATCAATTTTGATCGGGTGGCTAGCGTGACCGATCAGCGAGCCGTAGCCAGACAGGATTACGACGCCAAGAAAAATGCCGTCGACGTGGCCGACGCCCAGGTCAAGCAGAACCAGGCCGCCGTGGAGAGCGCCCGTCTCAATCTCGATTACTGCACGATTCATTCGCCGATCAACGGCAGGGCCGGGCAGCGGCTGGTCGACGTCGGCAACGTCGTCAATGCGAACGCCAGCGCGTTACTGGTCATCCAGCGCTTGGATCCGGTGTACGCCGACTTCACGATACCGGAAAACGAGCTCACGGCTGTGCAGCAGAATATGACGCGCGGTACGCTTAGGGTCGAAGTGCGCCTGCCCGACGACCCCGGGGAGCCGCGGGAAGGTGAACTCACCTTTCTCGATAATTCTGTTCAGGAAGGGACCGGCACCGTCAAATTGCGCGCGACGGTCGCGAATAGAGATCGTCGCTTTTGGCCAGGCCGGTTCGTCCAGATTCGCCTGGTTCTTAGCACGCGCAAGGATGCGGTGCTCATCCCCGCAGAAGCGCCGCAGATGT
>JBGPIK010000010.1:0-40476 GCA_041484845.1 Binatia bacterium | reverse complement strand
TCGGTTTCAATGAGTGGAGCTAATTTCAGTTGATCAGCGACTACCGGATAATCCGCTTTCGGCACGATCGCGGCGAATCGGCCTCGGGCAGCCGCCTCCCGAGCTTCGGCAATGGTCGTCGGTCGCGAGTCTCGGCCAAAGTAAAAACGACATCGCCCTTGATCCGCCCAGAAGCCACGGGGGTTTTTACGCGCGCCCATTGGCGCTCTTATGATTGGCACCGGGCGGTGAGGAACTAAGCGACGGTTTAGAATTTCCTCCATAGCGGCCATGCGTTGTCGCTCTCCGAATTTTGCGGAGACCGGTAGACAGGTCATGGCGATCGCAGCCGCCACGGTGAGCGCGGCCACCGTTCCTGGTAGCCAAGCGGGGATTCTATCTCTTAAAATACGCACGACAGCCATGGCACTCATGATTGAAATCGCCGGAAGAGCCGGCATTAGATAGCGTTCATATTCTCCGGGTTTTAAGCCGCCCGAAAGGAAGACAATACCAATCCAACCGAGAAGCAGTCCCAAAACGGCGCGTTTCCCCGTTTCCGTTTTTGAGTCGAAAGCGCCGCGCAATGCCATCCGTGTTCCAACCAGAGCGAACGGAAGCCAGAGTATATAACTCAGCCCGAAACCGAACACGTAGATTTCAAAGAATTGATAAAGTCTCGATATGTCAGCGTGACTGCTTTCTTGGAAATCCGCGACAATGCTCGAAAAGACCGCGGTTCCGTAATGCATGCTTAAATAGCCCCACCAGGCGAGAGGGACCAACAGTAGAGGCGACCAACATAGCCAGCGGATCGATGGCTTGCGCCAGGGCCAGTAAAACTGTCGAGCGAGAATCGCATGGAACGGGGCGAGAAAAAGCGGTAGAAACCCCGGGATCGATTTGGCTAGAACGGCCACGGCAATCCCGCCATAAAAAAGCGGCGGTCCCCATCGGCGCTCGCCACGCAAATAGCCGGCGAGCGCCAGTAGGACGCCAAACGTGAGCCCTGAATCCATCCTAAGCGTTGTTGTGTTGCGGAAGAAAGTGTAATTGGTGGCGAGCGCTAGGGCCGATATCCAGCCAATCTTTTCGCCAAATAAGTACGATCCCAGCCAAGCCGTCATAACGACACAACCCACGCCAAACAGCCGGGAAAAAAGAGTGGCGGCAAAAGGGGTAGGCCCAAGGGTCTTAATCGCGAAGGCCGAAAGCCAAAAAAGCAGAGGCCCGTGGTGATTTGGCTCTTGTCCGAATCGCAACGTCGCGTATTCCCCGGAATCCGCCATCGCGCGCGCCTCCCCGGAATAACGTATCGCGTCGCTGTAGATCCGAGCCTGGTTCGCCTGGGCGAAAAGCAAGAAAAATACAGCCGTAATCAAAATCGCCCAGCGGACAGCGCGATGATCGAGCAGAGCGGAAAGATCCCTGGACAACAAAATACCAGGTGGATGCACCGAGGTGTTCTCCTTAGAGGACTTCAAAACTGAAAGTCAACCGTGAACCCGATATCGGATGAATGCAAGCTTAAGCCCTTCGCGGCCAACCGGGAAAATATGCTTTTGCGACAGTGCATTATCCGAAAAGGGTTTGATCATGGGAAGTTCGCCTTTGGCGCGCGGTCCAAGGCGGTGGATTTTCCAGCGTTGTTAAGAGCGGATTGCGCGCCCGAGGGTAAAGCGTCGGGAGTTTTTACCTCCACGAGCAGTAGATGAGCTCGTTCCGGGTCTTGTCGATCGGTGCTTTGACTCGTAGCCCGTACAGACAGACTCTCGTTTTCACGGATAAATCTCCACTCTTTTTCCCAAAATAAAATGTAAAAGGGCGACGATGCGGTTTTCAGCGGCGGTTGATATCGATGGATATGCCGCCCCGCATAAAACATCACCGGATAATCTTCCGATTTGTAAAAAAACAGTGGCGCATCCTTCACGATCGCAACGACCCGGTTCATGAAGGGTTTGATGCTGTATTGTTTGGCTAACGCGGTGTCGAAGGTTTGTACGTTGTTGAGCGATATCACCATGAGTGCCGCCGTGCATCCCATAAATGTTCCCCAGGCATTTTTTCTGACGGCAAACACCAGAAAAATTCCTCCCAAGCCACAAAGCGCGGACCATAGAAGGATGGTGAATCGATGCTCGGCGAATAAAGCGGCAACGCGCACAAGGTCGGCCTGATCCTTTTCGTCCAACATCGGATTGAGATAATCCAATGGCCGTTGGTTGGTAACTTGAAGAATCAGCATTGCAAAAAGAATGAGAAACGATCCGGCATTCAAGTAACCCGCCAGCCGGGTTATAAAGAGCGGTTCACCGGGAAGAGATTGGTCTTTTAACTTGTGCCACCACGCGCCGAAAAGAAGTGCCATCGCCGGATAAGCCGAAAGAATATACACCGTGCGTTTTTGCGAGAACACCGAGAAAAAGATAAACACGGTCGCAAACCATACGATCAAATAAAGCAGTTCTTCTTCCGCCAATTTGCGCCGGTAGCGATAGAGAAAGACTCCTATACTCGGAAAGAAAAGGCTCCAAGGAGCCATGTTCTGAAATAAGTACGGGATGTACCACCAAAACGGATGCGGATGTCCGGCCTCTTTGCCAACGACGGTACCGACATTCTCTTTAACGACCATGAACAAAAATTCTTGCCCGCCTTGCCAAAGAGCCAACAGGTACCAGGAGCCGGCCACAAGCGCGCACACGCTGATCGCGGTGATGGGATGGAGTTGTTTCAAGAAAGCCAAATCTCTTTTGCTCCAGAGAAAAATCAAAAACGTAAAACAAGGAAGGACAAATCCCAGCGGGCCCTTGGCCAACATTGCCAGGCCCACGAGAAACCCGAGGACGATAGCCTTATTTCGACCTCCTCGTGTGCGGTACTGGTAAAGGAAAAAAAGAAATGAGCAGAGCAAGACGAACGTCAACGCCATATCGACCCGCGCCGCTCGGGCTGTGCGCCACTCGAAGCTGGTCGACAGAACAAGCGCAGAAAGGAGCCCGGCGCCGCGACCCCAGAGGAGAACGCCGGTCGCATAGGTAAGAAGAATTCCCACCAGGCCGAGCACGGCGGACGGAAGCCGCGCGGTAAGTTCATCGACTCGGTCCACCGTCATTGATACCAGGGCTCCGAGCCAATGGTAGAAGGGCGGCTTTGCGGGAATCTCTTCTCCATTTCTCAAGGGCAATATCCAATTCCCTGAATTATGGATCTCCCAGATGACCAGAGCCTCGCGGGCCTCCGCCTTGTCATAGAACGGTGTCTCTCCGATTCCACGGAAAAATAACAGCAGGCTGACGCCGACAATGAGCGGCACGTCAACAAGCCACACACCCAGTCTTCTTCTCAGCAACTCTCCGCTTTGCATTTGTATTCGACTACCCTTCGCCAGTTGATCGTTATAGATAACAAACATTTACTCTCGAAAATCAACCCCCATGACTCAAACCTAAACTAAACACAGGAGACGAGAAGCTCAAAGTGGAAGTGGCCGTTATCAGACTCACGATCTTCCTCTCTCATCGGCGGATCGAGGCGTGTTGGCCGGAGTGTAGGGTGCGATGCATAGGCTCAAGACCAATCCGATCAGCATTAAGATGAATGTCGTCAAGAATGCGTACCAGACGGCATCGCCCAGAAGCCCGGTCAATTTTGGCAGATGTTCGGGAGGTATGAGCGCGCGTGTCGCCGCTTCCAGGAGATTTTGCGGATCGGCGATCTTGTCACGAAGGGTAGCGGAGAGCGATATACGGTCAGCGCTGACGAGCCGCTCCAAGCCGCTTTGCATTTTATTAAACAAGACCGTTCCCATCAGGCTGACGGCAAACGCCCCGCCGAAAGTTCTAAAGAGCATGACCGTCGAAGTCGCCACCCCGATACGCTCGACCCGAACGGCGGTTTGCGCGGCGACCAGAGTGGTGAGGTTGGCCATGCCCATGCCCACGCCGATGCAAAGGGCGCTAACGATGACCGACGCAACGCCGAAACGAATGAAAGGGGAAAGGAACAAACCGTAGCCAAAGGTCATCAAGGCCATTCCCGCGACAGTGACAAAACGATAGCCAAAGCGGTTGATCCACTGGCCGGCGATAAGGCTGCCGCAGGTCCAGCCGAGACTCAGCAATAACAAGACGAGACCGGCACTCGACGCCGCGAGGCCATAGACGCCCTGAAGATAAAGCGGCAGGTAACTTATAGCGCCAAATGCCCCCATGGCGGCTAAAGCTGCCACTGCCGCGCAAATCCCGAATAGTTTGAGATGGAAAAGATCGATAGGGATAATCGGTTCCGCGGCGCGCCGTTCGATGGCAATGAAAACAGCCAGCATGATCGCCGCGAGAACGATCAAAACCCATAACTCCGGGCCCAGCGGCTGGCGCGCTTCCGCGCTCTGCGCCAGGGCATAGAAAAGCAGCGTTAACGTGGCCAGAAGGCTCGCCGTACCCAGCCAATCCAGCTCGGGCCTGCGTTTCTGCATGGCGCCTTCGTGCAGGCCGACGACAATCAAAGATGAAGCTGCCGCAGTGATGGGCAAGTTGACGAAAAAAATCCAGCGCCAGCTCCAATACTCGACGATAACGCCGCCGGCAAGCGGACCGAGAAGTGACGACAAACCCCATATGCTGCTGATGATGCCCAACATCTTCGCCCGTTTTTCCATCGGATAAAGTATGCCCACGACAATAAAGGCCAGCGCGTAAATCGCGCCGCCGCCGATACCCTGGATAGCGCGGAACAGCACCATCATTTCCATGCTTTGCGCCGCGCCGCACAGGGTCGAACCGACGACGAAAATACCTATGCCGACGAGCATCAAATTGCGCCGGCTGAAAAGATCGGCGAGCTTGCCGAATATCGGCGTTGCCAGCGCCGAGGTGAGCATGTAAATGGAGAAAACCCAACTGTAGAGTTCCAGGCCGCCGAGCTTGGCGACGATCGTGGGCATCGACGTGCTGACGATCGTCGCGTCGATGGCAAAGAGAAAAATCACCAGCATCACACCGGTGATGGCCAGGGTTTGTTTGGAAGCGCTGCTCAAGAATCGACCTGGGCGAGCGGTCACGGCGCGTCAATCACAGTCGTTACGATCAAGATGACTCATGTCAGATTAGGATATGGCTTGAACTGTTTCGCGGCTAGAGTCAAGCAACCAGCGGCCGCGGCGAAGCCATCATGACTTTTCGTTCGCTCAATCACTCTTTGACTGTTCGATGACGCGAGGGTAAGAATGCAGTCGAAGAACGCGTGGAGGAATTTATGGGTGGTTTCATATTTCCATTGGCGCTGCTGCTTGGAATCCTGGTTGGCGATGGCCCGCGCGCGGTAAACGCGCAAATGACCCCGGAACTCATCGACGCCGCGAAAAAAGAAGGCGAAGTGATGTTTTACGGCGCCGTGACCGTCAATGCTTCAAAGGCGATCGGCGAGCTCTTCGAAAAGAAATACGGCATTAAGCTCAAGCACTGGCGCGGCGATGCGACCGAGATCGTGAACCGGGTTCTTACCGAAACGAGGGCCGGTAAGCCGATCTTCGACGCAACCCTCGGCAATGAGGCGGTCATGCAGGCGCTGAATGAGAAAAATCTGTTTGCCGCTTTCGATCCGCCCGCCGCTAAGGGCTATCCCAAATCCTTTCGCCGCGCGGACAACAAGATGACGCCGTGGCGCGTGTTGCCTTTCGGAATCAATTATAACCATCAAATCCTCAAGGCGGATGAGGCGCCAAAAAGCTGGGAAGAACTGCTCGCGCCGAAGTGGAAGCAAAAATTTGCTATGGCCAATCCCGGCATTCACGTGACCACGCTGCAATTTGTCCTCAGTTTGGAAAAGATTCTCGGGCCGACTTGGTTGAAGGTGGTGGAAGGGTGGGCCAAGCAGGAGCCCCGGCTCGAGAAAGGTCTGGCGGAAACCGTGCAAGCCTTGACGAGCGGAGAAGCGCCGGTGGCGATCAGCTACATCAAGGACAAATACCAGTTTCCGGGTCCGATCGAATACGTGCGGATGAACAAGTACCTCGCCTCGGTCAGCTTTGTCGCGATCAATCGGCGGGCGCCGCACCCCAATGCGGCGCGTCTCTTCGCGGATTTCTTTTTAGGTTACGAACCGCAGAAGATTTTCGGCGATTTAGGCGAGTACGTTTTTCATCCGGAAGTCGAGCATAAATTCAAAAAAGACGTGAAAGACGACCAAATTGTCGTGATGCGTCTGCCCAGCAACGAAGAGCTGGAAAGCTGGAGCAAGAAGTTTCGGGAGATGTTTCGATAATTCTCATTGACGCTGCGGCAGATTGACACGAATCCTGCATTCCTCTATACACGAGATAGTAATGATGGCGATGGGGTTCGCCAGATAACCATTCGCAACGACGAATTGATGACCCCTACTTCAAGTGTTTTTGGAGTAGGGGTTTTTTATTGCCTGAGACCCACTTAAATGAACGGCCAAGGAAAACGTGTAACGATTTATGTTGGTGAGACCGATCAGTGGCATCATCAACCGCTTTACATGGCGGTTCTTGAGTTTCTGCGCCGAGAAGGCTGCGCCGGAGCAACAGTCGAGCGTGGTCTGGCCGGCTTTGGAGCAAATAGCAGAATCAAAACCGCCTCGCTTCTGGAACTTTCTATGGATTTGCCGGTAGTCATCACCTGGGTGGACCGCGCTGATCGGGTCGATCGTGTTCTCCCGAAGCTGGCGCCCATGTTACCGGCAGGCCTTGTTACGGTCGAAGACATTCACATCTATCAGTACTCCTCTACGTTGCGCGAAGGATTGCCCGACGTGAAGGTGGAACAAACTATGACGCGCGAGGTCTCGACGGTCGGCCCTGAGGCAACGTTGGCCGAAGTCGTTGAAAAACTGCTGGACAAACCGTACACGGCGCTTCCCGTAGTCAATGCTGGTGGCCGACTGGTCGGTATTATCAGCGACACCGATTTGCTCGAACGCGGTGATATGGAGGTCAGTATCAGCTTGAAGCGAGCCACCGATCCGGAGTTGGCTCGCTCTCTCATTGCTCGTTTGCGCCAAAACACCCGCACAGTCGCGCAAGTGATGACGCTCGATCCTGTAACTGTCGGTCCTGACGCCACGCTGAGCGAAGCGGCTCGTCTGATGGAAAGTAGACGGCTCAAGCATCTGCCGGTGGTCAATCCTGACAAGCGGTTGATTGGTGTGCTCAGCCGATTTGATATTGTCAAGGCAATTGCGGCAGGCTACCTGCCCCAAATGGCAGCTCCGACAGCTGTGGGAATGCATCCTGCCAGTCCACGGGTCATAAGCGATATCATGGAAACCGTAGTCACGACCGTTATGCCCGAGACGCTCCTTTCCGAGGTTCTCTCTCTTCTTGCACGTACCCGGATTCAAAGAGTAGTTGTTGTCGATGCCGAGCGGCATGTCGTCGGTATTATATCGGAGACCGACCTGATCGCCCGGATGAGCCCCGAAACGCATCCGGGAATTTTGGAACAGCTCGTGAGCAAGCTACCATTCGGCCATCGAAGCGCCGAAGCGCGCACCCACCTGCAGAAAGCCCGCGGCAAAACCGCTGCGGACCTGATGACCCAACCAGCGGTAACGTTGCGCGCTGACGAATCGATTGGCACGGCGTTGGCGATGTCCGCGGAAAAACACATTAAGCGATTTCCGGTGGTTGATGAAACGGGGAAATTGGTCGGCATCGTCGGACGCGGCGAGCTGTTGAGCGCGTTGGTCGGCAAGAATCCGCAAGGGCAACAGGCTGACGACAAGGGGGAACGGTAGAGGGTGGAGTATTTGGTGATCGGTATTGGAGGGATTTTGGGCGCTAACGCGCGCTACTTAATAGCGGGGTGGGCAGCCCAGCGGTTCGGGCCAGCGTTTCCTTACGGTACTTTCGTCATCAACATCAGCGGAAGTTTTATCTTGGGGCTCTTTATGGCTTTGCTGCAGGATCGTGCCTTTATCCATCCCAACTACCGCTTATTCTTCGCCACGGGCTTCTGCGGCGCCTACACAACCTTCTCGACGTTGACTTACGAATCGCTTCGGCTCTTGCAGGACGGCAGTGTCCTGCTCGGCTTGACCAATATCGTTGGCAGTATGGTGATTGGGATGTTGGGAGTCTTTTTCGGATTTCTAATCGGCAGAATGATTTAACAGACAGCCACTAAATATTTCGGCGATGAGGTTCGCCGCACTCGCGCCCGCGAGTGGAACCGTCCAGGCCGTGGACTGATAACCTCTGCAGGATGAATTCCGACGAGAGAGGAGACAGCAATGCAGAATGTTTGGTTCATCGCGGCCGCCTGGATGGGCTTGGCCTTTATCGCCAGTGTCGTGTCCATCCGGATCGGCGTTTCGGTAGCGCTGCTTGAGATCGGCGTCGGCATTATCGCAGGCAACTTCTTCGGGTTTCATCCAAACGAGTGGATCAACTTCTTAGCAACCTTCGGCGCCGGTCTTCTCACTTTCTTGGCGGGCGCGGAGATCGATCCCGAGTCCCTCTATGCCCACTGGCGGGCGAGCTTGACGATCGGTGTGGTGTCGTTTCTCGTTCCCTTCCTCGGGGCCTGGGCATTTGCCTATTGGGTGAGCGGCTGGGACTATCACGGCGCGCTTATCGCCGGGATCGCGTTATCGACTACTTCGGTCGCGGTGGTCTATGCCGTAATGGTGGAGTCAGGTTTTAGCTCCACAGACCTTGGCAAGCTTATTCTCGCCGCCTGTTTTGTCACCGATTTCGGGACGGTGCTCGCCTTGGGCGCCTTCTTTGCAGACTTTAACAAATGGATGCTCGTGTTTATTGCTGTGCTCGCGGTCATGCTCTGGTATCTGCCGCGCTGGACTAAAGCGATAATATCGTCTTTCGGCCAGAGCCGAGTTAGCGAGCCCGAGGTGAAATTTCTTTTCCTGGTGCTGTTCTTCCTCGGCGGCTTGGCAACGATGGCGAAAAGCGAAGCGGTCTTGCCCGCGTATCTCGCAGGACTCGTCGTCGCCGGCGTCTTTTTACAAGACAAAGTCCTGGTCAACCGCATGCGCGCGATCGCCTTTACTATGCTCACCCCGTTTTATTTCATTAAAGCCGGACTGTTCGTATCGCTGCCAGCTCTGCTTACCAGTGCCGGCCTAGTCATCATGCTCTTGGGCGTGAAACTGTTAGCTAAGGTGGTCGGGGTCTGGCCGCTCGCCCGTGTGTTTGGTCTCGGTGTCCGAGAAAGTCATTACACCACTCTATTAATGGCGACCGGATTAACCTTCGGTACTATTTCGGCGCTGTTCGGCTTAGAGAATCATTTGATCGATCGGACGCAATACACCGTACTGGTGACCGTGGTCATCCTGAGCGCGGTCGTGCCGACCTTGATTGCGCAGGCATTTTTCCAGCCGACGCGTGAAGCGGCTGAAAAGATACATACGCAACGCGGCCGGCAACCTGCAGCTGCTCCAGCCATTCGCGCAGAGCATAGAGCAGAGTAAAAATGGCGAACAAGATCACCGCGGGAGGTGAGTAAAAATGTTTAAGAAAATTCTCGTTGCTTATGATGGTTCCGAGGGTGCGAAACTTGCCCTCGGCAAAGCCGTTGAGATTGTCAAAGCCGCTAAGGCAGAGATCCACATTATCGCGGTCGGGAGGATTCCAGAGTATGCGGAGACGGTAAGCGAGGTGGAGGAGGAAAAGGAACAGGCACAGAGTTACTACTCCAAGATCATGGAAGAGGCCGCGAATCGGCTCAAGCAACAAGGATTATCCCCCAGCATCCATATCGATTTCGGCAAGCCCGCAGATACGATTTTGAGACTCGCCGAGGATTTGAGAGTTGATCTCCTTGTGCTGGGAACACATCCCCATTCGGCACTGAGGCGGCGAGTCTTGGGAGCAACGACGGACAAGGTCATAGACCATGCCCACTGCTCGGTCTTGGTGGTGCGAACATGAAAGCTCGTCACATTTGTGCTTTCAACGGCGACCCTGTGTCCCAATCAATGGTTTTCCCCTCGTGCAGGACTTTTTGGGGGTCGCTTGTCGAGGCAGCATTCTGGGGGTGGGAATGGAGGTCCACGAATCGATCATCCCTGCGTCGAGCGTCCTTCACAGAATCAGGACAGCATGGCTGACACACAAGACGGCGCATCATGGACGGGAAAGGAATGGCGACGAGCAGCGCAGGTGTTGGTGCTCTCGGTAGTGCTGACTGCAGCTTCGATCGGTTCCTATTTCGGCCTGCTTCAGTACAGCGGCAACTTCCATGTCGTCGAGAAGGGCCGGTTTTATCGCTCGGGCCAGCTCGATAAAACCGAATTCGGGCGGGTGATCAAAAAGTACAAAATCAAGTCGGTCTTAAACCTGCGAGGCGGTAGCTCGAACCGGCCTTGGTATTACGACGAGCTCGCCATTTCGGCGGCGCTCGGTGTCGTGCATTACGATTATGGTATATCGGCGCGCCGGATCGTTACGCCTCAGCAGATTGCCGCTATCCTAGAAATCGTGCGGCGCGCGCCAAAGCCGATCCTCGTTCATTGTGAAGGGGGAGCTGACCGAACAGGGTTGGTTGCGGCTCTTTATCGCGCCAAGGTCTTGGGCGCCAGCGTCAGCGAAGCGTACAAGGAGCTGTCCCTCGTCTACGGCCACTTCCCGCATTTCACGGGAACAGAGGCAATGGATGAGAGTTTTTGGGCCTATCTGAAAGGATCTTAAAGCCTCGCAAGCCTCATTCGGCTGACCGTAACTAAGCTGCCATAGCACAAAAGCCCATGACGATCCTGGAGGTAAAAGAGATTCATAAATCCTTCGGCGCGTCATCTCATGTGCTTCGGGGCGTCAACTTTACTGTTGAGCAAGGTGAGTTTTTAAGCATCATCGGATTGAGTGGGGCAGGAAAATCGACACTGCTCCGCTGTATCAATCGTCTGATTGAGCCGACTTCGGGAGAAATTCTCATTCGGAAATCTGTTTTCGATCTTGATGCCGGCGACTCCATGATAGATGCCGTCACGTTAAAGCAGCGTGAGTTGCGCCTGCTTCGCCGGAAGATGGGCCTGATCTTCCAGCAGTTCAATATCGTGAAGCGTCTTTCCGTGACCGAGAACGTCTTAACCGGCGGCTTGGGATATCAGTCGAGTCTCAAAAGCTGCCTCAGGTTTTTCTCAACGGATGATAGAGCCCGGCTTTGATGAATTTAAAACGAGTAGGGCTCCTCCAATACGCCTATAAAAGGGCGGATGAGCTAAGCGGCGGCGAGCGACAAAGGATAGCGATCGCTCGGACGCTGATGCAAAATCCCGTCGTGATCCTGGCCGACGAACCGGTTTCGAACCTTGATCCCAAAATGTCGCAGGTGATTCTGGATACGCTGAAACAGATTTGCCTTGAAGACGGCATCACCGTCGTGGTCAGCCTGCATACCTTGGAATTGGCCCGAGCGTACGCTGATCGCATTGTGGCGCTTAAAAATGGCCAAGTCTTTTTCGAGGGAGCGATCAAAGATTTGACAGAAAGCGTGGTGGAGCAAATCTTTTAGACGGGCAAGCTTTGAGCCGCAGCTTCATCTTATAAGTGTCCCCGGACAGCCTTTTAACCATGACTTACCACAGCATCCTATTTGAAAGCGCCGAAGATCGTACAGAAGACAACGCCCCTGAGGCGCCCGACTTCTTTGTCGACTTGAATTGCGATCAGATCGTGGATGGCATCACGGTCGGCAAGGAAGAATACAATCTGAAGCCGTTCTTTTACGCGCGCCTGCGCCGTATCGACGCGATCAAGTATCGTCAGGAGGTCATGCAGGACCTCGAAAACGCGTCCCTACTTGAGCGCGTAAACTCTTTCGCGCGAAAAATGCGAGACATGCGTGAACATCTCGACCGGGTCCAAACGCTGTATGACAAGGAACACAAGCACGCATGGTTCTTGGATGCAGTTGAGATTTATTGCGACACCATCAATTCCTTCGTACATGATCTTTCTAACGCAGATCTTAAATCGCGCGGCTTCTTAGGCTTTCGCGACTATTTGACGAGCTACGCCGGCTCCGTTCGTTTCACCTCGCTCTTGTCGGAGACGAAAAAGCTCAAGGCTGATTTGGCGACAGTTAAATATTGCGTGCTCATAAAGGGAGACACGTTCACTGTGCGCAAATATGAGTCAGAAGCCGATTACAGCGTGGATGTCGAACACACATTTGAAAAATTCAAGCAGGGCGCCGTCAACAATTACAGAGTGAAGTTTTCCAGGAACGGCGACATGAACCATATCGAAGCGAAGATATTAGAGTTCGTCGCGAAATTGTATCCCGAGGTGTTCGGACCTCTCGACGGATACTGTGCTAGGAACGTCAATTATCTGGACGACACCGTCGCTGACTTCGATCGAGAAATGCAATTTTATCTTGCGTACCTTGACTACGCCGCAGCGTTAAAGCAGGCGGGTTTGCAGTTCTGCTATCCGCGTATTTCCGACAAGAGCAAGGAAATCTACGACTATGACGGATTCGATATCGCTTTGGCCAAAAAGCTTATTCGGCAGCGCTCGTCGGTTGTATGCAACGACTTCTACCTGAAGGGGAAAGAACGGATATTGGTCGTATCCGGTCCCAACCAAGGTGGCAAAACCACCTTCGCCCGCGCATTCGGCCAGCTGCACTATCTGGCCAGCATCGGCTGTCCCGTTCCGGGAAGAGAGGCGCAACTTTTCCTTTTCGATGAGCTGTTCACGCATTTTGAAAAAGAAGAGAAGGTCGAGAATCTCCGCGGCAAACTGGAGGATGATTTGGTGAGAATTCACAATATTCTCGATCAGGCGACGCCGCGGACAATCGTCATCATGAATGAAATTTTCACTTCCACAACAATCCAAGACGAGACCTTCTTGAGCAAAAAGCTGATGGGAAAAATATTGGAAATGGACCTGCTGTGCGTTTGGGTGACATTCGTCGACGAATTGGCCTCCTTCGGCTCGCAAACCGTGTCTATGGTTAGCACGGTCGTTCCTGACAATCCGGCATTGCGAACATTCAAGATTCTGAGACGGCCAGCTGACGGGCTGGCCTACGCGATGGCAATCGCTCAGAAGTACCGGCTGACCTACGACTCGATCAAGGAGCGGATCAGGTCATGAAAGCGTTTCTAATGCACAGGGATCGCGACTTTGACGCTCAGCAGCTCCTATCGCGCAGGGAAAGGGAACTGCGCCCTAGGTACCCCGATCCAGCATTAAATCTCCAGCAGCTCCTGCCTTGGAATGAAGAGGCGCTGAGGCAAGACCTTGGTTTGGACGTTCTGGTCAATGCGATGGCGCTCGACGACAACTTCCTGTTTGAGGTGGCGAAGGTCGCCCTGTTGTCCAGCGTCACCGATCTGGAGACGATTTTATATCGTCAGCATGTCTTCTCGGACTGTTTGAAAAATGCGCGGATCGTCAGGGACATATATCAGCTCGCAGTGGAAGCAATCGAAGGAGAGAGAAAGAATTACTGGAGTATCGGGAGCCGGTACCCTGCCGGTATACTCCACCGAGCGGTGGACGTGCTCCAGATGTTTGTAGGCATGCTGAAAAGGCTGAGAAGCATCGCCGACCAACATGCGGAACAATTTGAGTCAGAGGGATTCTCAAAACTGTTCGCGATGCTGAGGGAGGAACTTAGTGACGAATACTTCGCTACGATCGAAAAGCATCTGAGGCAGCTAAAATTCCGCGGCGGCGCCTTAATCAGCGCTGAGTTGGGAAAGCACAATAAGGGCAAGAGCTATGTGCTTCGCAAGCCACATGAGGACAAGCGTAGTTGGATAACACGACTACTCGCGGAAAAACCGCCATCCTACACGTATCAACTCGCTCCCCGAGATGAAGCCGGAGCGCAGGCGCTGTCTGCTTTGAACGATAGAGGCGTTAATCTTGTTGCTAACGCGCTTGCTCAGTCCACTGATCATATTCTCAGCTTTTTTCAAATGTTGCGCACGGAAATAGCGTTTTACATTGGGTGCTTGAATTTGCACGCGCATCTTCGGCAAATGGGAGAGCCGACGTGCCTGCCTGTCCCTGCGCACGCCGGGGAACGGCAACTATCGTTCTTTGGCTTGTACGACGTGTCGCTCGCCTTGAGCATGGGACAAAGAGTTGTCGGAAACGACCTCAGTGCCAATCACAGGGACCTTGTGATAATCACAGGCGCGAATACGGGCGGCAAATCGACCTTCTTGCGGAGCGTTGGTCTCGCGCACCTGATGATGCAGGCCGGCATGTCCGTGCCTGCGGAGTCGTTCTCTTCTGAGGTCTGTGACGGCGTTTTCACGCATTACAAACGCGAAGAAGACGTCACGATGGAGAGCGGGAAATGGAATGAAGAACTCAGCAGAATGAGCGAGATTGTTGACCGTCTCAGACCCAATTCGATCTTGCTGTTCAACGAATCGTTTGCCTCTACGAACGAGAGAGAAGGCTCGGAAATTGCGAGGCATATCGTCAAAGCGCTACTGGAGAAGCATGTGAAGGTCTTCTTCGTCACGCATTTATATCATTTTGCGCATAGCGTTTTTGACCAGAAATTGGACGGAGCCACTTTCCTGCGGGCCGAGAGAAGACCCGACGGAACGCGACCCTTTAAATTGATAGAGGGAGAGCCGTTGCAAACCAGTTATGGCGAAGATTTGTATAGCAGGATAATCGGAACAGAAAATCGAGCCTAGGTGATATAGCCGGCTTCTCTGATGCCGGCCTCTGAGCGCGATCCGGGAGCTTATGAACAAACTGCACGTCGCCAACTGGTCTGTGCAGTCAAGAAAGTAGTGGCGGATTTATCCCGATCATTGGAGCCGATTGGCTTGGATTATTGACAAAATGTTCCGTGACGGCTAACCTACTCCTAAAAGTAAGGTGATGGGGTTCACCGACTAATTGTCCTGGTTCCCTTGACCAGGATTGATGACCCCTACCGGCATTGCGCGGTAGGGGTCTTTTTATTTTGGGCACAAACACTAAGGAGGTCACACAGATGTTCAAGAAAATCCTGGTCGCTTACGATGGTTCCGAGGGCGCGAAATTTGCTCTCGCGAAGGCTGGCGAGCTTGCCGAGGTAGGTAAGGCAGAGATCCACATCCTAACGGTTGGGAGGATTCCAGAGTATGCGGAAACGATACGCAAGGGGCAGAAGGCAAAGGACCAGGCTAAGGCATTCTATTCGAAGATTATCGAAGAGGTAAATGCACTACTGAAAAAGCAGGGCTTGAATGCCGCCACGCATATGGAGTTTGGAAAACCCGGAGACGTGATCCTAAAAGTTGCTGAGGAACTGGGGGTCGACCTACTTGTTATGGGAACCAAGGGACAATCGGCGCTGACCGGAAGATTTTTGGGCACAACCGTGGACAAAGTCGTGGAGCGTGCTCACTGTTCGGTGCTGTTAGAAGCGATGCCTGGCTAAAAAGGGGAAGAGCAACGCTTGGAATAAAGTAGATTGGCCAATCTCGTGTGCAACAGTTTGGAGCGGGAGAAAGTCCAATGGAAACAAATAAAGAGCTGCACGTACGGTGTACCAACTGCTGGGAAGGTTTTGATTGGCAGCAGAGTCCGACGGGTGACCGGAGCGGTGAATGTCCCCGTTGCGGTGGAAAAGGACAGGTCATTAAAGGGGGTTTCCTCGTCTTTGCTGCGGAACAGAGACGTAACTCGGAAGGCCATGCCTAGTAAGAGTCTTCACTGGGAGCGCGGTCATGCGTCGCTTGTTTTTTTCTAATGAGGGAAAGAGTCAGGTGACTGCCAGTTATTCTGCGGTCGACAATGTAGACGCGCATAACATCTCAATCGTAACCCATAAAGAACCACATCGTGTGCGGCAATGCCCGAAATGCATGCAGGAATGGCCTTTTGACTGGGACTATTGCCCGGACTGCGCGCTATGGATTCGAGACAGAGAAATAACTAAGCAGATCATTCGGCTTGTACCGTCCGAAAGTTTGGAACCCGGAAAGGAAAGCTCAACAAAAGCTCCGGCAAAGTATGCGGAAGGGCTTTTGTTAGCTTGTGAGCTTCAATGTGATTCTGATCCTCCGACTCCGGAAAATTTTCGCCGGGGTAAAAGATTGATGAATAGCGCCTTGAGAGCCATTACAAACCACGGCGGAATTGCGCTGGTCTTGTCCGGATTGGGAGTTGTCGGTTACTGGTACCATAGCGCGGGTGACGATGCCGACATGGCTGTGCGGAGCGCGGCGAAAATTCTAGAAGAGACCACGCCAAATCAGAATGAAAACAGTTGGCGCTCGGCGGACGTTAGCTTGGGAATCGGAATCGTGTCGTCGGAAGGCTTGAGAAAATCTGGATTCGATGTTGTAGACTTGGGTTTTTGCCTGGCTTCTCTTGCGCATCCTAACGGCGGCTTGGTTTGCGAAGCGGTTTATAAGGACACCGTGGAGCGCTTTGACTACCGCGGCGTCTGTCCCACCGTGCCAAAATCGGAGCCGCTTCCGGAGCCGGTCTTCAAGTTGATAGGCGCTAAACCAGAAATATCCGGGACGCACCACACGGCCCCCGACACTATACCTATGGTCGGCCGTTACGAGCTTGTGAAGATGCTCGATGATTGTTGCCGGGAGGTTGCCAACGGTCGTCTGGTCGTGCTTCATCTGATCGGCGATCCCGGCGTTGGGAAGTCCAGGCTGTTGCGGGAATGGCTGCATGCCAACGAGCGGCAAGACCGCCTGCTGGGATGGATACGTCTTTCCATCCACGGAGTGCCATACGGCGGATATCCCCTGCGGGCGTGGAGCCAGCTTATGAATTCATTGATGGGGTCGAATGTGGATGCTCCTGCATCCGTTATGGGACGGCCGGCAGCGCTAGAGGGTGTCATGACCGACCGTCTCCGTCGCATAAAGCGCCCGGCGGTTGTTATCGTTGATGATCTGCACTGGATCGACGCGGCTTCTCGTCATCTCCTGGCCCGGTTTCTCAATACTGCGGGGAGTCTTCCGGCCTTCGTTATCCTGGCCTACCGCCCCTCTTTCATAAACGAGGCGCCCTACGGAAACACCCCGGTCCATCGGCGTGTTCTTCTCAGAGAGCTCGGGCGTGCGGAGTTAAAGCAGTTGATCGAGATGATTGCCAGAGAGCGCAAAATAGAGCTGCCTCGGGAGTGGTGCGAAGAAGTTATCAGCAAGGCTCAGGGCAATCCGCTTTACGTCATCGAGGCGATTGGCTATTTGGCCGAGGCCGGGGGAAATGGTTCCCCCGATTCGCTGCCCTCATCGCTCGCTGAGCTGTTGATCCAGAGGATTCAGCAGACATTGGACACAACTCTCCCGCGAATCGAGCAAGAAGTGAGACTCTGTATGGCGCGGTTTGCTTTCGCGAGTGACTCGAAAGGGACGCTGCAACGTTTGGACGTGCTGGAGCAACAGCTGGCTGCTTGGTTGGATCGATTTGATATTTTCGAGCAGGAACCGCCACCGGTCGTGCGAAAATTTCTGCGCGGTCTTAAGGAGATCGACGGGACCCTTGCTCTTTTTAGCATTTTTCTTGGCCGGCAAAGACCGCATCAATACCGCCTGGCGCAGGCTCTTGCCCGCGTGAAAGGCCTTGATGATCGTCATACGACCGAAAGATAAGCGGCTGAAATTTGTACCGCGTCAGCCTGTAAGGAGCCATTATGCGCATTGCCATTATTTCCGATCTCCATGCTAATTTAGCCGCCGTTGAATCCATACAGGAGCCTTATGATCTGCTTCTTTGTCTGGGCGATCTGGTGGACTACGGCCCGCAGCCTCGGGAGGTGATTCGGTGGGTAAGAGAACGGGCGCTAAAGGTTATTCGAGGCAATCATGATCACGCGTTGGCGAACGGCGTGGATTGCCGCTGCGCTCCAGTCATGCGAGAAGCCTCGGTGACCACGCGGCAATGGCATTCGCGGCTTTTGCCGTTGGAAGACAAGGAATATTTGCGGCGCCTTCCGATTACCGAACGCTTGGAGCTAGCAGGGGCGACGTTCCAGTTAGCTCATGCGGCACCAACTGGCGATCTGTACGATTATCACATCATCCCGGACGCTCCCGATGAAGTGTTGGCGGAAGCGATCGAAGGGATCGAAGCGGACTTCATCCTTCTCGGTCACACACACCTTCCCATGTTGCGCACGATCGGCACGACAATAATTGTTAATCCCGGCAGCGTAGGCCAGCCGCGACACGGCGAGCCGCGGGCGAGCTACGTCATCTGGGAGGATGGAGAGGTAAGGTTCTGTCGCGGCGTCTACGACGTTAGTCAAACGACGGCTCTTTTGAAACAGGCTCCCTTGACTCTTTCAGTTATCATCCAACTCAGCACTATTTTGGAGAGCGGCGGAGCGACGGGGTATTAGTGGAAACGCATCCCACCGAGATACAAGCTCTGGTTGGCAGGCTCAACAATCTGCACGAAATCTTCCGCGTGCAGGGCGAGATTCTTGCCTGCGGGGAAGCCACCGTCGAGCCGTTGACCGAGCTACTCCTCTCTGCCCCGTCTAATTTTCCGGAGCCGCGGGTCGCGGCGGCAGAGTGTTTGGGCGCCATCGGCGGCGATAAGGCAGTCGATGCTCTCATTCGTGTCCTCGACTACTATGACCTGGAGATTCTCGGGCCAGTCCAACGCTTCGCCGAAGAGACGGTACGCAATGTCGCCGCCCGAAGGCTGGCCCAGTTCGCCGCTCCGAAAGTTTGCGATTCTTTGCTTCTAGCTCTTCGGCGTAACCACCTGATCGGCGCAGGCCAAGCGCTGGCGCATTTGGGAGACACGCGGGCCATTCCCTATCTGATCGAGTGCCTCGAAGATGACTACAAAAAAGAAAAAGCCATGACCGCATTGCGGCGGTTTGGTCAAGCAGCGGTTCCTAATCTCTGCGATGCGCTTCAACAGCCGCGATTTGTCGAAGGAGTGGAGCCTCCGCTAAGCCAGGAAAGGCGCTCCCGGGCAGCAGAACTCTTGGGTTATCTTAAAGCACGTGAAGCTCTTTCAGCCCTGGAAGCTGGACTTCATGATGAGAGCCAAATGGTTCGTATCGCATGCTCTGTTGCTCTAGCCGGGCTGGGAATCGCGACGCAGGAGGTTGTCTGGCGGTTGATTAGCGGTTTGGAGGATTCTGACCTGACAGTGCGAATGGACTGTGAGGAAGCGCTACGAAAATTGGGCGCTACGACTGTCCCGCTGCTTACGGAGCTTGCTGTCGGACGTGCGATTCATGTAGCGGGAGAAGATGAAGTTCACTTGACTCTGAGCGGGCGGCTGGTCGCGATAAAACTTCTGGGACTAACCCAAGAGACCGCGGCCAGTCTTTGTTTAATAAACCTTCTAAATGACCCGGAGGAAATAGTACGTTACCGGTCGGTTGCGGCGCTAGGGAACTTTAAAGATGCCCAAGTACGCGAGGCCCTTGAGAAGGTCGCGCGCGAAGATTCCTCCAAAAGAGTGAGAATGAGGGCCAAAGAGACGCTGCAAGTCGCCAGCAAAGGAACAATTTCGACGGCATCTTGAAGGGGCCACCACATGAATCGTCAAGAGCACGTAATGGTCGGCGGAACAAAATGCCGAGTGGTACAGTCAATCTCTTCTACATTTGCTGAAGAGCGGCAGTGCACTAACTTAGCAAACACGCACATTCACCAAAGGAAGAGTCTTTCATGAACCGCACCGGCAGCGGGCCAAGCAACGGCAGCCACGTTTTCGATCCGATCGCCTCGATACTAGAGCCGGACACGCTCAGCCTCCAACAATACCTTGACAGTTGGCGCGGGGCGGGCCATCTCCAGCCTGAAAGGAGACTCATGTTCGCAGTTCTTCAAGATGCCGTTGAATGCTTTCAAAAATATCGTTTCGCGAGAGGAAATAAAGCCAGCCGTCTGTTCAAGGACGCGACGGCATGGTTTTTTGAAGACGATTATGAGCGGCCTTTTTCGTTCATCAATATCTGCGAATCCTTTGGAATCGATCCAGGCTATCTGCGGAAGGGGCTATCGCGGTGGTTGGAAGCAGAGAGCGATCCGGAGCCACCCTGCCGCCAGCACATTATTCTCAACACAACACAGGCAAACGATTTACGGAAACTTAGGACATCAAAAGCCAAGAGCTAACTAACTATGAGGAACGAATTCCACCTGGTCAGCGTTCTCAAGTCTAAAAGAAAGGCAGCGCTCAAGTTCGTACTGCTCATCGGAGTGGTCAGCTTTTTTGCTGATTTCACGTACGAAGGGGCGCGAAGTGTTACTGGCCCATTCATGGCGGTCTTGGGGGCCAACGGCACAATCGTCGGCATCGTCGCGGGGCTGGGCGAATTGCTTGGATACGGGCTGCGTCTGGTTTCAGGCAAGCTGAGCGAAAAAACCCAGAAGTTCTGGCCTATCACCTTGTTCGGATATTTCATCCAGATGGCGGCGGTGCCGTTGCTCGCATTCGCCCGCAATTGGCAAGTGGCCGCTCTGTTCATCATTATCGAGCGGGTCGGCAAGGCGATTCGCAATCCACCGCGCGACGTGATGCTCTCGCACGCGGCAAAGGAGATGGGCTATGGATGGGGGTTCGGCGTCCATGAAGCGCTTGACCAGTCCGGCGCGATGTTCGGGGCCGCTCGTGGTTGCTGCCGTGGTCGCGTATCAGGGCAACTACCGCACCGCCTTTGCCGTTCTCGTGATACCGGCCGTGATCACCTACTCCATGCTGATCGTGGCACGCCTGCTGTACCCGCGGTCGGAAGACCTTGAAGCGAACGTGCCGGACGTGCAGACGAAGGGTCTTCCTCGCATTTTCTGGATTTATCTCACAGGCGCTGCGCTTGTGGCCGCAGGCTTCGCCGATTTCCAACTCATTGCGTATCACTTCGAAAAAGCTGACGCGATAAACGACACCTGGATTCCACTGATGTATTCGATTGCCATGGCGGTCAGCGGCACCGGCTCACTGCTTTTCGGCCGCATGTTCGATCGGGTCGGCATTGGTGTGCTGATCCCGCTGACACTCGTGTCAGCCGTGTTTGCTCCGTTGGTTTTCCTTGGGGGCTTTTGGCCGGTGATCGTCGGTTCCGCGCTCTGGGGACTCGGCATGGGAGTACATGAATCCATCGTGCCCGCGGCGGTCGCCACCATGGTGCCTCCTCAGCGACGCCCGTCCGCATACGGGCTCTTTACGGCCGGCTATGGGATTGCCTGGTTCATCGGCAGCGCGATCATGGGTGTGCTGTACGATTTCTCCATCGTTGCTGTGGTAATTTTTTGCATTGTGCTGCAACTCGCGGCGGTGCCCATTTTTCTGAAGGTGAGGAGTATGGCGCGTCCTCGATCGAGCGAATTTTCGGAGTCAGTATGAACGACGGATTTTCGGATCTCGGCGACCGTTGAGGTCTCGAGATCTGAATTTACCAACCAGCAATCTCAATAGTCACGCGTAGTAGACAGTCTATGCCATTACTTACAGAACTTAAACAACGCGCGCGGCGCCTCAAGGCGGAGACGTTCGCACTCTACCTTGCTGTGCGCCATCCTGGAACACCATGGTACGCGAAGCTATTCGTTGCTGGCATCGTAGCTTACGCGTTCAGTCCCATCGATCTAATCCCTGACTTCGTGCCCGTTCTTGGTTATCTGGACGACCTCATCCTAATTCCCATGGGTATTGCTTTGGCTATCAGGATGGTGCCGCCATCAGTTTTGGCCGAGTGTCGTGCACAGGCACAAAAAGTCATGTCGCAGGGCAAACCGGTGAGCCGTATTGCAGGAGCCGTGATTCTGGTTATCTGGATAACATTAGCAGCACTATTCGCTGTGTGGGCCTACGAGACGTTGCTTTGTAGTCCAGCATGCGTTAGCAAGTGAGATACGGTATTTCAAATGTGGGCTTACCCTACAAATGACAAGAATCACCGTCCGCCCAGCCGGACGGTTGTATACCTTCTTTGTTGCTGGCTTTTCTATGGGCTTTTGTTGGAACCATCGATGGGCCTTCGGTGCAGTTTGGATCAAAGTCTGGCTATGACGTTTACAAAATGCCGAAGCTCGTAGACGGGGAACATAGCGCACAACCTTGGCCGCTCTGGAGCGGAGTATTTCCTGAAAACCTCCCGCCGGTTCATGCATCTTTCCTGTTGTTCGACTTCAAACAAAACCTTCGTCGCTGGCCAAATGTAGCCGGCGATATCAGTCGCTTGCCGCCTTTTTTTCTCGCGGTATAAGAATCCGTCGACTAGTTCCTATAATTGGAATCGTCCAACTGCGGCGTCGGTGCCTTTGATAATAGGCAGCGATCCCTGAACTTCAGCAATGGAGTTATTTTATGCGAAGAGTAATCACTTACAGCCTCTTGCTGGTCGCCGGTATGGTCTTGTCCCAGTTGGCGATCGTTCAATCGTCCAACGCCGGCATCACGACTCTGACGATGATTTTCCTCTCCTATATCATGATCGAAGTGGGCATGGAGTTCGATATCGATAAGTCACGCTTGGACTCGTATGCAGTCGACTACGGTATCGCAATGGGCGCGGCAGCCGTGCCATGGCTCTGTGCAGCGCTTTATTTCTGGTGGTTCTTCAGCCTAGGCTTTAAAGAGTCGTTGTTGGTCGGGCGTTTTGCTTCGCCGACCTCGGCAGGAATTTTGTTTACCATGCTCGCTGCCGCAGGGCTGGCTACAACCTGGGTTTACAAAAAGGCACGCGTGCTGGCGATCTTCGACGATCTCGACACGGTGCTATTGATGATTCCCCTCAAGATGATGCTCATTGGATTTGAGCCCAAGCTGCTCATCCTAATTTTTGCCGTGTTTCTGTGTCTGGCGGCTGCCTATTTCTGCATCCACTGGTTGCCGGTGCCGACGACTAACGCGTGGATCGTTATTTACGCGTTTTTGGTCTGGGGCGTGACTTACGCCTTTGACTATGCGACCGGTTTGCACCCGGAAGTTTTGGTGCCGGCATTTGCACTCGGTTGCGTGATCAAATCCGATCATCTGCATGGCTCGGCGGAATATGCCGAAACGGGCCGTGGAGCGAGTGCTCACGAATCCCCCGCACAGGCGATCTTGGACTGGGCCATAAAAGGCGGATTCATGTTGCTCGCGGGCATGGCGCTGCCGCCGATTCAATTGGGCGGCATGGCCGTCGTCACTGTACTCGCGCACGTGATTCTAATCACCGTCGCCAGCAATATCGGAAAGTGCGTGCCCATGATGGCGTACAGAGACGAAGCCACTCTACGCGAACGCTTGGCGCTCAGCATCGGCATGTTCCCACGCGGCGAGGTCGGCATCGGCGTTCTGCTGGTTTCGCTCGAAATCTTTCGCCAGCAGAACATCCTCGACTCACCGGCGGTCCAGCAAAGCATGACCATCGGCGCGCTCAGCTTGGCGCTGAACCTTGCGCTTACAGGAGTTTTCATCTTGGCAGTGATCCGGTTGGTGCGAATGCCAACCGCTTCGCAACACAAGCACGCTGCAGCAACTGTATCGCCAGGTCGGAAAGAGGGTTTGTAAAGTATAAAAATTATCGAGGCGCCGATGTGTGGCGAGAACTTGACTCGCGTCCCATTGGCAAGGAGAAAGCCATCTATTTCCCCATGGTGGTTCAACAGGACGATTTTTACTTCGCCTGTGATCGTCGTCGTCGGCTTTATGCCAACCGGAGGCACGGCGGCGGCGTGAACGAATGAATGCCCACCCAAGATATTCGGCAAACTTGCAATCGACATGAAGGCGATAGCCATAAGCAAAAAACAGATCTGTGTGTTCCCCTTGTGTTCCCTCCTTCAACACTTTTTAGCGATGGACGTGCCGGGAAGGCGGTCGAAAAGCTTGAAGATGATTTTACAGGCAGTTTCGCCGATTGTGCGTAAAGAGGAAACAGCGAAGCTGTCATGCTGGCTGACGCCGGTGTGTTGGGTTTCATGACGGACAACCGAGCCGGGCGCTACAAATTCTAGACCGTACAGAGTTCGTCTGTCACGAAGTCGTAGTCACTTATGCGGCCGTGCTGCTTTCTGCCTTTGTTAGTCGATCAAGATCGCGCCGGATCAAGACCGCTTCGTCTTCTGATAGTCGATCGGTGGCACTCAGGCGGTGCAAGTGAGCGCGGTAACCGTCGGCATGGGCATCGAATCGAAACTGGAGGTCGGTCAGTGTGCGTTGCGCCCAGGCATCCAGCGTCCTGCCAAAGTTGTAAAAGGCTTGTGAGAGAGCGGTTCCAATCTGAGCGCGCAAACTTTGCTCGATCCGGCGCGCCGCCATCTGCTTTGAGAGTTTGACCATAAAGCTCGGCTTTACGCTAACTTTCCATGTTCCGAGATCCAGCCTGGGCATCTCCTTCAAAGCCGACGTTAGATCGTCTTCTGTGTGAGCGTCATTAAAACCGAGATCGTTGGCAGTCGCGCGTACCGTATCGGTTAGATCGCGGGCAAGATCCTCCAAAGCACCTAAGACGTGGCTCGCTTTTGTCGCCGCGACTTTGTCGATCACATCGTGAACAACGTCGCTTGGCGAGACGGTATTGTGTTGCGGCCACTTGTCGGTGAGATGAGACGACGCCGTTGCCAATGCTCGGCCCGCGAAGTTCTCTACGTCGTGAGTGATTTCCCAACACAGCTTTCGCGCTTCCGCGAAACGCCCCACCGCATTTCGGAGACGCTCATCAACTCCGGCGACATCCACTTTGCGCGACTTTGGCTCTGTTCCGGAACGTTCTATCCGGGTTCGGAGCGCGGTTTCCACCGCTTCGCGCAGCGAGCCGATCTTTCGGCGCAACGATTCCTGCAAAAGCTGCTCGTGGCGTTCATAAAGCAGCAAGAGCTCGCGGTTTAGCCAGTCTTCGAGAAGAAACGCGTGAGTTGGTTGGACGCTTACCGGGTAAACCGAAAGGTTGACCCCAAGCCGCGCAGTAATCTGCTGCGACACATAAGCCAGCGATTCCGTGCTATCGTTCGCAGCGAGCAGGTCGCTCTTGCTGAGAAGCACCGAAACCGGCACGCCGGCTTCGTAAAGCGCCCGGATGGTTGATAGATCATCTTCAGTGAGCGTGGACCCTGCATCGATGAGCACAACGCCGAGATCGCAACGCGGCAGATAAGCCAGAGTTTCCGACGCCCCGGACGTTGCCAGCGAGCCCAATCCCGGAGTATCGACCAAGACTACTCCGTCACTTAGGCGGGGCGAGGGCAACTCGACCACGACTTGGGTGACATGTTTGAGATTGGCCGGGTTGTGCTGCTCGGTGACAAATTCGGAGAGTTCGCTCGTTTCCAACTGCTCTGGATTTTTATCTGCATATTTGACAATCAAACGAGGCGTCGGCCCGTGCACAAGGCGTGTCGGCACAGCCGTAATGGGGTTCACACCCACCGGCAGGATTTCTGTCTGGACGATAGAGTTCAACAGTGAAGACTTGCCGCAACTGACACGGCCGAACAGGGCGATCTCAAAGCTCTTTGATTCTAAGCGATCAATGATCATGGATAGAGTCGAGCGGAATTCAACCAGGCCATGATCGTTTATGATGCGCTCCAGGGTTTTCAGCGTCGTCACGTCGTTGCCGTTCTGCTGAAGTCGTTCGAGTCTACCCTGCAGATCCTGCCCAAGCCCTTGCGTCAAATAGGAATCCAATTTTTCGACGGCGCTTACCATTTCCTCCACCAGGCCGTTCAATTCGCGTGTCGTGGATTCCGTGACTTTCCCGTAGCCTCTCATGCGCTGCGGCTCACAATCCTCGAAGGCGATTTTCACAAACGCCAAATATGTCCGGATCGAATGAACCGACTCAAGTTGTGGCTCGGGCAAAAGGATTCCCTGGGCTTCGAGCACCCGAACTAGCTGAGTTCGGATTCTGGCGAGATAGTCTTCGACGACTTTGATTTGTACAGGTGAAAGAGCGTTCTTGTATTTCCGAAAGGGAGACCTGGATTTTGAAGCGAAGAGAACAGACTCAACATCAGCGAATAACTTGTCGGCGTACTGTGCGCTTGTGAGAAGATGAAGCGCTTGAGAGGAGTTGAGCCCCGCGGGTGAGTCTGCAGATTGCATAAATGCCCCTTTTATACCGAGAAGATCGTCGCTACTGTAGGAGTCATCTTCCCCGGCGGGGCGGTTAACGGCGAACTCCAACGCCTATTGTGATTATGCCTTAGCGCAGACTTCAGTCAACTCCGGTTCCTCATGACTAAACGCTATTTCGGTCCCTCACATTGAAGGATCTGGCCATCAGAGCAATCACGACTGCAGCCAACGAAATCCATATGACAATAATAACACCGGCAGCCACCCAACTCGTCGCTTTATTTTGTGCCATTGTTATCTCCGCTCTTTGCCGGCATTCCGCTAAAACCGCCGTAGGTATCATCTTCAGTGTAAGCGCGATTCCGAGCGGCACTAACACCAGATCATCTAAATATCCGATCACCGGAATGAAGTCCGGAATGAGGTCTATAGGGCTGAAAGCGTAAGCAACTACACAAGCGGCAAATATCTTTGCATACCAGGGGACCCGTGGGTCTTTAGCGGCTAGATAAAGAGCATAGGTGTCGGCCTTAAATTGCCTCGCCTTTCGTTGCCATCTTTCTGTTATAGTCATTACTCACCGAGCCTGAACCTATCTCGTCATTGTTACCTCGAAGATCTCCGCTTCACACGCCAAGTTATTCTCATCAACGCAACGCTGCAACGATCATTTTACAATTCGGTCTCTCCCAAGACGATTGACAGGCCATCTTTCGTGTTGTAGCGTGATAGCAGGTGATGGGGTTCACCTCAAACCATCACGGCATATAGCCGAGATTAATGACCCCTACTCGCTTTGGTGCGGTAGGGGTTTTTGTTTTTAAGCGCGAAGCCTCAGGCCGCCCGGCCTGGGGCTTTTTTTATGGGGTTTAACTATGATCTTCTACTGCCCTAACTGCTGGAGTGAGCTACCGGGACGACAGCGGCTCTGCGTGCGCTGCCATCTAGAGGTTTCCTCTTGGGATGAGAAAACATTTACCGCCAAACTTTTGCAATCTCTTTCACATCCGGAGCCGATGACCCAATTGCGCGCGGTTTATCTCCTGGGAGAAAAGAAGGCGACACAAGCCGTAGGCGCTTTGGTAGAGCTTTTCAGGCGAACATCGAATCCTTTTCTCAAGAGTGAAGTCGTTGAAGCCGTTGCAAAGATCGGAGGCGACTCGGCTTTCTCGCTGCTGATCGAGGCGCTTCAAGACCCATCGTTTATCGTTAGAGGCGAGGTCGTCAATGCTCTGACAAAATTTCCGGAGCGCGGCGCGGTGGAACGGGCGCTGGAACGCGCTCTCAAAGACCCAAGCTTCTATGTCCGCGAGACAGCAAAGCAGACGCTTGAGGGATTACGAAGCATGAGTGAATGAGAAAAAGAGTAAGTTATGGGTCTGGAGGAACACATTGCAATTCCTGTCTCCGATGAGCTTTTGACTCATGCGCTCAGCCAACGTATTTGCCCCATCTGCTTGATCCTTCAACAAAAGACCAGCGATTTGCTGTGCAAGCTCCAGTTCGAAGCCGTTCGTAACCAAGAAGTGAACGCGACGGTGTTATTGGCGGGAGGGTACTGTCACTATCACTTTTGGTACTTGGAAAGATTGGCTAGCCCGGTGACCAATGCTCGGCTGTTAGAGGATTTGCTTAAGAAAATCGAGAAAGAATACTTGGAGGATGATTCCGGTGAGGCAGCCGCTTCGGTAAGTGCAGCGTATTGTCCAGTTTGTTGTTCTTGTAAGGGATGGGAACAGGAACTCCTGCTCTGGTTTGCTGCAAAAGTGCGGGAGCCGGATTTCTGCGCTGCATATGAGAGCTCAAGTGGCCTATGTCTGCCGCACCTGTCGGAACTTCTAAAGAGAGTTTCCGGCAGAGAAGAGCGGGCTTTTCTGCTAAAGAGCAGCCGCTGTCAGCTGGAGAGTCTTCTACAGGAACTCAGGCTTCTGATAAGTAAGGCGCAGAACAAAGACCGCAGCCGCGGCGGAGAAGGCGATGCCACCTACCGCGCTATCGGAAAAATCGTCGGCGGGAAAAATTACCGAGCGGAGTAAGCGCTTCGATTCACAATAACCAACGCAAGAAGCTACCAAGCAACAATAAGCGTAAAAGAAAACCACGGATAAAATGTCCGATGAAACGAATTCAAAAAAAACGCGATGCAACTGAACTGTGGAAAGCGGAGGTCCTCGCGAGGCTCAAGGAGCCGCGTTGTTGGATCTGCGCGCAATTGCTGAACGAGGTTCACCGAGACTTTTTTTGGTTCGTCAACGAGCAGTACTATGAGATTGGAATGATAGACAAAATGCGCCTCGCCTATGGGTTCTGCCCTACTCATACGCG
Source organism: Binatia bacterium (assembly GCA_041484845.1). Lineage (GTDB taxonomy): Bacteria > Desulfobacterota > Binatia > UBA9968 > UBA9968 > JBGPIK01. The sequence goes on along the minus strand of JBGPIK010000010.1, from coordinate 12,209 downwards.
GCACTTTTTACAGACGGGCGCTCACTCCGTAAACGTCACTGTTTTCTCTTATCTCACCTGGTACGTAATCACCCGCCTGAACGCGGCTCGCGACCTCTTGGTCCACGGAGGGTCTAAGCAAGATCCCCGGCAGTTGTGTCTCCAGGCGGCTGCGGCTCTGCGTCCGCGCGGCGCTTGCCCGATGTGCGAGAGCGTACGGAAAGGCGAACAAATCAACGTCCACGTTCTGATCGATACATTGGCACTTGGGGAGGTTAGAGACGCGTACGGAAGCTCCGTCGGCCTGTGCGTGCCCCACTTCCGTCAAGCCGGCCACCGCGCGGATTGGGAAACTCTTGCTTTCCTTTCGACGGATTTGCAACCACGATTGCAGGCGAAATTGTCCCCGGGCCGATCGGCGATGAACTTATTGGAACAGATGGTGGGTTTGGATAGAGAACGGTCGCTCAGGCACCGTCGTGGGTCAGATAATTCAGAACCGTCTCACAATAGAAAAGAACTTAGCATTAAAGGGCATATCGACCTTGGCAACCCTGCTTACCCCTGGTCGCCAACGTTCGAGCAGATGGTGACGGCTTTGGCCGAGCCGAGCTGTCCCGTTTGCCGAGCTTGCAACCACGGACTCCAACAGTATCTTGCCTGGCTGGCGCTGGAGATGGAGACGCAAACACCGCTGTCCACAAACTGGGATCTCTCATGGAGAGTATGTTCCTCTCATCTTTGGGAATTGGACATGGCCGGGAACCCGCACGCGGCGATTCTGCTTGCCGAACATATGATCGAAGACTGGCTGTCGAGGTTAGATCGATTGAACAATGGCCTCAGTAGACAGCCGTCGGAGCGATGGCTGGAACGTCTTCGTCGAGGCTTTTTGGTGTGGTATGGGGCTTACGATCCTGACGCCTCGCAAGTCTCGGAAAAACCCCGGTCCCGATGGAGTAAGGTCGCTTCGGTTCTCGAATCTCCTCAGCATCGACTTGATGATCTTCGCGCTATCGCTTTGCGCGGGGAAGGCTGTCAGGCATGCACACACATCGAGACAACCGCCATTCGAAGGCTCGAATTAATTCTCCGAGCGCTGGAAGACCCGGTCGGTAGAAAGGCCTATCACGCGGGGTGGGGTCTTTGCCTACGGCACTGCGTCGAAGCAGCCAGCCTGGCCGAAGTGCCAACCGCATTGGCCGAATTGTTATCAGCGCAAATCGCTCGGTTACGGGTTCTGGAGTGGGAGCTGCAAGAATCTTCCCGAAAATACAACTGGTCGGTCCGTTACGAACCCAAGGGCGCGGAAAGCGACGTCTGGCGCCGAGCGGCCTATCAGTTCTGCGGGGTCTGATGAACTCCACCGTGCTCATAGGAAGGGAACAGGAATGCCGCCTGTTCGACGAGCTGATGCGGCGAAGAAAAAACATTCTTGTCCTGGGCGATGAGGGAGTCGGAAAAACTGCAATCGTTGACAATGTCCTGGCGGCGCGCACCGTGAAGAACACTCTCTATTCCAAGCGCAGCACGACGTTGAAAGAAACCATGGTCAACATGATCGAATCGGCCCGGGGTGGCAAAGATTTACCAAAGAAAAACATCTTGAGTTTAAAAAAGATCTGCTACCAACTTTTGGATGAGAGGCCGGATTACGCGGTTCTCGATCACGTCGAATGGGTGGAGCCAAAATTTTACGGGTTTCTGACGTATCTGATGGAGCGAAAACTCTCATTCGTCATGGTGACGCGAAGACCAGACAAGAAAAGCATCGGCCACCTCTGGACGGGTCTGTCTGATTTCGCCAAGCTGGAGATCAAAAACCTTGATTCAACGAAGGCCGGTCAGCTTATCGATTATTATGCGTCAACTTTTAATCTGAAAATCGATGCGCCGGCGGATTTCAAGAAGGAGGTATTCAAAATCTCAGGGGGAAACCCAAAGATTATCAGCCAGCTTTGCTACCTCGCCAGGGACGAGAAGTACCGAGCGAAGGGTTATATGGATGTGAAATTGATGGATCTGGATCGCCGGATAAGCGAGACCGTGACTTCGGCTTAATTCATGATACGTCTGGACCGGTAGCGGCTTGCGATCTTCCACGGGTAGCTGATACTATTGCTGTATTTAGAGGCGATGGGGTTCGCCGGTAAACCGTTCGCTTGCGCGGACTGATGACCCCTACTCGAACTATTCGGGTAGGGGTCTTTTTATGACTGTGCACTTTTTTCGAAATCGCTGGTATCGGCTCTATTTTCAACTTCTCGACTCGTTCGGTCAGTCGCGATGCTGTTTATGTTTTCTTCTGTCGCAAATCGAGCACGGGCTAATCAGTACCTTGCTACGCGCGGCAGATCAAAGGAGAAAATCTCGGGTTTCATTAAAGATGTTGTGCGTGCTGCACAAAAGCCAGCTCAAAAAAGCAGCAGCGGATGATGCGCCACTCTTACCTATGCTTAAGACCGTTATCAGGGATTTTCGACGGCAACTGGCGCACCCCCCCAAACAGCCGCCGCCGAAATGGAGTCATTGGCTCAGGCAATCCCGCGCTGGATGCCCGTGGTGTGGTCAGCTCTTATCGGAGGAGCGAACGCTGTGCCGAAGCGTGATTCAATTTCTCGATGACACGGAATTTTGGAAAGAATTTCAAAGAGCCCCGCTCCTGTGCCTGGACCATTTGGAAAAATGCCTGTCTTTCGGAAGTAACGGGAAAGGATTTGGAAGGTTGCTGAACGACCAAAGCGCAAAACTGAACGAGCTTCTTAACGATTTGGTCCGATTTGAAGTTACGGGAACGAACGAGGTGTGTAAGGTGACGGCTTTAGACTGGCTGGCGGATTTCGGCGCCGCACCATCTGTAAGTAACGGAAGGGTCGTCGTCTCTTCTGGTGAGGATAACATACCGACAGACCTCTTTTCGAAGGGGCACACCGACGGATCAACTGGCGACGGTTGTGATCAGGAAGATCTCTTGTTTGAAAGGGAGAGGCTCAGTAGAAAAGTTTGGGTTCTTACACAGCGCTTGAATGAACTTGAGACCCGCGCCGCTTCTCTCCAGTATCGCGTGGCTACGTTGAGCGAAGACAATAAAAGGTTGGAAATGGGCTATACGGGCGCCAGCACACAGGCGCGAGGTTTGGAAAAGCTGGTGCGAGATTTAACAGTGGAAATAAAAATACTCAAAGAAGGAAACTCAGGAGAAAGAGCGAAGCCGGCATCATAAACGACAGCACAGCTGCGCACGAAAGGAGTAACAGGCAATGACAGCAAAGATTGAAAAAATTCAGGGGCGGGAGGTTCTCGATTCCCGAGGTTTTCCCACCGTTCAGGCGGACGTGATTTTGGACAATGGACTTGTGGCACGGGCTACGGCTCCGTCCGGCGCTTCTACAGGAAAGCGCGAGGCGTCCGAGCTTAGGGATGGCGATGCGAAACGGTACTTTGGCAAGGGAGTTTTGAAAGCCGTGCGCAATGTCCGCGATGAGATCGCGGGATCACTGGTCGGACAGGATCCGACTCATCAACGGGAAATCGATAAGATTCTTATTGACCTTGACGGTACCGGAAATAAAGGTCGATTGGGTGCTAATGCGATCGTCGCGGTTTCGATGGCTGTGGCTAGAGCAGGAGCCTTTATGACCGGAGTCCCTCTTTTTTCCTATTTGGGCGGTGAAGACGCAACCCTTTTGCCCGTTCCGCAAATGAACGTTATCAACGGCGGAAGACACGCGGAAAACAGCCTTCAGATGCAGGAGTTCATGATTGTTCCCCACGGCGCTCCTTCCTTTGCTGAAGCACTGCGGATGGGGAGTGAGACCTTCCAACCTCTCAAAGGAATTTTGAAGCAAAAGGGGTACTCGTCGGGAGTGGGAGACGAGGGAGGTTTCGCGCCCGACGTGAGATCGGGGGAGGAAGCTATAGAGCTTATCATGGAAGCGATCGAGAAGGCGGGATATCGAGCGGGAAAGGAAATTGCTCTTGCGCTCGACCCGGCTGCCAGCGAGTTTTTTGAAGCTGGTAAATACTCCGTTGATAAGTCCGGCGCGCAAAAGAAATCGGCTGAAGACATGGTCGCCCTTTACCGTGCTTGGCTGGAAAAATATCCGATCGTTTCGATCGAGGACGGACTGGCTGAGGACGATTGGAACGGATGGAGTAAACTAACGCAAGCTCTGGGTAAGAAAGCTCAGCTGGTTGGAGACGACATTTTTGTAACCAATCCTGAGTTGATCCAAAAGGGAATCGAGCAAAAAGTTGCTAATGCCGTCCTCATAAAAGTCAACCAGATCGGGACCGTCACCGAAACTCTTGAAGCCATCCAAACGGCCCGCAAAGCAAACTATCGGATCGTGATCTCTCATCGCTCCGGCGAGACCGACGACAATTTTATCGCGGACCTAGCCGTTGGCGTAAATGCCGGGCAGATCAAGACCGGCTCACTATGCCGTTCTGAGCGACTGGCAAAGTATAATCGGCTCCTGGAGATAGAAGAGACACTCGGAGACAGGGCCCGCTTTCTCTCTCCATTCTAATCTAAACGCGTTGTTTATTTCATCGGTGAATGCGCCTATGGAGCCCCTCTTACAGCAACGCTCGGGGATACATGACCCCACCCATGGCGGAACTCCGGGAAGAAGTGAGCTTCTGGGCCTTTTCAACCGCCTTATAGATTTCACGGATGAGTTAAACGCCGATTCTTTCGCCGGGGGCAAGCGACTGCGCAACCTGAAGGAACGGCTCATCACGGACAGATTTCACCTGGCTGTGCTGGGTCAATTCAAGCGTGGCAAGAGCACTCTGATCAACGCTTTAATCGGCGAGCCATTGCTTCCCACCTCAGTGTTGCCGCTGACCTCGATTCCAACGTTTTTATCTGCCGGGTCGAGCCGGCTTATTCGTATCTATTTTCGGGACGGTAAGAGCCAAGAGTTTTCGGATCTCTCCTCCGGGGAAGCGGTTGAAATCCTCACCAACTACGTGACGGAAGAACGCAACCCGGAAAACAAACTCGCCGTCTCCTGGGTTGAAGTCGAACACACCGCCTCCGTTCTGAATCAGGGAGTCGTCCTGATCGACACGCCAGGGATAGGTTCCACTTTTCGACACAATACAGAAGCTACGTTGGCCTTTCTGCCACAGTGCGACGCTGCTCTCTTTGTGGTCTCCGCCGATCCTCCGATTACCGAGGTTGAAGTCGATTTCCTGAAAGCTGTCCACTCCAAAGTGTCACGGCTTTTCTTCATTATGAACAAGGTTGATTATTTAGACGCGGACGAGAGAAATCGTGCGGTTGAATTTTTAAGCAAGGTCATAGGGGAGTCTGTGGGATTCGACGGCAATGACCACGTTTTCCGTGTTTCAGCGCGGCACGGTCTGCAGGCAAAGTTAAGTCACGATGAAGCTCTTTGGCGAGCCAGCGGCGTGGCAACGCTGGAAACGCGGTTGCTAGAGTTCTTGAGCAAAGACAAGGCCCGAACCTTACAAGTCGCTTTAGCGAGAAAAACACTTGACGTGGTCGCTGATGCGATGATGCACATTCGCCTGCAGTGCCGCTCGCTGGAAATGCCGCTACACGATCTGGAAACGCGGATTCAGATTCTTGACGAGAAGGTAAAAGAAGGGGAGCGGGAGAGGATTACCATAGGAGACTTGCTGGCCGGTGACCGAAAGCGGACAGTGGAATTCTTGGAGGAGCAGGCCGAAGAGGCAAGGAAACAGGCCCGTAGCCACTTAGACGGTTTGATTCGTGATGCGCTGCAAGGCGTTGAGAGCCTCGGCCTTATGGAGCAAAGGGCCCAGGAGCTTCTGGCAGAAGAAATTCCCGTCTTCTTTGAAAGAAAACTCAGATTGTTATCAGAGGCCACAGACACGCGGGTTCAGGAGATTTTAAGACCGTATCAAGAGCGAGCAGACCGTCTCATGGAGAGCGTTCGCCGCACGGCAGCGGAACTTTTTGATGTTCCGTATCACGCTCCAGACAGCGTCCACGCGCTCGAAAGGACCCATAAACCCTATTGGGTTACTTATAACTGGAGTACAGTGATCAGCCCCGTTCCTGAGGGGTTTTTCGATCGTTTTCTTCCCGCTGTTGCTCGTCAGAGGCGAATTCAAAAGCGCCTGGCCGCCGACACGGAAACGCTTGCGGTACGTAACGTTGAAAATGTGCGCTGGGCCGCTCTTCGAAACCTCGACGACGCCTTTCGCCGATTTGGTTCGAAATTGGATGAACAGCTCAAGAAAACGATCGAAGCGACACGAGGCGCTATACAATCGGCGCACCTACGACGTAAAGGAAATCTGGAAACGGTTGACTCTGAGCTTCAGCGGTTGCAGGCAAAGGAGTCCGAGTTGGCGGAGACGGAACAATCGCTCATAAAACTTGCAACGTCACGGGGGGAAGAATGAATGACGTGGTTGTTTCACAAGGGTCGGCGCTGAAGTTCGTCGTCCTGATCGGCGTAGTGAGCCTCTTCGCCGATATGACTTATGAGGGAGCCCGGAGTATCACCGGGCCCTATCTTGCGGTTCTCGGGGCCAGCGGGACTATTGTCGGAATCGTTGCTGGATTCGGGGAGCTGGTTGGTTATGGCCTGCGACTCGTTTCCGGCTATATCAGCGACCGGACCGGACGGTACTGGCCGATTACGCTGTTCGGCTATGTCGTTAATATGCTGGCTGTGCCCCTTCTGGCGCTGGCCGGAAGTTGGCAGATGGCTGCCCTCCTCATCATTGCGGAGCGAGCGGGAAAAGCGATCCGCAATCCGCCCCGTGACGCCATGCTCTCCCATGCCACCAAAGAGCTCGGACGGGGTTGGGGATTTGGAATACACGAGGCACTGGATCAAGTAGGCGCAGTGCTCGGTCCGCTCCTCGTCACTGCCGTTCTTTATTTCAAAGGAAGTTATCAGACGAGTTTCGCTTTGCTGCTCGTGCCGGCGCTTCTCGCCTTATCGATACTTCTGGTGACACGATTGTCTTATCCCCGTCCTCGGGATTTAGAGGCGATATTGCCGGAGTTGGAAACTAAGGGCTTCCCGCGGGAGTTCTGGCTTTATGTCGCTGCGGCCTCGTTGATTGGAGCGGGCTATGTCGATTTCCCGTTGATTGCGTACCATTTCGAAAAGGCTTCCATTGTTTCCGATGCGTCAATCCCAGTTTTTTATGCTGTGGCGATGGGCGTGGATGCGCTGGCAGCGCTTTTGTTCGGACGCATGTTTGATCGAATCGGCCTCTCTGTTGTTATTTTTGCTGCGCTCATCTCGGCTTTCTTTGCGCCTTTGGTCTTCCTCGGGAGTGGACATTTTGCTCTGCTGGGAATGGCTTTATGGGGTGTAGGTATGGGCGCGCAGGAGTCCGTTATGAGAGCTGCTATTGCCGAGATGGTTCCGGCGAACAGACGCGCCTCTGCGTATGGGGTTTTCAATGCGGCTTACGGGCTGTTTTGGTTTTTAGGGAGTGCTGTCATGGGCATTCTCTACGATGTCGCGCTACCTGCTTTAATCACCTTCTCGGTCATTGCCCAGCTTGCGGCAGTCCCCATATTGCTTCTCGTAAAAAAGAATCCAAGTGACATCCTACAGAAGCCCCGAAAGGCATGATCCCGCGATGAGATGAACAAAGATCGGAGCTACTTCGTATTTCTGGAAGCGCTCGAGAAGCCCGGCTGTCCGATCTGCCACTTGGTCGTGGATGATGGTCGCGGGCACCTCGATAGCCTGATGTATGAACGGGTATTGGATGTGCCTACGAGGCTCGGAGTGATGGATTCCTTCGGGTTTTGTAACTGGCACACCTGGCAGATTTCCGCCTTGCCGCCTGTTTGCGCTCCGACAGTTGGCTTCTCCATACTTGCGTCAGACCTGCTGAGAAAATTCGACCTCTTAACACAAGCTACGCTCGATAAAGAGCAAAAGAGGCGTATCTGGAAGATTTCCCTTAAAGGCGCGATGAAAAGATTATCTTCCCTTATGAAAGGCAAGGCCTGTCCAGTTTGTGTTTATGTCGCGCGAGGCGAATCCTACTACGTGCGAGAACTTGCGGATTTCATTGAAGAGGAACAGTTTTTGTCGGCCTACAAAAGCTCCGACGGAATTTGCCTGCCGCATTTTTTCCGCATGGCGCAAGACCTTTCTGATCACGCGAATTTTCCCGTCCTTGAGCGGTTGCAGCTGGAAAAGGTTCAATCGCTGAGAAACACCGTCGATGAATTTATCCGCAAGCAGGATCACCGGTTCCGCGATGAGATCACTTCGTCTGAAGCGAGCGCTTGGCGGACCGCCATGGAGCTTTTAGCTGGAAAGCCGGGTGTCTTCAACAATGAAATGAGACATGATGCTGTGCAGTATTCTGGGAGGGATTTATTGTCAGCGGTGGATCTATCCAAAGGTCGTTCCCGCTCTGAGCGACTTACGGTGGGGGAATTAACCGCTGCGATGAAATCCGCCAAGGAGATAGCCATCTACCTCAGGCAACCCCTTACTGCTGATCTTTTCAAAGCAGTGAAGCAGCTTGCATCCTGTGAATCTCCTCCGAGGCTTGAGGTTGTCGTTGAGGATCTCCAAGACATTGCACACCTTCGCATTTTGTATACCGCAGGTTTTTCTCTGTTTTACGGGCTTGGCCTCCCCCGGCAAACCGTTGTTTTTTTAGAGCGCAATCGGGGCTTTATACTCGAAGACCACCAACTGAGCGAAAACCGAAACTTGACAGCTTTAAAAAACCCAGAGGATCTCTACCTGAGACTTCTTTGGTGCAGATTCGGGATTGCCGTTTTACTTTCAGGCTGTGTAAAAGAAAAACGTGAGAAAAGTGGACTCTTTTGTTTGACGGTGGATGGCGGAAGAGAGCAATGGTGCCGCTTTAAAGATTCGGCTGCGAACAAACTTCCCGAGGTGGGAGCAAAGGTTGAGCTTTTCGGCTGGGACAAATGGAACACCCCTGTCGTTGAAGTCTTGGAACTTAAAGAGCCGGAAGCCACGGACTCTATCCCCGATTGACCGTGAGTATGAAAATTCAACGGCGACGAGAGCAGCGGCTCTGCCGCAAAAGTCCGCGATCAAGTTTGTTTAAATCGAATAATTCGCGGGCTTGCCAGGCTTTCGATGAATCGACGGGCTGAGCACTTGGCGGAGGGTTTTTAGATCGACGGGCTTGGTGAGGTGGACGTCGAACCCTGCCTCGATTGAACGGCGCTGGTCTTCTCTCTGTCCGTAACCGGTCATCGCGACCATGTAAATGTCGTGGAGCTCAGATTCCTGTCGCAGTGCTCGGGCCACTGCATAGCCGTCCATGTCCGGCAGGCCGATGTCGCATAGCACAATGTCAGGCTGGAATCGTCGTGCCACTTGTATTCCTTCGGGTCCGGAATGCGCCACTTCCACGCTGTGCCCAAGTCTCGTGAGCAGCATGCGCATGGATCGGGCTCCGATGACGTTGTCTTCGATTATCAGAATGCGGCAACTCCACCCGTCTTGGGTAGACGTTTCTTGTACTTTGTCTTTGGGGTCGGGAGGGTGCGCAAGCGGCAGCGTAATCACCAACTCCGAGCCGCAACCCCTGCCGTCACTGTGCGCGGCTACTTCGCCGCCGTGCAGCTCGACAAGTCCTTTGACCAGAGCCAAACCCAAGCCGAGCCCGCCGCCGCGGCGATCAAGGCCATGATCCGATTGGCTGAACGGCTCGAAGGCGTGCGCCAGCACTTCCCGCTCCATCCCTGTGCCGGTGTCCTGAATAGTGAGAACGGCGGCGGAATCCGACGATTTGATAAGCTGCACCATGACTCGTCCGCCGATTTCGGTAAATTTGTGACCGTTTTGTAGCAGGTTCTCTATGATTTGCACGAGTCGGGTGCGGTCTCCCGTGATCCACAGCGGCCGATCGGGCACACTGACGACGAGTTCGAGCCCGCTGCCTTCCAACCGAGCGCGGTAGTCTTCGGCCGTCTCGCGCACGGTTTGAGTAAGATCGCAGAGATCCTTTTTAAGACGAATCTGGCCGCGGCTGATGCGCGAGACGTCGAGCAGGTCGTCGAGCAGGCGCGACATATGCTCCACTTGCCGCTCCATCATCTCGCGCAACTCAGTCAGTGTGGAATTGGGTGGCGCTTCCCAACGCAGTAATTCGATGCCGGTGTTGATAATGCCGAGAGGGTTGCGCAGCTCGTGACCGAGCATCGCTAGAAATTCATCTTTGCGACGGTCCGCCTCTTTGAGCGCCTCCTCGGCCTTTTTGCGCGCAGTGATATCGATATTGACGCCGACCAGGAGGAACGGTATCCCTTTTTCATTGCGGAATACTCGCGCCTGGGACGCCATCCAGCGCACCGCCCCATCCGGGCGGACGATGCGAAATTCGGTAACCAGCGGACTCATCGTAGCCGCAGAAGCGTGCGCTGCGGTTTCGACGGCGGCAAGATCGTCCGGATGCACCAACTGTTTCCAGTTTTCGTACTTTCTTCCGAAACTTCCGGGCGAAAGGCCATAAAGCTTTTCTTGGGAGGTTGACCACTTCGTCTCGCCGGTTAACAGATTTCTCTCAAAGCTCCCGAGTCCCCCCGCTTCTTGGGCCAACTCCAATCGCTCGCTAACTTCACGCAATGCGGTTTCTACTCGATTACGTTCCTCTGAGCGCTCGTGCACAAGCCGGGCGGCGTTGATAAACGCTTCCCGCACGACTTCCAGCTCAGCAACGCGGCTGGGGAAATAATTTGTTGTGCTCAGGTTCTTGCCTGATCCAAAATCTTCGGCCATGCCGGAAAGCGCTCTAATGGATTTGGCCGTCCGCTTGCTCAGAAACCATGCCAGCCCCGTCCCTAGCGCTAAAAACAGAAGGCCGAAAGACACAACCACAAGCAGCGAGTGGCGGAATTGCGCTTCCACGACGTCTACGGGGATGCCAATGGCCACGGTCCAGCCACTGAATCCAGACCGGTTATAAGCCGTATAAACGGGACTGCCTTCGTTGGTGCTGTCGTGAAACCACCCTTCGGAAGCCTGGTCGAGAGCGGCACGGAGGCTGGCAGAGGCGAGCTGACCCAGGTTTTTCTCTGGCTCTACGGTGCGCGCGACAAAGCGTCTTTTGCCGTCGAGCACTACGCCGATCCAATCCCGGGGGAGCCGTTGGGTGGAAAGCAGCCTGCTCATCCCCTGTGGCGTAACGGTAGCGCTAAGCACAGACTTTATGACGCCATCGCGTATAACGGGAACGCGAACGGCAAACACGAGCTGGCGGGTGTTCTGGTTGTCGGAGAGGTTGCCGACGGCGGGCTTTTTCGTCCGTAGCACTTCATCGAAGCTGGGGCGCTCCCGAATGGCCGGAAGCACAGTGCCGAAAGGATGGCGCACGTTGACCACCTCTTGTTCGGTAGGCGAAGCCAGATGAATCGTGAACCAATGGGGCTGAGTCTTGACCACACGCAGCGCCTCATCGTGAAATGAGCGCAAATCGCCTTTGTCCAAATCCTCCGAGCTGGCGAGGGCCTCCAAAGTGGTGATGGAGCTTTTAATCTCGGTATCGATGGCGGTCCGGAGCGCGAGCGTGCGCTCGATTGCGCCGCGCTGGAAGGTTGCCCGTTCGTCTCGGTCGAAGCGAACGACCATTGCAATCGAAAAAATGAGCAACGGAACAATAGCCGCTAGAACGAGCTGAATGAGATTGGAGCGAAGAGATCGAGGGCGATTAAGCCTTGAGCCAAAGAGGCAAAATTTAGAAAGCATATCGAGAAGGCCAATCTCTAAAAAGCGCGCTTATATTAACAGAATGTGGCTTGCAATGTCAGATATGAGCACGACTGCGAAAAAAATCCAGATACGCGCTCGAGGCGGCGGGAGTGGCATGGAATGACGGAGGCGAAAAAGGGGAAAGCCTGGCCTTCCCCTTTCTCGCGCGATTTGTTTCAAGGTTGATCAATGCACGGTAATTTGGCGCGGTTTCACCTTTTCAACCTTGGGCACCTGGATCTCCAGTACACCATCTTTGTAGCTGGCCTGGATTCCGTCGCGATTCACGGTCTCCGGAAGAATCACGGAGCGGACGAATTTTCCGTTGACCCGCTCTACGCTGCGATATCCCACGCCCTCGGTTAACTCCTCAGCCTTGCGCTCGCCGGAAAGCGTGAGGGTTCCGTCTTTTAGCTCGACGTTGATGTCTTCCTTCTTCATCCCGGGAAGTTCGGCGCGAATGATGTACGCCTCATGGCTTTCCAAAATATCCATCGCCGGGGCCCATCGCCC
>JBGPIK010000009.1:0-42586 GCA_041484845.1 Binatia bacterium | reverse complement strand
GGAAGATGCTTGAGTCTATCCGTCATCGTGGACCTGATAATTCCTCTCAGTGGATCGATATGCCAGTGTTGCTAGGTCATAACCGGCTAAGCATTATCGACCTTACCGATGCAGCCAACCAGCCCATGGAATTTGAGGATTTAGTGATCGTTTACAATGGCGAGGTCTACAATTACCTGGAAATTAGAGATGAGCTGCTCAAGAAAGGCTACCGCTTTCGAACGCAATCCGATACCGAGGTGGTTCTCGTGGCCTACAAGGAATGGGGTGGCGAGTGCGTTAAGCGCTTCGTCGGAATGTGGGCTTTCGCGATCTGGGATAAAACGAGAAAGGAATTGTTTTGCTCGCGCGATCGATTCGGCATTAAACCGTTTTACTATATCCACCAGGGCGACAAGTTCTATTTCGGGTCGGAATACAAGCCGCTAAAGCTGTCGCCTCTGTTCAGAAGTGACATTAATTATGCTCAGGTGAATCGCGGTCTCCTGCTAGAGTTCGTTTCCTATCGGGATGAAACTTATTTCGAGTGTTTAAAAATCCTGCCCGAGCGATGCAACTTGGTTTTCAAAAACGGAACCGTATCGGTAGTTCAATACTGGGATCTCGACCCGTCGAAAAGATTTCGCGGAACTTTTGAAGACAAGAGAGGCCGCTTCCTCGAACTGTTTCGCGACAGCGTTAGACTACACATGAGAAGCGATGTTGCCATTGGCGGCTGTTTGAGCGGCGGATTGGATAGCTCCTCCATCGCATCCGTTGTTGGAACCGACCACCCTGGAGTCCGCTACAAAACTTTTACCATTTACTACAACGGCAAAGACCAGGTGGACGAGCGGCCCTGGGTCGACGAGGTGCTGAGGATCTATCCTAATATCGATCCCGTCTACTGTTCTCCTTCGGATGATGAAATTGGCGCTGCTTATGAGCACGCGAAGAGGGCGCATGACACGCCGATGCCGCGTTCGTCGGTGATTTCTTACTACTTTCTCATGAAAGCCGCCGCTCAGCACAAAATTAAAGTGATGCTGGACGGCCAGGGGGCAGATGAATACCTCGCCGGATATTTGACTTCCTTCGAAAGATTGATTGGGGGGTATCTGAGAAATCTAAACATCCTCAAAGCGCTCAAAACACTGCGATGTTATGCAGCTCGACGGAATATCGGCCGTCGCGACATGGCTCGGAGGGGCTTGGCGTCCGCGGTAAAAAGAGAGCGGGATCTATATATTGACGAATTTCTCTATGATCGCTTAGCGGTCGGGTTCGACAACGATCTTAAATTCGAACTGAAACGGTTCGGCGGTTCGCGGCTGAAACAGCACTTATATCATCTGCTGTTTACCACCTTTACGCCGTCGCTGCTCCATTACGAAGACCGTATCTCGATGGCGTTTTCGATTGAAAACCGAGTGCCGTTTTTGAACCACCGTCTGATTGAATTTGTCCATTCTTTAGCGGATGAAGATTTGCTCTTTCTCGGGCAGACAAAATACATTTTACGGGCTTCGTTAAATGGCCGTTTGCCCCAACCGATAGCCGAGAGGACCGATAAACAAGGTTTTGTCGGAAAAGAGATTTATAGCCTGCTGCGAGGCCCTTTGAGGCACTTGCTGGAGGCGCCGTTCTCCTTTGATCGATTGAGCATGTTGAATCCCGATAAAACCAAGGATCTGATGCGGAAGTTCAAGAACGGGGATAACGTTCGAGCGACCCTGGTATGGCGGCTCGCCGTATTGAACGATTGGATACAAGAACAATAGTTCAGTTCAATGGAGCGCATGACAGGTACAGGAGTCCAATCATGAGTGATTACCCTATATCCTGCGAAGGTATTTCCCTAGGAAAACGCTCCGCGCGGGTGCAAGAACGGCTGCGGCCAAACGCGAAGCTTGTGGAAGATGTCGAGCAATCGTGTCCGGATCGTTTTGAAAAAATAGTCGCTTTGCACTCTAACCGGCTGGCGATCAAGACCGCCAAACACGCGTTGACCTATGATGCGTTGAATAAAGCTGCTAATCGTGTCGCGCGTGTGGTTGTAGAAAACAGCCTCGACAGTGACAGACCGGTGGTCGTTGTATTCGATCACGACGCGCCGATTGTGGTGGCTATCCTCGCCGTCCTCAAGGCGGGCAAAACCTGTGTCGTGCTAGATCCTTCGTACCCTGAGCGCCGCGCGGCGCATATCGTCGAGGATTCGCAAGTCAAACTCATTTTGACCCATAACAAGAGCTTTTCTCTGGACCGCCAGTTTAGCCAACCCGACCATCTGATCTTGAACATCGACGAAATCGACTCCAATGTCTCCGACGAGAACCTTGGCCTTTCGATTTCGCCCGATGCTTTTGCTTTTATCCTTTATACCTCAGGCTCTACCGGACAGCCGAAGGGTGTTATCCAGAACCACCGCAACGTCATCCATAACGCGCTCAGGTACGCCACCGGCTGTCGCATCGGTCCGCAAGATCGAGTGACCCTTTTCGCGTCTCTGGGAACCGGTCAAGGCACGCCTACGGCATTCAGTGCATTGCTGAGCGGCGCAGCTCTCTATCCGCTCCATGTTAAACAAGAAGGGGTGGCCGGTCTGGGGCGTTGGTTGCGCACGGAGGAAATCACAGTCTACATTTCGACACCTTCCCTCTTTCGGAGTTTTGTAGGCGCTCTCACTGGACAGGAGGAGTTTCCCAATCTGCGTATAATCAGGCTGGGCGCCGAGCAAATCCGCAAAAGCGATATCGAACTTTATAAGAAATATTTTTCTGAAAAGTGTCTATTGGCGCTATTTCTTTCGGCTACGGAAGTCGGGAATCTTTGCCAATACTTTGTTGGCAAGGAGACGGAGATTCCGGGCGACGTTGTACCTGCAGGCCGGCCTGTTGATGGCGTAGATATCTTGTTGCTGGACGACACCGGGAAGGAAGTCGGACCCAATGAAACAGGCGAAATTGTCGTCAAGAGCCGCTTTATTTCACCAGGCTATTGGAGAAATCCGGAGCTTACCAAAGCCGTCTTCTTGCCTGACGGAGATAAACGCATTTACCGCACCGGAGATCTGGGCCGTCTATTGGCGAATGGCGACCTCGAACATCTCGGGCGGAAAGACTTGCAGATAAAAATCAGGGGTTACCGAGTTGAGGTCGCCGAAATCGAATCGGCGTTGCTTCAACTCGATCAAGTGAAAGAGGCCGTCGTTGTCGCCGTCAAAAAACGCGACGGCGACGCAGAACTCGCCGCCTACGTTGTTCCCAGCGGTTGGCCCGCTCCCGGAGCGAGCGAAATTCGAAGCTTGCTGAAGGAGAAGTTGCCCGATTACATGATCCCTCCGTCGTTCGTCATGCTGGAGGCCTTTCCACTGAATCCCACCGGCAAAGTGGACCGGCAGGCGCTCCCGACTCCGACAAAAGACAAGACTGAGCGGAACGTCGAATTCGTGCCCCCCTACCAGACCGTCGAGCATCAGTTGGTGCAGATTTGGGAAGAGTTTTTGAGCGTTCATCCGATCGGGCTACGCGACAGCTTTTTCGAGTTAGGTGGACATTCTCTCCTCGCCGCTCAAATGATGCACCGGGTGGAGCAGGTTTGCGGCCAGAAGCTTCCGCTTGCGACTCTGCTCGCAGGCCCAACCATCGAGCATTTAGCGAAAGCGCTGATTGAGCAGCGGGTCAAAGAAAATGATTCCTTGTTGGTCCAAGTCCAAGCGGGGGGCGCTAAGCAGCCTCTCTTTTTCATGCATGGAGATTTGGCGGGAGGAGGGTTTTATTGCTTAAACTTGGCCCGTGGGCTGGGTGAGGACCAGCCCTTTTACGCTCTCACTCCGCACGGCGTCGACGGCGGCCCGATTCCACCGACCATCGAGGAAATTGCGGCATCGTTCATCAAAATGATCCGCGCGGTTCAGCCTGAGGGGCCTTACCTTTTGGGCGGGCTCTGCAAGGGAGGAGTCACGGCATATGAAATGGCTCGGCAGCTTGAGCGGCAGGGAGAGAAGGTTGACCTCCTCATCATCGTCGGCTCCACTGGTTGGAACACACATTTTAGACTTCTTCATGCCGTGGTTTCCGTCTTCGGATTTTTCCGCCGTTTGACACCCGGGGAACGGGCGCGACTGTTTCTCGCATCACGCGAGTTGTACCTATATTTACCGGGTCGATTAAAAGAGGTAGCACAATTTTCCACCGGCCAAAAAATTTCATGGGCATGGCGTGTCTTCAAAAAAGCGGTTCGGCGAGTGACACAGAGAATGCCCATCGAGCGCGAGCGCCTCACTGCCGATTCCATAGCCCCACAATACTCGAAGCCGATAAACCAGAGCTTTAGCGAGTTCTATCTAAGTAGCCCCTACGGGACACAGCTCGGCGGTTATGTCCCGGGGCGATACTCCGGTCGCGTGGAATGCTTCTGGGCCAATAACGAACCAGCGAGACATCCGCTCACGCCCGCTCTGCGCTGGAAGCAACTCGCTGATTCGACCTTGGGATGGGGCAGGGTGGCGAAGGCGTTGCGGGTTCATATTCTGCCGGGTGTGACAAACACATCGATTACCACAGATGTAAAAGTGTTAGCCGAGCAGATGAAAGCTTGTCTGGAAGAGGTGCAAGCAAGTAAATGAGGCCGTGGCTGTGTCGTCTGGATTCTAACGCGGTGTTCTCGAAGTGAGCAACGAATTTTTAACTAACGAATCAACCTCGTTGCGCGATCCAAGCCAGCGGACGGTCTCTTTCGCGCCGGCAAGGCGCCGGGTTTCAGAGTTCAGGTCTAGAGAGAAAGCCATTCCGCGGACCGCACCGGTTTTATCAGAACTCTGCCCGGCGATTCGCTGAGGTGGCAAAGCTGCCGTTTCGCCAACAAGCCGCGTGGGCGCGTCGTTTGGCAAAGAGGATACTGAGGCACTTGGTGCAGAGCGGCAAACAGGCTGAAAAATCGCCGTGAACGGACATGAAGAAACTGCTCACCCCGTCATTTCCTGTTCTACTTATAAGCCTTACTGCTTTGTTAGTCTGGAGCGGTCTTGCGAATGGCCAAGGAGCCGATGCAGTCCTTCCGCCGACGACTAAGACGAGTTGCTCGATCGGCCCCACCGGACGCCCTCCGCTGAGCGACGTGGGTCCTGGCGGGTACCTGGGCTATGATGGCGGATTATTCCCGGGGGCCAGCAACACCGATAACCCCAATCATGCGGCCGCTGGCGCGGCAATCGCACGTAGGATTGTGCCTCTGGGCGCGGATGGTGCGGCCGATCCGGTCAATGGAAAGATCGTCTACACGTATATCGGTATTAGCCTGACCTACCTGGACTGGTGGGGCTCGCAGGACGATCCGAAGGCTGATATCTACGCGCCCACGGAAAACTTCAACTACCGCGCTCTGCATTTGCCGAACATCAACCCTAGGCTGAGCCTGCCGCGCGCGATCACGGCGAACAACGGCTTGTATAACTGGACCGAGCCAAACAATCCGTTCTGGCACGACATGATTGATGCTCTCGCCCAGCAGTCCATCACTCCAGCGCAGATCCAGGTCCTCTGGGCTTTCATTCCGGGTGTTGGGGCAGACCCCAACGCTCCTGATTCGAACAGCTTCCCCGAGAACGCTAAGTATTTTAGGGATGGGATTGTGCGCATGTTGCACGCGATCTTGCAGTACTTCCCAAATACCAGGATCGTCTACCTCAGCACCAAACACTTCGCCTGGTCGACCAATCCGGACGGTAGCCTGTTTTGGGAACCGTTTGAGCACGACATCGGCTGGGGCGCCAAGTGGGCGATCGAGCAACAGATCAATGGAGACCCGACGCTCAACTACGATCCGGCAAAAGGGCCCGTCACGTCGCCCTGGATTACCTGGGGACCATATTTCTGGACCGATGCGGGAACGCCACGGGGCTACGACGGGTTGACCTGGACCTGCCCCGACGACGTATACGTCTTGAACTCCGACTTCTCGCATCAATCGCCCGCCGGGGTGTCCCTCCAAGCGGGACTACTCCTGAATCAGATGATGAACGATCCGAGCGCGACGCCGTGGTTTCTCAAAAACAGTGGAACTCCATAACTCTAATGGGGGGATCGCTCCGTAACCTACGGTCATCCCCCTGGTGTCATCGTAACCGACATGAAGACACTGCTCACTTGCGTATTTCCTGCTGTAATTATAAGCATCACTGCCTTGTTAGCTTGGAGCGGTCTTACGACTGGCCACAACTGGGGGGATGATTTCTCAGCATACATCATGCAGGCAAAAAGCATTACGGAAGGTAGACCTTTAGCGTTCATCGACGCAAATCGCTTCACGATAGAGCGATCATCGTTTCCTATCGGGCCTGTCGCTTACCCGTGGGGATTCCCTGCTCTATTGGCACCAATCTATGCTTTGTTTGAAACCAACATGATCGCTCTGAAGTCTGTCGGAGTCGTTTGTTTCTTATTGTTCCTCTTCTTGCTGTGGACTGGGTTCCGGAAATATCACTCAGACTTTTGGCGGCTTGTTCTGCTTTGCCTCTTTGCCATAAACCCAGCGTTGCTGCGGTTCATGGATAATATTCTCTCTGATATACCATTTCTTCTGGTCTCGACCTTCAGTGTATTGTTAATAGGACGGTTGGTAATTGAAAGGCGTCAACTGATCTCACCCGTCTGTGATCAGTTGCTTCTCGGAGCCGTAATTGCAGCCGCGTTCTTCATTCGATTCAATGGCATTTTGCTTCTCATTACGCTGGGGCTCACGCAATTTATTGTCCTGATCGGGAGCGTCTACGGACCTGACGCTACACATAGACAATTCTTAGCGGGCTTAAAGCGGCTTTTTTCGACGAAAGGCGCTGCTGCACGATATTTGGGCTTGAACATCTTGTCGTATGTGTCTTTCGTGAGCTTTGTATTGGCTTGGCAAGCCCTCCTGCCCGAGTCGGACAATCGCATCGCCAACGGAATTCATGTATTCTCCATGGGCGGGGTATGGATAGCAATCATCAAGCACAACCTCCACTATTACATTGACCTACCAGCTGCGTTCTTTGACGGAGCGCCCGATACCTACCTGCTCTATGGTGCAAGCATTCCTCTCGCTGTTACAGGCGCGATTAGTCGATCTCGATCCGACTACCATATAATTGTATATTTTATACTGACGTTTTTGCTTTATATACTACATTCTATTTCTATGTATGGCGATTTCCCTTATACTTTTTTTGACTGGCCACCAACTAACGGACTTCGGTTCCTATTTCCCATCCTTCCTTTTTATATGTCGTTTGTGCTGTTATCCCTTGAAAAATATGAGGTGGGCGTTGTTGAGCCAGAGCGGCTTCTGAGAAAAGGGATCTGCATTCTCCCCATCCTTCTTGTCCTCTTGTACTTTGGGAAGGAATCGGTAAGGCATGCATTTGGCAATCTTGCGCGACACCGAGCAAACCTTTCCGGGCCGTTTGTGGAAACATCGATTAGCATGTTTTCATTTATAAAAAATAACACACCAGCTGAAAGCACAGTGGTATTTTTCAAACCTCGACTAATGAGGATGATGACCGGCCGGAGATCTCTAATGATCAACAACATCGGTGAGCTTTCGGACGGCGCCTATGTCTGCCTTTATCAACGTGATGGAGCATCTTCCGATCAAATATCGCCTGATGGTGTTGAAATCCTCACCAAAAGGGGAGCCATTAAAACAGTCTATAAAAACCAGGACTTCGTAATATATCAGGACAAAGTCCCATAACACTGCCGTGCACATCTGATGGCATTTGTGCTGCGCTTCACCCCTGCGAGTGACGACCGGCTTAGCTGGAAGCGGAAGGAATTGCACGCACCACATCGACGCTGATCTCTTGCGACAGACTTAATGGGCTGCGTAGTCCGTTTTTGTGGCACACCTGTGAAGATTGATGCATTGAGAACAAGGGGGCTTACCGCGATTCAGTTCTTCTTATGATTAATAATGACGTGCAGTAGATACGTGAAATGAAAGTTACATTCTGTACCAGGGAAACCGACCCTCTCAGCGGTGGACAGAACACGTGGCTCTGCCACTTTCTGCCCGTTCTCCGCCGCCGCGGGATCGAGCCACGAGTGTTATGCTTTTCTCTATCGCCTGAGGAAGAGTTTCCCACCGTTCGTTCACTCCGCCAAGCTGGGTTTAGCTGCACAACAGTTTCTTGGGAAGAAAAGAAATATACGGAGCAACGGATTCGCTGGCTCCTCGAACGGCTGGCGGAGGATCCGCCTGACGTGTTTGTCTCCAATATGGTGATTCCGTCGGCATACTACGCAGGGCGTTGGCTTCGAGAAGCTGGTATTCCCACTGTGGGGATATGCCACGTCGGGGTGGATCATTTTCTTTACCCCGGACTTTTAGACCAGTTTGTCTTTGGCACGGCCGCTTATCAGGTTTCGGCCTTCGTCTGCGCATCCAAGTACCTAGAGCAGGCTGTGCTCGAACGGCGTCCTCAGGGAGTTTTGGTCCGGAGCATCCGCTGCGGAGTTCCGATTCCAGAAGGTGTGGCGAAAAAGCCCAATGGGCGGCTGAGGCTTGCCTACGTTGGGCGACTGGCGGAGGAAGCAAAGCGGATCTCCGAAGTAACCCATGCTCTTTGCCGAGCTGTTCGCGAGGTTCGGGGCACCGAAGCCTTTATTTACGGCGACGGCGAAGAACGTCCGGCGGTAGAGCGCATACTTCGTGACGAGGGCGACGGTTTGCCGGTTCATCTCGTCGGTCGTGTAGAAAACGATCAGATCCCGAAGCACTTGTTAAAGTGCCATGCCGTGGTGCTTCTGTCGGATTGGGAAGGGCTTGGCCTTGCTCTTCTTGAAGGGATGGCTTGCGGTGTGGTTCCAATTGGTCTTGGTCATGCGCGTGGCGGGGCGCCGGAATTAGTCGAGGACGGCGTAACGGGCCTATTGGTAGACGATCGAGGTGATGGGTTTGTGGCTGCGGTTCGGCGACTGAGGGAAGATCCGGCGCTTTGGGAGCGACTGGCGCGCTCAGCCCGTGCTCACGCGGAAGCTGAATACTCCGACGAAGTGTGCGCCGCTCGCTGGCAGGAGCTTCTGCGAGGGCTGGTCAATGGCTGTGCGTCACGGAAGCCGCTCCGGATTCCGCGGCGGCTTGATCTGCCCCCTGTCCATCCAGCCTTAGCCGTGTTTGATAATCGTGTCCCTCGACTTCACCAGCGCGTGTTTCGAAGAGCACAGCGTTTTGTGAGCCGGGCAATAAGATAGTCTGTCACCGAACATTTCTTGCCTGTCCGCCAGTTCATAAGTCGCCTCTCATGAGACAGAGCGGCTGAAAGTCGAAAGCTAAGATCGGCACCGTGATGCATTCAGTCACGAATCAATCCAGGAATTTCAACTAGTCGATCCAGCCCTCTATTACCTCAATTTCCCTGGGTTGCCGGGATATCTCCACAAAGAAGAACTTTGAGTTGATTTCGTAGTAGGTATTGGCGAGAGGAAAAAAACAATGTCGCTTGGCGAAAGGGTCAGCCAGGATGTGCAAGTGGATGCCAGCCGATATGACGAGCAGTCGTCGCCGAGTATTGCCACAACCAGTTTCAATCCTACTGTAGATGAAACGCGAAACAGATATCAGGAAGCTCGTCGGCGCCACTGGAATCAAGTTGCTCGCAAGTTGGAAAACTGGACGGGCTGGGGAGACTATTACCATAAGAGACTAACTGAAGTTTACCAATCGCTCATTTCACCGGGGCAGTCGGTCCTGGAACTTGGTTGTGCCCGCGGTGATTTGCTGGCTGCGGTTAAGCCGAGTTTAGGAGTCGGGGTGGATTTTTCAGAAGAGATGATCCGAGCGGCAAAGCGGCGGCATCCCCACCTCCGCTTCGTGCACGCCGATGCGCACGCATTAAAGCTAAACGACAAGTTCGATGTGGTAATCCTTTCCGATCTGGTGAACGATGTGTGGGACGTGCAGACCCTGTTGCGGAATATTTGCGAGCTGGCGACCCCTCGCAGCCGTATCATCATCAATGCTTACAGTCATTTATGGGAGCCGTTTCTGAAACTGGCCGAACGGCTAAATCTGGCTAACCGAACCTTGCATCAAAACTGGCTCACCGTACAAGACATCGCGAGCCTTCTTAATTTAGCGGACTGTGGGGTAATCAAGCAGGGGCAAGAAATCCTCTTGCCGCTGCCAATCCCGTTGTTCGCACAACTGTGCAATCGCTTTCTGGTTAAACTTTGGCCGTTCAAATATTTGGCGTTAACGAATCTCATCCTCGCCCGACCGCAGTCAAAACCGTCTGCCAATGCGCCTTCGGTCTCGGTGATTATTCCGGCTCGCAACGAAGCCGGCAACATCCCGGAGATCTTCACACGCACTCCGCAGATGGGAACATGGACTGAGCTGGTTTTTGTCGAAGGCCATTCAAGGGACAACACTTATGCCGCTATCGAGAGAGAAATTACTCGTCATCCGAACCGGTGCTGCCAACTGCTAAGGCAAACCGGCGTCGGCAAGGGTGATGCCGTCCGCCTGGGTTTTACCCACGCCAGAGGCGACATACTCATGATCCTCGATGCTGATCTGACTGTGCCGCCCGAGGATTTGCCGCGCTTCTACGAAGCGCTCTCTTCCGGCAAGGGTGAATTCATCAATGGCGTCAGACTTGTTTATCCCATGGAGAAGCAGGCAATGCGTTTTCTCAACCTCGTAGGGAACAAATTTTTCAGTCTCGCATTTTCCTGGCTCTTGGGCCAAACGATAAAGGATACCTTGTGTGGAACGAAAGTTTTGTGGAAACGAGACTACGAGGCCATTGCCGCCAATCGTGCTTACTTTGGCGAATTTGACCCTTTTGGCGACTTCGATTTGATTTTTGGAGCGGTCAAATTGAATCTAAAAATTACCGACTTGCCGATACGTTACCGCGAACGCACCTACGGGACTACGAACATTCAACGTTGGAAGCATGGCTGGTTACTGCTAAAGATGGTCGCATTCGCGGCCCGGCACCTCAAGTTCGTGTAAGCCCACCAAAACGATCCCCTTTTGTTGAAGTCGTTTTGTTGAACAATTAGGAAGTAAGAGTCTTATGCTGGAAAAGTGGTTGGCTCATCCTCTGACCAGGGGCCTGGATATCGATGATCCCCAAACGACGCACCTTCGCCGGCAGATTATTCAAGAAAAGACTTTTTTACGGCGCATTTATCAGGAGTGGTATCGAGCCATTGTCGCAGCGTTACCACCTGGCGAAGGAGCCGTGCTGGAATTGGGAGCGGGTGGCGGATTTATGAGCGAGTTTGTCCCCGACCTAATCACGTCAGAACTCTTCTATTGCCCTAAGATTCGAACGGTGTTAGATGGAGCGCGCTTGCCATTCTTAGCCAAATCTTTACGAGGCATCGTCATGACGGATGTACTGCACCATCTGCCTCAATCACGACTGTTTTTTGACGAGGCAACCCGCTGCGTCCGGCCTGGTGGTGTCATAGCGATGATCGAGCCGTGGGTTACCCCGTGGTCACGTTGTGTTTATACTCACTTACATTATGAACCGTTTGCGCCCGAAAGCTTATCGTGGGAGTTGTCATCCAGTGGCCCACTTTCTGGCGCAAATGAAGCTCTAGCGTGGATTATCTTTGCTAGGGACCGACTAGAGTTTGAGCAAGAATTCCCTCAGTGGCGGATTGAGTTGATTAAGCCCATGATGCCTTTTCGCTATCTGCTTTCCGGCGGCGTCTCGCTGCGTAGTCTCGCTCCTAACTGGAGCTTCGGGTTATGGCGGGAACTCGAAAATCTTCTTGGCTGTTGGTCGAATCAACTAGCCATGTTCGCGCAAATTGTTTTGCGGCGCGCTGCCTGAAGCGAATCGGATTTGTAGATGCAGCTTGTCGGATCGACGGAAATGAATGCGCATAGTATGAGATTGCACAGATACGAGTTGCACGCTCGCGATCCGAACCGAATGCATCTGGTAAAAACACGCCGTTGAGATGGTATCGGCTCGCTTGGGTACGGGCGTGGCCCACGCTCTTGCCGGTAATCGATGGTCGTATCGATCGACTTTACCGCCGACTGATTCCGGAGTGAGCCGGGTAAAATACCCGTCTCCATCGATCTTTGAGCCTCAATACAGATACTGTGTTCCAGAATATTTGTTGCCTGTCCACCAAGAGGACGATGCGGACATCCGGCATGACAAAACTTTCGATCCTGCTCGGGGGAATTCTGCTTGCTTTTCCCTGCTCGCTCTTGTTGGTGAGTTCGACATTGTTCTTCCTCGGCGTACCGATCTCGCGGTTTCACGCTCTGGTCGCGGCTGCGATGGCGGGCGGCTTCGGGTGGTGGGGCGTGAACTTTTATTTTCCACTGGAGCGAATCCGCGTGTTTGGACTGCTGTTTGGATCAGCCGTCATCTCGTTTTTTCTTTTTGCCTGGCTCAATAGCAGGATCTACGACATCTCGTGGGACGGACAAACCTATCATGCGGAAGCAATTGAGCAGCTCGCGAACGGATGGAATCCCTTCCGCGAGGCGTCACCACCCGGACTCGTCATTCACAAGTATCCATGGTTCTTTCCCATTTACCTGGGCTTTTTTCCGAAAGGTCCTTGGATTTGCGCTGCAGCGCTTTACAAATTCAGCGGGAGTTTTGAGTCCGGTAAAGCCTTCCATTTGATGCTGATACTCGCATGCCTCCTGTTTTCTTTTGCGGCGCTTTCAACCTTGCGGAGCATCAAATGGCCGTGGAGAGTGATTCTTAGCTTGCTAATTGCGTTTAACCCGGTGAGTCTTTGTCAGATGCTTACGTATTACGTCGACGGACAGCTTTCCTCACTGCTAGCGATCACCGTTGCCCTGCTGATCCTAATCTATCGTCGTCCTGACCCAGTTTTAATGGTCGTGCTGGCGCTGGCGGTGATCCTGATGATCAACGTAAAGTTGACCGGCGCGCTCTACGTGTCCACCCTCGCCGGCGGCTATTGGTTGTTTTATACCGTCGTTAAGAAGACGTACCGTGCCGAACTGACGGCATGGCTTATGGCTGGAGGAATTCTAGGTGTGGGCTTCGTCGGCTTTAGCCCGTATGTGACTCAATTCATCAAGAACTTTATCAGCGCGGGCAATCCATTTCACCCGTACGCCGGGTGGACTTCGATGGTCGGACTCGATTCTCCAGAAATATTCGGAAATAAGTTGGATCGCGTACGCATGTTGGCGATCTCGTTGTTTTCGAAATCTGAAGTGCTGCCGATCCCGTTCAAGCTCAAACTTCCCTTCATATTCTCGCTTAGCGAGCTGCGAGCATTTGCCTTCCCGGATGTGCGTATCGGCGGATTCGGGCCGTTGTTCAGTGGCGCAATCGTTTTGTCCGTGGCTATTCTTGTCGTGCTTTTCTGGAAATACCACCGGCGGCTGCTGTGTGCAGCGCATCTGCTCGTCTTGATGAGCCTGATTTGCGTCAGCGCGTTGTTTTTTTCAGAAAGTTGGTGGGCGCGATACGCGCCTCAGCTCTGGATGGTTCCTCTGATCACGGCAATCTTCGGACTGTGGATCATCCATCGTGGGTTATGGCGAGGGCTGGCTGTTGCGCTGCTCCTGCTTTTATGCGCAAATAATCTGTTAATCTACTTTCAGTATGCACGTTACACATTAGGGAATAGTCTGATGGCCATCGGACAGCTGGCAAGGCTCAAAAAGCAGGAAGAACCGCTGCCGACGAAATTCGGTATTTTCAGTGCCATACGTTATCGCTTTGACCGGGAAGGAATTCGATACATCGAGGTCGAGAATCTACCTTGCGCAAAGGACAAGCAGAAGGAAGTCATCCTTTCACCCGTGTTAATTTGTATGCCCGAGGAAACGCCTTAGTCTTCCACCTGTCGATTCATTCTTAAGCGAAAAAGTCCATAGCAATCTCGCGGCTACGAATCCAGCGACGTGCGATGCTTGCCCCGGCTGGCATCGAAGTCCGCAAAGCTATGGGCGGTCGAGGGGTTGTTCGTCAACGCGCTACGCCAGATGTCATGATTGTGAGGATGGAATAGCCAGATGCTGACGGTTTTGAATGTTTTCGGCACGCGGCCCGAGGCTATCAAGATGGCACCGGTCATTATGGAGCTCGGAAAACACCCTAATCGCGTGCGCTCGGTGACCTGCTCGGTGGCTCAGCATCGGGAGATGCTCGACCAGGTGCTAAGGGTGTTTGAAATCGAGCCGGACTACGACCTCAATCTGATGCAGCCCGATCAGAGCCTCTCCCATTTGACCGCTAATCTTTTCGCCGGTCTGGATCCGGTTGTGAGCGAGGTAAAACCGGACTGGATTTTAGCTCAGGGAGATACAACGAGTGTTTTGGTTGCGGCGATGGTCGCTTTTTATCACGGCATTGCGTTTGGCCACGTGGAGGCGGGTCTTCGAACCGGCGATAAGCTGAGGCCGTTCCCGGAAGAGGTTAATAGGAGATTGGCGGATCTCGTGGCAACCGCTTATTTTGCGCCGACTGAAAATGCTCGCCGAGCGCTGCTTCGAGAGGGATGTTGCGGGCGAGATATCTATGTCACGGGCAATACCGTCGTCGATGCGTTGAACGATGCGGCATCCCGGGAATACGATTGGGGATCGGGACCGCTGTCCCGACTGCCGTTAGACAAGCGGCTGGTGCTGATCACGGCGCACCGCAGAGAGAGCTTTGGTGATCCGTTCAGAGAGCTGTGTCTGGCGATCCGCGATCTTTCCCGCATATTCGCGGACGATGGGGTTCATTTCGTTTACCCGGTGCATCTCAATCCGAACGTACGACAGCCGGTGGGTGATATTTTATCCGGCCTCTCCAACGTGAGCTTGATCGAGCCGCTCGACTACCTGTCGCTAGTTCACTTGATGAAGCGGTCAACGCTTATCCTCACTGATTCAGGCGGCATTCAGGAGGAAGCTCCCGGCCTGCGGGTGCCGGTGTTGGTGATGCGTGACACGACTGAACGCCCGGAAGGGATCGAGACCGGCGTGGTTCGGTTAGTTGGGACGCAGCGTTGTCGGATCATCACAGAAGCGGAAAAGCTGTTGCGCGATCCAGCGGAGCATGCGGCTATGGCAACCGGGACGAATCCGTACGGTGATGGCCAAGCCGCAAAAAGAATTGTTTCCATTCTTTTAGAGCGTTCGGGCTCACAATATGGAGGTTAGCGCTGTCGGCAGGTTAGCCGTATCGTACCTCCGCATAAGATCGCACATTGAAGCCGGATTGCGAACTCGGGGGAAACCTTTGCATGAACACATTGGATGAGAAATCCACATTAGTCAGTATTGTATTACCCGTATACAATGGTTCGCGCTTTCTACATCAATCTATTGATAGCTGTTTGCAACAGACCTATCGTAACATTGAACTTATTGTTGTTGATGATGGATCGGAAGACAACAGCGTCGATATCGTCACGTCTTACGATGACGATCGGATAAAGCTTATTCGTCACCAGACTAACAGAAAGCTCCCAGCCGCACTGAACACGGGTTTTAAACATTCTTCTGGGGTCTATCTAACCTGGACATCGCACGACAACTACTACGCTCCGACGGCTATCGCCGAGATGGTCAATTTCCTTGACAAGAACCCTCACATACATTTTGTGTTCGCCGATGATTATTTTGTTGATGAGGGAAATCAAATTCTTGGTGTGGTCAAAAGAGGTCCGATAGAGCAGTTGCCGTCAGAGAGTTGCCTGGGCGGCTGCTTCCTCTATAGGCGTACCGTTTATGAAAAGGTGGGTGCTTACAACGAGCGAACATTTTTGGCCGAGGATTATGACTACTGGCTACGCGTATCAGCCTACTTTACTCTGGCCCACTTGGATCGCCCTCTGTACTATTATAGACAACATCCGGATTCGCTGACGAGCCGATACGGCGGAGGAGAGACGATCGAAGCCGCTGTGATCGTGCAACGGCAGCTCTTTGGCAAGAATTTATGGAGGCATCGGGTGCTGCTCAGTCAAGGCCATCTGTCCGCTGCATCCGCCTTTTTTTGGAGCAACAAGCGGGCATCAGCAGCACGTAATACCCTTTGGGGGATCGCTCTCAATCCCAGGTGTCTTTTGAATCGCCCTGCTCAAATTCTCGTGGCCGGGCTATGTCTCGGTCAGAGCGGGCTTGGCATCCTATTACGGCTGAAACATGCCGTACGGTGCATTGCACTCCACGGGCGTTTGCTGGATTAGAGATCGACTGACGGAATCGCGGCCGGGGATCTGAATGCCTCATCAATGATCTCGATTCTGAAGACAACGGTGGCGTGTACCCGCCATTCTGTCTGACGGCAGAGCGCCTTATTTCCTACTTGTTTATGCGAAACGCAGCGATCAGGACATTAGCAAAAGCGGTTCTCCCTGAAGTAACTCGGCGCTGGATCAGCGCGCAACAGCGGCGATTGAACTGTTGGCCGCCGGTAGGATGGGTGCAGTTTGGGTCCTTGCGGCGGCTCCAGCCCGTCAGCCGAACGTTCGGTATGGACCGCGGAGCAAGTATCGACCGGTACTACATTGAGAAGTTTTTAACACGACACTCGCCAGACATTCATGGGTGTGTATTAGAAATCGCTAATAGCGATTATACGAGGCGGTTCGGTGAGGGCCGGGTTATTAAATCCGAGGTGCTTCATGTTCAAGCGGGAAACCCGAGAGCGACCATTGTTGACGATTTGGCTTCCGGGAACCAGATCGCGTCCAACAGTTTTGACTGCATTATTCTAACTCAGACTTTGCAATTCATTTATGACGTGCGGGCGGCGATTTTTAACCTGTATCGAATACTGAAGCCAGGTGGAATTCTATTGGCAACGTTGCCGGGCATCAGCCAGATAAGCCGTTACGATATGGATCGCTGGGGCGAGTACTGGCGATTCACAACGCTCTCCGCGCGCAAACTGTTTGAGCACGCTTTTCCCAGTAACCGAATCACGGTCCGTACATATGGCAATGTGCTCGCCGCGAATGCTTTCCTGCAAGGACTGGCAGTAGAGGAGCTGCGCCGGCACGAGCTTGACTATCAAGACCCTGAGTATCAACTCTTAATCACCGTCAAAGCCGCGAAGTTGGAAAGCAATCAATGAGCCTACCCGGAATCGGAAGGTTACAGCGCCTTTTTCGTGGGACCGCCCGCTTGTTCACACCGCGAGCTCTTATTCTCCTATATCATCGTGTCGCCTTATCGTCGCCAGACCCACAGTTACTCTGTGTAACGCCGGCGCACTTCGGCGAGCACCTTGAGGTGCTAAGAAAATACGGGGATCCGATCGCACTTCGCAGCTTGCTTCCGGCTCTTCAGAATGGGCAGCGTCCCCGCCGAGCTATAGGGGTCACATTCGACGATGGTTACGTAGACAATCTTCATCATGCCAAACCGTTGCTGGAGCGTTATGATGTGCCTGCAACAGTTTTCGTAACCAGTGGGTACGTCGGGTCCGAAAAGGAGTTTTGGTACGATGACCTTGAGCGATTGCTGCTGCAACCCGGGATTTTGCCGGAGACGCTCCGGTTAAACCTCAACGGCAGGCTCTATCAATGGCAATTAGGCAGCGCAGTCCATTACGATAAAGATAGCTATCGCTCCTATGCTGGCTGGAATATTTCCCAGAAAGACAACCCTACTCTACGCCACGAGCTCTATCGTTCGCTGTTTCAAACACTTCTGCCGCTTCCCGACAAACAGCGAAGGAAACTCGTGGATGATCTTCTCATAGCGGCTGGTGTGGAAACATCGGGTCGGCCGACTCATCGTGTGCTCTCGCCGGAAGAAATGATTCAACTGACCGACGGAGCACTGGTTGAAGTCGGCTCGCACACTGTGAGTCACACCGTACTCTCTACACTTCCAACCGCTGCACAAGCGGAGGAAATATCCCAAAGCAAAGCTCGTTTAGAGGAGATTTTAGGACATCGTGTGACCAGTTTCGCTTACCCGCACGGTGGGCGCTCTCATTACACCGAGGAGACGGTAGCAGCCGTCCGGCAAGCCGGTTTTCAATGCGCGTGCGTCGCGTTTCCCGAGATTATTGGTCGAGCTACCGATCGATGGCAGCTGCCTCGTTTTTTGGTTCGCGACTGGGATGGGCAAGAGTTTGCCCACAGACTGTCGCAGTGGTTCCGTAGCTGAACAACCATGAATATCCTGCAAGTCAGCACGGTCGACATTGTTGGAGGCGCCGAGAAAATAGCTTGGAACCTGTTTCAAGCCTATCGCGCCCGAGGACACAATTCGTGGCTGGCTGTTGGATCTAAGCGAAGCAGCCATCCCGACGTGATGGTAATAGGCAAGAATCGCCGAGTAACGCCGTGGAGCCGCTTCTGCCGGACGCTGGGGCGGAAGGTTGAGCGGTTAGACGGTAAAGCGCAAGGGCTGGGGCGGGTCGCTCGCGCTAGTAAACATCCGCTACGCGAAGTGGAAAACTGGTTGGGCATCGAGAATTTCTCCTACCCGGGAACGCGCCAAATTATCGATATGACACCCCAGAAGCCCAATATTGTTCATTGTCACAACCTGCACGGCGGCTATTTTGATTTGCGCCTCCTCCCGTGGCTGAGTCAGCAAGTGGTGACGATATTGACCCCACATGACGCCTGGCTGATGAGCGGTCACTGCGCTCATTCGCTGGGTTGCGAGCGATGGAAGATAGGTTGCGGACACTGTCCTGACTTGACCCTTTATCCTGCCATTCCGCGCGATGCTACGGCCTACAACTGGCGGCGAAAGCGGGACATCTACGCGCGAAGCCACGTGTATGTAGCGACCCCGTGTGAATGGCTCATGCGCAAAGTAGAACAGTCCATGCTGGCCCCCGCTGTCGTGGAGGCCCGGGTCATTCCCAATGGCATTGACCTTTCTGTGTTCCATCCTGTAGACAAGCAGGCGGCGCGGGCAGCTCTAGGCATCCCACAAGACACCCAGGTGCTCCTCTTTACAGCTAACGGCATTCGACGAAACATGTGGAAAGATTACCAGACGATGCGAAATGCTACTGCTCTAGTTGCCGAGCCGATTGACCGGCGCGACCTTCTCTTCATTGCATTGGGCGAAGATGCGCCGGCCGAGCGAATCGGCCGGGCGCAGGTACGCTTTGTCCCGTACGAAAAGGACGCCGAAGTGGTAGCGCAGTACTATCAAGCCGCGGATCTTTACCTTCACGCCGCTCGCGCCGAGACGTTTCCCAATACAATCCTCGAAGCTCTGGCATGCGGTACTCCAGTGGTCGCAACGGCAGTAGGCGGAATATCGGAACAGGTGAGAGGACTGGAAGCGGCGGAGGGACAGTTGCAAACAGTAAAGCTAAACCATCACAACAAAAGTGAGGCGACGGGAATCCTGGTGCCGGCCGGTGATGCTGCGGGAATGGCTGTGGGTATTGAGCGACTGATGAACAATAATTGTTTGCGTCGGCGCCTAGGGGATAACGCCGCTAGGGATGCCCGAAACCGGTTTGACTTGCAGCGACAGGTGGACAGTTATTTGGAGTGGTACGGGAGAATACTATCAAGCAACAAGCAGCCGGGGAAAGCTACACTCGGCTGTTGATTTTGCGACGGTAAAAAAGACGCTTATCGCCGGCATCACACTGGACACGAAGCCTCGCAGTTAATGCTCGATATCGACCTAGAAGCGGCGAGCAAAGAAACCCGCGAACAAGATAACCCCTTCGCTCACTTGCCAGGTTCGCGCGTCGGTTGAGCGACTTCAAAATCTCTAGGCATGCTAATCCAGACCTTAGGGGACCCAAAATGGGCGATGTGGCTGTTCGAGTAGAGAATCTCTCCAAACGATATGAGATCGGTTCGGCAGAGCGCCGCTATGACACGCTTCGCGACCAGATCATGGGGAGCCTGAAGACGGCGGTTTCACGCAACGGGCATGCTCGCCTCGAGCGGAACATCATCTGGGCACTCAAAGACGTCTCATTTGAAATCAAACACGGTGAAGTCATGGGCATCATCGGTCGGAACGGCGCCGGGAAGAGCACGTTGCTCAAAATTTTGTCGCGGATCACCGAGCCAACCTCGGGCTGGGCGGAAATATTTGGACGGGTGGGCTCGCTCTTGGAAGTCGGCACCGGTTTTCACCCTGAACTGTCGGGGCGCGAAAACATCTATCTAAATGGTGCGATCTTGGGAATGAAGAAGTGGGAGATTGTCAAGAAGTTCGATGAGATCGTCGCGTTCTCGGAGATCGAAAAATTTATTGACACGCCGGTCAAGCGGTATTCAAGTGGTATGTACGTTCGCCTCGCCTTCGCAGTGGCCGCGCACCTGGAACCGGAGATTTTGATCGTGGACGAAGTGCTTTCAGTAGGCGATGCCGCGTTTCAGAAGAAATGCATCGGCAAGATAGGAGAGGTTGTTCAGGGAGGGCGCACGGTACTGATCGTGAGCCATAATCTTCCAGTCATAACCAGCCTGTGCCGTCACGCCGTGCTACTCGAAAATGGTGTCAAGACTGTGGACGGGGCGACGCAGGCAGTCGTCTCACGTTATATGGGTGCGAACACTGCTACTGGCGGCGAAAGAAGTTGGGATGCTGCTGATCCTACTGCGAAGAGCGGGAGGGTAAGGTTGGCCAAAGCGCGAATCGTGTTCCAAGAGCAAACCGTTTCTGACGTCGACATGAGCGAACCTTTCGTCGCCGAATTTGATTTCGAAGTTTTGCGAGACGACGTAAATTTATGTTCCAGCATCCACGTGTATAACAAAAATGGTACATGCGCGTTCGTATCGGGCACTGCCAGCAAGATCTTGGCGCGTGGCATTTACAGACATTCCTATCTATTTCCAGCTCACCTCATGAATGATGGCGGCTACGATATCACGATCATTCTGCTCACAGACACGAACCGGATCGAAGTAATGATTGACAATGCCCTTTCTTTCACAGTCTATGAAACCAAGTGCCGTGGCGAGTATCTCGGGATTGTGATTGGCAGCGTAAGGCCGCGCTTGGAAGTAATCGAAAAGGTCCTATCTCAGCCGGGGGATAACGCATGAAGGTAGTTATTCTATGCGGCGGAAAAGGCACGCGCCTGCGCGAAGAGACGGAATACCGCCCCAAGCCGATGTTGCCCATCGGCAATCGACCGATCCTCTGGCACATCATGAAGATTTACGCTCACTTTGGACACCGGGAGTTCATTTTATGCCTGGGATACAAGGGCGAGGTCATCAAGGAGTATTTCCGCAACTATCTGTGGAACACCTGCGATTCAACACTCACATTGGGCCACAACCCATCCGTGGAATTTCACGACCACCATGACGAAGAAGATTGGCGGGTTACGCTGGCAGACACCGGCGAGAATTCCATGACCGCGTATCGAATCCGGCTGGTTGAGCGCCATATAGCCGACGACGAAACTTTTCTGCTAACCTACGGCGATGGTGTCGGAAATATTGATGTCAATAAGTGTATTGACCGACACAAGCAGTCGCGGAATGTTTGCACGATCACTGCTGTTCATCCGCCAGGGCGTTTCGGAGAACTATCCTTGGGCCGGGATGGCGCGGTTTCTAGTTTCAATGAAAAACCGCAAACGGAGGGGGGCCTAATTAATGGTGGATTCATGGTTTGCAACCGAGACCTGTTCAAATATTTACCTAACGACCCACTAATGATGTTGGAGCAGTATCCTCTTCGAACGCTCGCTGCCGAAGGTCGACTTGGTGCGTATGAGCATCATGGCTTTTGGCAACCGATGGATACATTCCAGGAGTTTAGTCTCCTGAATCAATTGTGGGAAAGGCGAGAGGCCCCGTGGCAGGTCTGGTAGCAAGCGCTGGCGCACTAATACGATAACAGGGAGACGCATGAGAATACTAGTTACTGGTAACATGGGATACGTTGGATCGGTACTGGTTAACCATCTACGTAGGGTTTTACCTAACGCTGTACTAATAGGGTTTGACGCGGGATTTTTTTCCACTTGTTTGACCGAGCGAAATTTGTGTCCCGAAGTTGTCTTGAATCAGCAGCACTTTGGCGATACACGCCAAAGTGATCCACAGTTGCTAGTAGGTGTAGACGCCATCGTTCACCTCGCGGCGATATCGAATGATCCCATGGGTGACGCATTTGAAGCCGTAACTATGCAAATTAATCACGCTGCTAGCGTAACGCTCGCTCAAAAAGCTAAGGCCGCTGGTGTCAAATCCTTCATTTTTGCGTCAAGTTGTAGCGTTTATGGTTCGGCTGATGACAGCGCGCGTACTGAAAAATCGGCTCTCAATCCGTTAACGGCATATGCGCGCTCGAAGATTGCCACGGAAAGGGATCTTGAGCCTCTCGCGGACGATCGGTTTCAGATTACTTGTTTGCGATTCGCAACTGCGTGCGGATGGAGCGCCCGCCTGCGGCTCGACTTGGTTCTCAACGATTTCGTCGCTTCAGCTCTTGCCAACCGGCAAATCGAGATCCTCAGTGACGGTACGCCATTGCGCCCGCTCATCGATGTCAAAGATATGGCCCGCGCAATCGAATGGGCCATAGCACGGCCACATTCCTCTGGCGGCCGGTATTTGACAGTTAATGTAGGGTCCAACGATGGAAATTATCAGGTGAAAGATCTCGCGCACGCAGTAAACACAATTATTCCGGAAGTCGAAGTGAAGATCAATAAGAATGCCCAGCCAGATAAGCGATCATACCGTGTGGACTTCTCCCTTTTTAAGAAGCTGGCTCCGCTGCATCAGCCCGACCAGGATTTAGCGCGCACAATCCGCGAACTGAAAACAGGCCTTGAGAGTTTCGGATTCGCCGATCGCGATTTCCGTAATTCGCGGCTTGTACGGTTGAAGGCACTATACTCACTTAGATCAAGCGGCTACCTGGACGATGCCCTTCACTGGAAATTGCTTTCGGGAAATGATGCGGCATGAAACACGCGCCGACCACCAAGTCTGATCTAGCTGCACTAAAAGCCGAGATACTGAAGTTGACGCGACAGTTTTCGCGGGCAGCTCATTCGGCCAATCGCCCTGCCTGGGAGGGGGCGTTCGGACCTGAGTTTATTCCCGGTGAGACGGTGGTTCCGTACTCGGGCCGTGTTTTCACGGAGGACGAAGTTGAGGCGGCTGTATCGGCGACTCTAGACTTCTGGCTCACGCTTGGCAAGGAAGGAGATGCCTTTGAACGCGGTCTGGCCAAATTTCTCGGTGTTCGAGCCAGTTTTCTGTGTAATTCTGGGTCGTCGGCTAATCTATTGGCGATTTCCGCTTTGTCCAGTCCACGACTTGGCTTCCGCCAAATCAAAGCAGGCGATGAAATCATCACGGTCGCCGCAGGATTTCCGACGACTGTTGCCCCGATTATTCAGAATGGATTTGTACCGGTCTTCATCGATAACGATCCGGTCACACTCAATGCCCGGGTCGAGCAACTCGAAGACGCG
This sequence comes from Binatia bacterium, assembly GCA_041484845.1. Lineage (GTDB taxonomy): Bacteria > Desulfobacterota > Binatia > UBA9968 > UBA9968 > JBGPIK01. The sequence goes on along the minus strand of JBGPIK010000009.1, from coordinate 19,212 downwards.
TACAGTGAAGGCAAAACCAAAGCGGTCTTTTTCGCGCATACCTTAGGCAACCCCTTTAACCTGAGTGCAGTCAGTGAGTTCTGCCGGCGGCACGGCCTCTGGCTCATAGAAGACAACTGCGATGCTTTAGGGTGTACGTACGACGGCAAACGTACCGGCACATTCGGCGATCTTTCCACCCAGTCGTTTTATCCGCCACACCATTTAACTCTCGGGGAGGGTGGGGCCGTCAACATTAAAAACATCCATTTCAAACCTATCATAGAAAGTTTTCGGGATTGGGGACGTGATTGCTGGTGCGACAGCGGGAAGGACAACACGTGCGGCAAACGGTTCAGCTGGCAACTCGGAGAATTGCCCGAAGGCTATGACCACAAATTCACCTATTCGCATCTTGGTTATAATCTCAAGCCGATCGATATCCAAGCGGCCATAGGCCGCGTACAGCTTCGTAAACTGCCTCACTTTATCCAAGCTCGGATTGACAATTGGAACACATTGCGAACGGGACTTCAGGATTGCGAAGAGTTTTTCGATTTCATGTTGCCGACACACGCGACCGGTTGGACCCCGCAGGGTTTCACTTGGGATACTACCGGTCACCGGACCGTCTGCTCGTGGTTCGGATTCATGCTCCGAGTCAAACCTGGCGCCCCTTTTACCAAGTTCGAGCTTGCACGACATCTCGACGAAAAGAAGATCGGCAACCGGATGCTCTTCGGTGGCAATTTGGTTCGCCAGCCGGTCTTCGTCCAGCTACGCAAAGACCGCCCCGGCTCATTCCGCGTGGTAAGCGATTTATCTGGCGCCGATATCATTATGAACAATGCATTGTTTGTCGGTACCTATCCGGGACTCACTCCAGACATGCTTGGATACATCATCGATACCATCCGCAAATTCACTACCCGCTTCTGACGCCCGCTGCATGACCAAGCTTAACCCCCTCGCTGAAGACCTCGATCATATCCTCGCGCACACCGAAGGATTGTGGGACGAGCTGCGCGGTCAACGGATTTTTATCACCGGCGGCACGGGTTTTTTCGGCTGTTGGCTCCTAGAAAGTTTCGTGTGGGCGAATGAGACACTGAATCTTGACGCGGAGGCACTCGTGCTCTCGCGCAATCCTGACGCATTTCACAAAAAGGCGCCGCATCTCGCGAGTAATGCTTCGATAGCATTTCACGTGGGCGATGTCCTTGATTATGAATCTCCCAAGGGGTCTTTCTCACACGTGATCCATGCCGCTACAGAATCGAGCACACGATTGAACGAAGAGAATCCCTTGACAATGTTGGATACGATCGTGCAAGGCACTCGCCACACTCTAGACTTTTCTATAGCGTGTGGAGCAAAGAAGTTTCTATTGACCAGTTCCGGCGCCGTCTACGGAAAGCAACCACCAGAGATTTCTCATTTGCCGGAAGAGTATCCCGGCGCGCCAGATCCGCTGATTCCATCTTCGGCCTATGGCGAGGGCAAACGAGTCGCTGAATTGCTTTGCGCTATTTACCACAAACAACACGGACTCGAGACAAAAATTGCCCGCTGTTTTGCATTCGTCGGCCCGTATTTACCTTTGGATATACATTTCGCGATCGGCAACTTTATCGCAGACGGATTGCGTGGAAGTGCCATCGAGATAAAGGGCGATGGTACACCCTATCGTTCTTACCTGCATGCTGCTGACCTAGCGATCTGGCTGTGGACAATTCTACTCCGTGGCAAGACGTGTCAGCCGTACAACGTGGGCTCCGAAGATGGCCGTCCGCTGCGGGACGTAGCGCAGGTTGTTTCAAAGGCTGTCGGCAATAGTGATGTCAAAATGGCTGGGCGACCAAACAATCAACCACCGCTGCGCTATGTTCCTAAAACCGCCCCGGCAAAACTAGATTTAGGATTGCGGGCCTTTATCGGTTTGGAAGACGCGGTAGACAGAACTCTCAAATTTCATCTCAAAGCTCGATGACCTTAGTTCACAAATGTGCTGAACGGCCGTGCCCGATTACCGGTGACTTGACCGTTCTAGTTCTGCATCATCAGCGATTCGTGTTGGCGTCAGACAATCCCTTGCCATCTGCGTACGACGTGGTCTGGTCGTCTCGCGGTGGATTTGCGTACGCGGATACGCCTGCGGAGCAAGCAGTCTATGATCAATACTATGCGGCTCGTTCCAAATATGATGATGATGCGACGTCGACTGGCGGTGGTGTAACCCCCAGTGATTTGGAGCGCATTAAGCGAACAGCGGCAGAGATCATTAAAGTGGTTCCCAACCGTCAGGCAAAGATTGTTGATATCGGATGCGCGAAGGGTGGTTTGCTTCTAGCGCTACAGAGTTTAGGGTGTGAGTCGCTGTTCGGTGTTGATCCGTCTCTGTATTGTATCGATAGTGTCCGACGTAGAGGCATAGAAGCGGCGGTCGGAGGAATTTTTTCTCTACCTATATCGGCTGGTAACGCCGAGATGGTCTTGTTATCGCATGTTTTGGAGCACATCTATGACTTAAAGCGCGCCGTTCGTGCACTCGCCGATACACTTAAGTCCGAGGCCATCTTGTACGTCGAAGTACCGGATGCCGCGCGTTACAGGGACTTTATTGTTGCGCCGTTCCAAGATTTCAACACTGAACACATTAATCATTTTAGCCTGGTTAGCTTGCGGAATCTGCTTTTATCTCAAGGTTTTGAATTCATATCGGCAGGTACGCGAACAGTTGACTCAACGCCGGGGTGTCCCTATCCGATTCTTTTTGCCTTTTTTCGTAAAGGAGCCGGACTGCCAGTCGCTGACTTTGAATATCAAACAGATGAAGGATTTTTCCAATCTATCCAGGATTATACCTTTCGTTCCGGCGCGAAATTGCAGTTGATGGAAACGCGCATTAGTCGAAAAATGGCGCCGCATGCTTCTCTTATCGTATGGGGCACCGGTGAACTCACAATGAAGCTGCTTGCCGAAACGTCGTTACGCGACGCGAACATAGTGGCATTTGTCGACGGTAACCCGGTGAATCAAGGAAAAACTCTGCTTGGACGCAGGATTTACGCCCCTAGCGAAGTGGAGCGTTTCGGTGCGTCCCATAGCATTTTAATCGCAACACTTTTGCATCAAGAAGCAATCACTCGAACCATCCGCGAGGATCTCGGACTAACGAATCAGATAGTCGGGCTTAACTAAATAAAGACGAAGACTCATGGCTAATATTCGTGTGGCTGATTACATTGCGCAGGCTCTGGTGAACCACGGAGTGCGGGATCTGTTCATGGTCACTGGAGGGGCGGCCATGCACTTGAACGACGCCTTCGGCCGCTGTGAACTCCTTCATTACGTTTGTTGTCACCACGAGCAGGCCTGTGCGATGGCTGCGGAGGGATATGCGCGAGTGACCGGGGGGATCGGAGTCGTTAACGTCACCGCTGGTCCCGGTGGAATCAACGTGCTTAACGGCGTTTTCGGAGCGTGGACGGATTCTATCCCGATGCTCATCGTCTCCGGTCAGGCAAAGCGCGAGACGGCGCTATACAAGCACGGCCTAATCGGGAAACTCCGTCAATTGGGAGATCAAGAAGTTGACATCGTGGGTATGGTAAAGGGAATCACGAAGTACGCGGTGACTGTCGATGATCCGCAAACCATTCGCTACCACTTGGAGCGCGCACTGCATCTAGCAACGACCGGCCGACCAGGGCCGTGCTGGCTCGATATCCCTGTCGATGTGCAGGGCACGAAGATCAACATGGACGAGTTAAAACCTTACGATCCCGAGGAAGATTCGGTTTCCGATAACCCGAATGCTTGGTCCGTGATTTGTCGGACAGTCCTTGACAGGATCGGCGCAGCGAAGCGACCCGTGATCATGGCCGGGACGGGCGTCCGCGCTGCCGGCGCAGTCGAAGTATTTCAGCGTGTAATCAACAAACTAGGGATTCCAGTGACAACCGCCTGGACGCATGATTTGCTGCCCACGGAGCACGACTTGTTCTGTGGCCGCCCGGGGTCCATTGGCGACCGCGCTGGGAACTTCACGGTACAAAACAGCGACGTCTTGCTAATTATTGGTTCGCGACTAAATGTTCGCCAGGTGAGCTATAACTGGAATTATTTCGCACGCTATGCATTCAAGATTCAGGTAGATGTCGATGCCGCTGAATTGCAAAAACCGCTAATCGTTCCCGACCTGCCAATCTGCTGTGACGCGCGGTTGTTCCTCGAGGAACTCGAACGTCAACTCGATGTTCGACCCGCGCAGTATTCCCACCACGGTGAGTGGGTCAAGTGGTGTAAGGAGCGCTGCCGCCGTTATCCGGCATACCAGCCGGCGAAACATATTTCCAAGCCCGGTGCGATTAATCCGTATCACTTCAGCCACGTCCTTTTTGAACAACTCGCTGAGGACGATATTATCGTTTGCGGTGACGCGACCGCTTGCATCGTCACCTTTCAAACGGCCCAACTGAAAGTGGGCCAACGACTTTTCTCAAATTCCGGCTCGGCCTCAATGGGCTATGATTTGCCCGCGGCGATTGGCGCGGCCGTTGCGCGAGGAAGGAAGCGGGTCATCTGCATGGCCGGCGATGGCAGCCTGCAAATGAACGTCCAAGAGTTAGCGACGCTGGCGCATCACCGATGGCCTGTGAAACTATTTGTTCTTAATAATGGCGGGTATCTGTCGATCCGCCAAACTCAATCTAATTTCTTCGGGCTCTCGGTGGGTGCCACGCCGGAAAGCGGTGTGTCGTTTCCGAACTTCGCCAAACTGGCCCAGGCTTACGGTCTTCCGGGTCGGCGTATAGAACGCCCCGATTTCGGTGACGAATTGCAGCGCATTCTGGAATCACCAGGCCCGGAAGTATGCGAAGTTATGCTTGATCAGACTCAAACGTTCGAACCCAAGTTGTCATCGAGACAACTTCCTGATGGCAAGCTGGTGTCTTCTCCGCTCGAAGACATGTTTCCATTCTTGGACCGCGATGAATTGCGACAGAACATGTTAGTCCCGACGGTAGACGAATGAGTATGCTTTCGCAGGCGGCAGCAAGACTGCAGTTGTTAATGGACCAGCCGCTGCCGGAAGGGCAACCATTGCCACCCAAAGGTTCAGAGTTTGTCATCTATGGGGCGGGCAACTGCGGGCGAGATGTAATGAAGGTACTCTGGGAGCACGGATATGGTGTCGAGGCTTTTATCGATATCCGCGCGAATTCGATTAGTGCGATTGACGGTGTGAGATGTCTAGCGCCCGATAGTGAAACTGCTCGTGCGTACGCTCGTAGCGGCGTTCCAGTAGTCATGGCGGTGTTTAATCCGGCTGTTGATATGAGCGCCGTCCACGAAGTTTTGAATCGATGTGGATTCAAGCATATCGTCTCATACTATGAATTATTCGAATGGTTTCCAAAGAATCTAAGTTCGCGCTTCTGGCTGGCGCCGCGCCAGTTGTACGAAGATCAACGCAAGGAAATTGTCGATGGTTTTAAACTCTGGGAGGACGATGTTAGCCGACGCATATACATTGATCTCCTGGAACTGCGCCTTACTTGGAATCTGGAACTACTTCGCCAGCCTGATACTGAATATCAATATTTCCCTCGGGATCTACCATCCCCCAGGACTCCGATGCGATTGATTGATGGTGGTGCATTCGTGGGCGACTCGATGCAGTGTTTCCTAAATCATAATCTTAAAATCGAAGCAGTTGCGGCTTTCGAACCTGATGCTGCGAATTTCCGCCGACTTCGTGAATTTGCAAATCGGCATCGCGACGAAATTTGTTCTGCAGTCCTTTTTCCCTGTGGCGTCAGTGATCAAATGGCCATGCTGAAGTTTTTAACGGGCAGAGGGGCGGGGAGTAACCTCTCGGATGAAGGTAATGAAATTATCCAGGTAGTAACGATAGACGATGTAATTCCTTCATTTGCTCCCACACTTATCAAACTCGACGTCGAAGGCGCGGAGTTAGCGGCTCTGAATGGAGCAGCGGAAACCATTCGTCGTTATGAACCAGATCTAGCAATTTGCGTGTATCATCTGCCGGACCATCTGTGGAAAGTACCTTTGCTCATGCATGAGCTCGCGCCGAATCATCACCTCGCTCTCCGTTATCACCAGTTCAACGATTTTGATGTTGTCGCCTACGCCTTTCGGCACTGAGAATTATAGGGCTTTTGTCTTCGATCTGGATGGCACGTTGGTTGATTCCCGGCCAGCCATCGAAAAGGCAGCACAAAGAGCGCTAGCGGAAGTCCTACCCGACCGCCGCTGCATAAACGTCACGAGTACGATCGGGCCTCCGATTCGGGAAATGTTCAAATTGGTCTTAGGTGAGATCGATCAATTGTTACTGGATCGACTCGTGTCCGTTTTCAGACACGAATACGATTCCGATACCTGGCAAGAGACTGTCGCTTACTCGGGAGTGATCGAACTGCTCGATCATATTGTCGCACACGGGGGAAGCAGTTTTGTTCTTACCAATAAGCCACAGCTTCCGACTATGAAAATTCTTCAGCAGTTGAACATCGTTGAGCAAATTCATGAAGTGGTGACTCCGGACTCACCGACCTTTCCGTTCACGTCAAAAGTGGGAGCGTTATCGGCTTTAATGAACCGACACAAATTGACTCGCAGCGCGACACTTGTAGTCGGTGACTTACCCGACGATGCCAACGCTGCCGAAGGGTGCGGGGTCGCGTTTGCTGCGGCAGTTTATGGCTATGGCCGATGGGATCAAGATTCCGATGGCAAGAATTGCCTGTTTATCAATAGTCTGAGTGACCTAATCCGGCTAGTTAAAAGGACAAGCAAAGTTGCAGCAGGCTGAAATGGCGCAACTTAAAAAGGAGAGCAGATATGAAAGCAAATATATTTGAAGACCTTTTCGTACTCGAGTTGGCGAATAACCACTGGGGGAGCCTTGACCGAGGACTTAGGATCATATCTGAGTTCTCAAAGGTGGTTCGATTCAACAACGTTCGAGCGGCCATCAAACTACAGTTTCGGGACGTCGATAGATTTATCCACAAAGATTTTCGGGACCGCAGTGATATACGGTATATCAAAAAGACCCTCGATACGCAGATGTCGAGAGAAAACTTCGCGATCATGATGGAAGCTATTCGAAAGTCTGGGTGTATCCCGCTGTCCACGCCTTTTGATGAGAAATCCGTAGATCTCTGTATCGACCTCGGATTGCCGATGATTAAAATAGCCAGTTCGGATTGCAATGACTGGCCGTTAATCGAAAAGATCGCCAAGACGCGGCGGCCCGCGATCATTTCGACTGGCGGTTCTTCGCAAAAAGATCTTGAGGACGTGGTCACGTTCTTCGATAACCGCAACATTCCGCTCGCGATCAACCATTGTGTTTCGCTTTATCCGACTGAGGATGCGGATCTGGAGATGAATCAAATCGATTTCCTCAAACAACGATTTCCCAATCACACGATTGGGTTTTCCTCGCACGAGTATCATTCCTGGGATGCATCGATGTATATCGCCTACGCCAAAGGGGCGAGGACTTTTGAGCGCCACATAGATATTGAGGACGGTGAACATCCTGTCTCCCCTTACTGCTCGCTACCAGCGCAAGTAGACACCTGGTTTAAGTCTTACAAGAAGGCGAAGGAGATGTGTGGCAGCAGTGGTGAGTCGAAGCGTAATACGAAAGAGGCTGAAATAAAATATTTAGACGATCTTGTGCGGGGTGTTTACGCCAAACGAGACCTGCCCGCAGGTTACGCTTTGGATCACGAGAAGATCGATGATGACGTCTATCTCGCGATTCCTCTTCAAAAGGGGCAGATCTCCTGTCGCGAGCTAATGTCAGGAGAAGTTGTCACAAAACCTCTCACGGCCGACGCTCCGATAATGATCGATAATATAGATAGCGCGTACGCATACGATGAGACTTTGAAGCAATCAATCTATGATCGTGGCCTTACCGCATCGAAAACTGTTTCATCGATCCCGACGCCGATCAGGCGGTGACATACGTTTTCACGGCTTCAGGTCACTCATGGGGCCGTATTCCTAAGCGACAAAGCCGTACTCCGACGCCCGCATGCCAATTGATTTTGCTCACTCTAGAATCGATCGCGACGGAGAATCGCTATCATTAGGGAATTGACCAGTATGAACGAAGAAATTGCTAAGTTGCTAGCCAAAATTGAGGCGCTTCCGGACGATTGGCACGGTGTCGGGTCCGTTAGCCCCAACGCTCTGCGGGCTATTGCTCGTCATGCCCAGCGAATAGGAAAAGTCCAAAATTCCGTTGAAACCGGGTCGGGAAAAACAACGCTTCTATTCTCGCATCTCTCCGCCAAGCATCTGACTTTCGCTGTTGATGAAGGTAGCAGCATAAGCCAGGTGAAGAACAGTCCTTTGTTCAATGCTCAGAACGTGAGCTTCATTGAAGGGCTGACGCAGGTCACCTTGCCCAAATACAACTTCCAAGACAAGGTTCAAATCGCGTTGATCGACGGTCCCCATGGCTACCCGTTTCCGGACATTGAATATTTTTATTTCTACCCGCTCGTCGAGAGTGACGGGCTCCTTTTGGTTGACGACATCAAAATCCCGACGATAAGCAGGATGTTTGAGATCATTAAGGCGGACGATATGTTCGAACTTCTGGAGATTGTCGATAACAACATGGCATTTTTCCAACGCACCGACGCTCCTTGTGTTAGCCTAACAAGCGATAGTTGGTGGCGCCAGGGATATAACCGGGAGTACTGGGAAGTACTCCTCCATCCGCCTTTACAGACTGCCACCGCGTACTCATATCCTCGGCTGCTTCAGGCGTATCACCGTCTCAGTCGCGTCACTCCGCATAGTCTAAAGAGGCTTTTCCCCAGGAACTTCAAGGAGAAAATTTGGCAAGTCCTTGGAGCTCGGACTGATTGAAAACGATGTCTGATCCTCTCGTATCGATCTTGATGCCAACCTACCGCCGGCCCCACTATCTCCGTGAGGCACTGGCATCAGCGGTTGGGCAAACGTACAAGAACCTCCAGATTATCGTGCGTGACAATGCCTCGGGAGATGAAACGCCCGAGGTTGTGCGTTCGTTCAACGATCCGCGCATCGAGTTCCTTCAGGCCTTGGAAACCGGAAGCGCATGGGAAAATGGCAGTGCGTGCGTTGCGCGCGCCAAAGGCAAGTACATGATGCCGCTGTGTGATGATGATGTTCTCGGGGAAAACTACGTTGAAACATTGACAGCCTTTTTAGAAAATGACGCCGGCATCAAGGCTGCCTATGGCGCCACACATGTCATCGACGACAGCGGTGCGGTGACGCGCAAGTGTATACCGAATGGAACTTACACGCTGCAGGCCGGTGAACTCATTCGGTCATGGTGTCGTGGAACTTTGCCTCTAGCGAGTGGGATCAACTACCTTTGTCCCGCTTCTTTTATTCGTAATCTCGGTGATACTCACTGTTTCCCAGACGGTCATAATTCAGACAACGCCGTCTTCATGGCAGCGGCCGTTCAAGGCAAAGTTTTGTTCACAGACCAGTGCCTATTTTATTACCGCATGCACAGTGGAAACTCGGTGCAAAAACATGGATGTGGATTGCGCGCTCAAGGCGACCGCGCCTTTCTAGGGTTCCTGGATGCCCAGGTGAATTCACCAAGGAACGTTGGATTGCCAAGGGAAGATTGGCCCAGTTTGCGCGCCGAATTGCAGGCGATGCTCGTCCGCAACTATTTTCACCACCTACTTCGGTTTCGCCTGCACGAGGATAGATTCCTCGAATTGCTTCGCGACATGACGATTCACCCAGCACGAGCCCACGGGGTTCGCAACGCGCTGATCCTACTTTGGCAGAATAGGTATACTCTTCAAATGGAGCTCGAGAAAAGAACGCCTGGATTGCTCAGATGCGCCAAGCCATTCGCGCACTTGGTTCGGGCAGTAATCTCAATGATCTCAGGCCTTGTTGTTTTATCACGGAAAAAGCGTGGGGAATGCTAGCGAACGTCTCCGGCCTGAAAGTTGTCAGGGCCAATGAGAATTTGTGGGTGGGGACCGAGGGGTGTGTGTTCCGGAAGCCCCTTTCTCCCTATGACCGCGGTTAGACTCCAATACCTTAATGGTTTCCACTCTAGCTCATTCTCTACCGCAAATTTCCTCTTCCAGACTTTGATTGTGTGCGTTACCTAACAGTATTGCCGGGAAAGAACGCCGGACGTTCTCGGAAGATCGGAAGAAATGAAGGCCGCGTTGATCACAGGTGTCACGGGTCAGGACGGCGCCTATCTGGCAAAGCTATTACTGGAGAAGGATTATAAGGTTTGCGGAGTTGTAAGAGATACGGGCACCCCGAGTCTGCAGAACCTGGCGTTCCTCGGAATAGCCGACCGCGTGGAGCTCGTCTCGGCAAACTTGCGGGATTTATCAAATGTGATCCGGTCGCTGGAGAGGGTCCAGCCTGACGAGATTTATAACCTGGCCTCTCAGAGTTCGGTAGGGTTATCCTTTGAGCAACCCATCGGCACGATTGAATTCAATATCTTGAGCACGATCAACATCCTGGAGGCGATGCGAATCCTTCCGCTAAAGGCGAAATTGTACCAAGCCTCTTCGAGCGAAATGTACGGCAAGGTCAAAGATTTGCCAGTGACCGAGGAAACGACGATCCATCCCCTGAGCCCCTACGCGATCTCGAAAGCGGCGGCGCATTGGACCGCAGTGAATTACCGTGAAGCGTACGGTTTGTTTTCGTGTTGCGGCATTCTTTTCAACCACGAGTCGGTCCTGCGTGGCCGCCAATTCGTCACCAAAAAGGTGCTTTCGAACGCGGTAAAAATTAAGCGGGGCGGAGCCGATAAGCTCCGGTTGGGAAATCTTGGCATTCGCAGAGATTGGGGGTTCGCCCCGGCATACGTCAAGGTGATGTGGGAAATGCTCCAACAAGAAGTGCCTGAAGACTACATCATAGCCACCGGAGAGGCCCATAGCCTTCAGGAATTTGTCGAAGTGGCTTTTCACCACTTGGATTTAGATTGGCGAGAGCATGTCCTCATAGATAAAAAACTCTATCGCCCTTCGGACATAGAAGTCATTTACGGCGATCCTTCCAAGGCACGAGTAAAGCTTGGCTGGGATTACCACTTGAGTTTCAAAGCCTTGGTTCACTTGCTTGTCGAACAAGAACAAGAATTGGCTCAAGTTGCTGTTAGCTGAATTCATAGCGAGGTCAAACGACTTGAAGATAGCTCTAGGAACGATGGGAAATCAGCAATGGGTAGCGGGGCAAGTCCTGCTGCACAATCTTGTCTTTGCCGTGCGGCAGTTGGGGCTGAACAATTTCGACCTGACGGTGATATCTTTCCAGAAGGAGGGGACTCTTCGTGATTATGCCCAGTCGATTGGCACGGACGGCTATTTGTATTACGACAACCCTAGACGATGGAGCGTAAGGGGCGTAACTAACGACCTCTCTAAATACTTGTTCCTCCGGGATAAGTGTTTTGAGAAATTTTTGAGACAAAATGGGATAAACGTTCTCTTTACCCAGGCTCTGCTATTCAAATGCTCCGGAGTGGCCACGTTGTCGTGGTTACCGGATTTCCAACACGTCCATTTGCCGGAGATGTTTAGCGAGCGGGAGCGTTTGGATCGTGATGCGAGCTTTATCCAGAGTGCCGAGGCGGCGACCAGGATCATTGTGTTGAGCGAGGCCGTCAAAAAGGATTTCCAGGCTTTTGCGCCGCTGTATGCCTCTAAAGCAAGAGTGTTGTCCCCGGTCAGTCGTATTCCTGAGGTCATTTACGAATTGGATCCGGGCACCATTGTGCGTCTTTATCATCTCCCCGAGAAATTTGTTTGCCTCCCTAACCAGTTCTGGAAACATAAGAATCATGAATTGGTGTTTCGCGCGGTAAAAAATTTAAAGGATAGGGGAATCAAGATTACCGTGGTCTGCACCGGTTATCCGGGAGATTCTCGGCACGCCGGATATTTCGCCAGCCTGTGGCAGAAGGTGTCGGAGTGGGACTTGCGCGGGCAAATCATCTACCTCGGGCTGATTCCTCACGCGCATGTTCTTTCACTGATCCGACAAAGTGTTTGCGTGCTTAACCCTTCGCGGTTTGAAGGCTGGGGCATGAGCGTGGATGAGGCCCGGTCGGTGGGCAAACGGGTGCTGGTATCGGATATCCCCGCGCACCGAGAACAAAATCCACCTGGGGCGATATATTTTAGTCCAGAGGATTGTCAAGACCTTGAAATAAAGTTGGCGCAGATTTGGGATAAAACGGCTCCCGGTCCCGATGAAGAGTTCGAGCGTGAGGCGCGGTTAAACGTTCCTAAACGGCTACGTTCCTACGCGCAGGCTTTTGTGGCTATATCGCGGGAAGCTTATCAGGAACATTCCCTGTAAAGTGTCATCCGTTTTAGGCAGGATCCGTGGTTCCGTACCTCGGGACAAGAGGTGCTACAAAGTATGAATAAAGCGCTTATTACCGGTATCACCGGCCAAGATGGTTCCTACTTAGCAGAACTTTTGCTTGCAAAAGGGTATGAGGTGCATGGGATTATCCGGCGTGCGTCGACCTTCAACACCGAACGGATAGATCACCTTTATCAGGACCCGCACATCAATGGTGTGAAACTGTTTCTGCACTATGGGGATATCGCGGATTCAACGAATCTCATAAAGCTCCTTTATCGCATTCAACCCGACGAGATCTATCATTTAGGAGCGCAGAGCCAGGTGCGCGTGAGTTTCGATATTCCAGAGTATACGGGTGACGTCACCGGAATCGGCACGATAAGGATCTTAGAAGCGATTCGCGAAGCGGGGATTAAGGCCAGGTTTTATCAGGCGAGCAGCTCGGAGATGTTTGGCAAAGTGCTTGAGGTGCCGCAGCGCGAGACAACGCCTTTTTACCCGCGCAGCCCGTACGGCGCCGCTAAGGTTTATGCGTATTGGGTCACCGTCAACTACCGGGAGAGCTACGATATGTTCGCCTGCAATGGCATACTGTTCAATCACGAATCTCCCAGGAGGGGCGAAACCTTCGTGACGCGCAAAATTACGCGTGCCGCCGCCCACATCAAGCACGGCCTGGACGACAAGCTTTACTTAGGGAACCTTGACGCCAGGAGAGACTGGGGTTACGCGAAGGAATACGTAGAAGCGATGTGGCTGATGCTCCAGCAGGAACAGCCTGATAATTACGTAATCGCTACAGGAGAGACTCACTCGATCCGTGACCTGCTTGACGAGGCGTTTGGTTATGCCGGTCTCGACTGGAAAAAACATGTGGATATCGATCCGCGCTATTACCGGCCCGCAGAGGTCGATTTGCTCATTGGCGACGCCAGCAAAGCAAAAGAGAAACTAGGCTGGACGCCGAAAGTAAGGTTTAAGGAGCTGGTTCGGTTAATGGTCGATGCTGACCTAGAACTGGCGGCGCGGGAAGCTCACGCGAAAGGCTTTAGGTCCTCAGCCGGCAGCAAGCAGTAGGCAGATGGCAGCGAACAAAGAGCCGCTCGGAGTTCATAAAGAGCTTTCATCCGGTTATGAGGAAATTGGCAAAATGTTAGGGTCCATGATCGCCGCTCCAGAAAAATTTTGTTCGAGGAAGGGGAAAGTGAAATGATTAAGACGGCGTCCTGCCAACTGCCAGATAGTCTTGTCCTTGTTCCCCTCGCCCGGGGACCTGCTGCCAACTGCGAGCTGCCTTCTGCCCTCTAGTTAAGCCTAGCCCTCAACCGCGGCTTTTAAAACCTATGTCCTTCTGGTCCTCCAAACGTCTCCTCGTGACCGGTGGCGCCGGCTTTCTCGGTTCGCACGTGGTCGAAAAGCTGCGCGAACGCGGCTGCTCGGAGATCTTTGTTCCGCGATCGAAGCAGTACGATTTGCGCGAACGTGAGGCGATTGTCAGGTTATATAACGATGCTAAACCCGAGCTCGTCATCCATCTTGCGGCCGTAGTCGGCGGCATCGGTGCAAATCGCGCGAATCCAGGCAAATTTTTCTATGACAATGCAATCATGGGCATCCAGTTGATGGAATACGCGAGACAGTTTGCCATCGAAAAGTTCGTGCAGGTCGGAACGGTCTGTGCCTACCCAAAATTCGCGCCTATTCCTTTTAAGGAAGACGCTCTGTGGAACGGCTATCCTGAAGAAACGAATGCTCCGTACGGCTTAGCAAAGAAAATGATGCTCGTGCAAGCCCAGGCATACCGCTCACAGTACGGGTTTAACGCTATCTATCTGGTTCCGGTGAATCTTTACGGTCCCGGAGATAATTTTGACCTCGAGACGTCTCATGTGATCCCCGCGCTGATCCGCAAGTGTGTCGAAGCCAAAGAAAACGACGACGGACAGATCATTTTGTGGGGTGACGGTTCGCCGACGCGAGAGTTTCTTTACGTCGAAGATGCCGCGGAAGGAATCGTCCGGGCCACCGAACAATATAACGGCTCGGAGCCGGTCAATCTCGGCACGGGCGAAGAAATATCTATTAAACAATTGGCTCAGATCGTCTGCGAAGAGGTCGGCTTTCATGGCCGGGTCACTTGGGACGCGGCCGAGCCTAATGGTCAGCCGCGCCGATGCCTCGATGTCAGCAGGGCTCAACAATACTTCGGATTCCGGGCCCAATGGAGTCTTCGCGAGGGTATTGCGAACACCGTGCGCTGGTTTCTTGAGCATTACCACAAAAAGCAAGCACTCATTGTCGATTAGCATCCCGCTTACTGACCAGAACCGATTGATTCCTCCCTGTTAGACATTTTTCGGTAACACAGACAGCGGCAACTTTCCTGACTTTCCATTCATCATCTGTCGCAAATTGACCCCTCTGTTTCCCCCCTGCGATCGTTAGCATGGCTATCCGGCAATAACGGGCCGCAGCTCTTAAACGCTAGGATTGGAGATACGTTCATGATCAAAGCAACCGTACTCAAGTACCGTCGATTTCTTACCGTCGGATTACACGTGGTACTGATCGCGATCTGCAATTATCTTGCTTTCTGGGTCCGCTTTGACGGAGTGATTCCCGCGCCGGAAAAGGCGCTTTTCGTCGCGACGATCCCGTGGCTCATCGCGATCCGAGGGCTAACTTTTGTTCCGTTGCAGCTTTACAAAGGCCTATGGCGATATACGGGCATCTGGGATTTGCGCAATGTTATCATCGGTGTCGCCGCAAGCACGGCAGTTTTTTACATTCTGGTTCATTGGGTCTTCGGCGCCCAGAAATATCCTCTCTCGATCTTTATCATCGACATGCTTCTGCTGATATTCCTTATGGGCGGGAGTCGATTGGCACGCCGCCTCTATTATGGCTTTGGACAACTCGACGGGAAAAAGCGGGTCTTGATCTATGGTGCCGGCGACGCGGGCGAGATGATCGTTCGGGACATGAAGAATAACGGCGCTTTTTACGATTACCAACCGATTGGATTCATTGACGATGATCATAATAAGGTGGGTAGACGGATTCATGGCGTCCGAGTTCTCGGAAGAAAACAGGATCTCCCGAAGATTCTGACAACCGAAAAGCCACATGAGGTCGTGATTGCAATTCCATCGGCCGAACCCGCCATGATCCGTGAACTGGTGACGGCCCTTCAGGCATTCAAAGTGCCGTTGAGAACTCTGCCGAGGGAGAGAGATCTGCCCAACGGGAGAGTGGGAGTTAGCCAAATTCGCAATCTCTCGGTGGAGGATTTGCTCGAAAGGACGCCCGTCGGGTTAAATATTGAGACCGTGCACAAGCTGGTCAACGGCAGAAAAATCTTGATCACCGGCGCAGGCGGTTCCATTGGTTCGGAGTTGAGCCGGCAAATAGCCAAACATGAACCGGCGCAACTCATTCTCTTGGACCAGAGCGAGAGCGCTCTTTACGATATAGCGATGGAACTGCAACGTTCCGCGCCGGAGTTAAGCCGCGTCGCGGTGCTGGCCGACATTAAAAACACCAGATCTCTTGAACAGACTTTCAATGACCATGCGCCTGAAATTATTTTTCACGCGGCCGCTTATAAGCACGTCCCTATGCTCGAAGAGCATCCGGTCGAGGCGGCGCTGAATAACATCATCGGGACTCACCGTCTTGTTCAGGCGGCGATCCGGAATAATGTAGAGAAATTTATTTTGATATCGACGGATAAAGCGGTGAATCCAACCAGCGTGATGGGAGCGACGAAGCGCGTCGGCGAATTGTACCTTCAAGCGTTGGCTCAGAGCGGCAGTCCGGGCGACCCGTTGTTCAGCGCCGTGCGATTTGGCAACGTGCTGGGGAGCAACGGCAGTGTCATTCCGCTGTTCTTAAAGCAAATCGAGCAGGGTGGCCCCGTCACCGTGACCCATCGGGAAATCCAACGCTATTTTATGACCATTCCCGAGGCGGTTCTTTTGGTGCTGCAAGGCGCAACGCTGGCTCAAGGGGGCGAGATTTTTGTTCTGGATATGGGGGAACAGATCAAGGTCATCGATATGGCGCGCAATATGATTCGCCTTTCCGGCTTCGTTCCGGACGAGGAAATTGCCATTACGGTGGTCGGTCTTCGACCGGGCGAAAAATTACGCGAAGAGCTGGTCGGAGCGGATGAGGCGCTGGTTGCTTCAAACGTGGAAAAGATTCTGCGAGTCGAAGCGATCGGCATTCCTGATCTGGAGTTTATGCATGAGAAAATCGCCGAGCTGGAACGACTGGTCACGGAGGATCGATCTGAACCTTTGATCGAGTGGCTCTGTGAAGTCGTTCCCACTTTCAGGCCGATGAATACTGAAGTTGCGCGCCAGGCGGGCTATCCCCGAGCGAAAAAGCAAGTTTCATCGAGAGTGTGGCAAGTCGTGGGGGGGCACAGGTAAGCCAAAAAGATCTCGAGACCGCCATGAAAAGAGCCCTGAAAAGATCTCGACCAGAGGCATCTCACGCGCGTAGGGAGAAAGCGAGCGGGAAGCGCGGTGCCGAGATAAACATGCCGGATCCTCACTTGGCGTACTGTTCGAAAGAATTGGCCGGGGCTCCTATGTACTTAGAACTTCCGACCGATCGACCGCGTTCTTCCGCGCAGAATTCGCGAATGGCGACGTACCGTTTTGCGCTGCCCACGTCATTGGCACTTTCTTTACGGAACTTGAGCCGCTGTGAACAGACAACCGTGTTCATGACGCTGGTGGCCGGCTTTACGGTCCTGCTGCACCGGTACACGGGGCAGGATGACATACTCGCCGGCAGCCCGATGTTTGGCGGGAAGGTCGCGGAAGACGAGGGATGGGTGAGCGAGTGGATCAACACCGTAGTCCTGCGTGTGCGGTTTATACCGGACCTGACATCGCCCGAATTGCTCAGACAGATACGGCAAACCACGTCGGCGGCATACGCTCATCGCCATTTGGCGTTCCAGCGCCTGCTGGAAGAACTGCGGATCCGCCCTGCGGCGAGCCACCATCCGATATTCCAGGTTATGTTTCGATACGCATCCTCGCCCGAGCGTGAACGCAAAATGGCCGGCCAAGCCGCGTCGTTGGAATTCGGTTTGGCGAGATGCGATCTGACTCTTCCGATGGTGGAGCGGAGGGGCCGCCTGCGCGGGGCTTTGAAGTACGGCAGCGGTCTATTCGACGCAGCGACCATCGAGAGGATGGCGGGTCATTTTCAGACCTTATTGGAAGGCATGGTCGGCAATCCAGACCAAAGGGTCGCTGATCTTGGCATACTCACCAAAGCTGAAAGCATCAACAAATCCTCCAATGGCACGCCACTCAGAGAGACTATCCCAAACAGAAGTGCATCCACGAGCTATTTGAGGAGCAGGTCGAACGTACACCCGACGCGACGGCGCTTGTTTTCGATAGTTGGCCTACGAGTTTTGCGTCTGACGGGCTTGAGTCTCGACCACATGACACGCGGAGTGGGTGAGCCGATACGTCAAAGATCATGCATCGCACGGCAGATGGTTCAGAGAGATCGATGATGCGAAAATTGGAAGCCAGAGACGACCCTCCACTGCGGGACGGAGTGATGACTCTTATCGGCACCTCACGCGTGAAACGCAGGCCCAACTTCAAATCCCGCCTCGTGGACGGAGAACTAGTCGTGCTAGACCGTGAACAAGGGTTGATCCATCAGTTAAATAAAACCGCGAGCTTTATCTGGGAACAGTGCGACGGGCAACGCACCGCCGCCGAAATTGCTGGGCACGTTTGTGAAGCTTTTGAAGTTGAGCAATCGACTGCTCTAAACGATGTGCTTGTGGTACTCAATAAGTTGCACGACCTAAATTTGATTGATAAGCTGTAAACAACAAAAACAAGGAGGTGCACCATGTGGCAGTCTAAGATCGAGCGAAGAGAGTTTGTTAAGAAAACCGCTTATGCGGTTCCCGTGATTTTAACTCTCAAGGCCATGCCGGCATTTGCTGCCGCAGGTTCTGGGAAAAATAGCAGCCGGGACAAAAGTCACAGCACGCGTGGTGGTGCAGGGACCGAGACGCCGCAAGGAAGACGTGCCGGCGGTTAGCCGGGTTTAGAGAGGGCATGTGGACCGTGCCGGAAAGCCGGAACGCCTTCTCGAAATCTAGAAGAATGCTGTCAATCGACCGCCACAAAGTGCTTTTCCTGAACACCTTGGGATGTGGCGTGAGAGTTGAGTGCCGCGATCCTGAGGCGCTTGAACTCTTAGTCGGCAACTATGGCCGCATGCGAGTTTACAAGCCTGATTCTCCCAGCCTTGAATATACGGTTAGCAGGTGTCGGAACAGGTCCGGCTTTCGCATCGCACGTCGCGGACGCGAGCCGCTTATGGCAGCGGACGATGGTGAGTTTCTGTTTCTCTTTGAGAAGGACTTAACCATTGAATTACAAAAATTACGCCGCGATTTGTATTTCGTTCACGCGGCCGCACTGGGGGTTTCGGGCAGAGCATTTCTGTTGGTTGCCGCATCGGGAAAGGGCAAATCGGTGACGACCTGGGCATTGTTGCACCACGGGTTTCGTTATTTGAGCGATGAGTTGGGTCCGTTGGCTTTGGATAGTCTGGAAGTTCAGCCGTACCCGCACGCGATTTGCCTGAAAGACAACCCGCCCTGGCCCTATTCACTACCCGATCAGATCTTGCGCACCTCTTCGACGGTGCATATCCCAACGCTGCAGTTGCCGAATGCTGCTGTTTTTAACCCGATGCCTTTGGCGGCAATATTCTTCCTTGAATATTGCCCCCGGCTAAATTCCTCAGGCG
>JBGPIK010000008.1:0-45566 GCA_041484845.1 Binatia bacterium | reverse complement strand
TGAACGAATTCGGCGAGGTCGGCATCGATCATCATCTGCTCATCTCCTCCGACCAGGAGATCGTGCAAATGAGCAACGGCTGCATCTGCTGCACCGTGCGCGGCGATCTTCTGCGCAGCCTGTTTCAGCTTCTGGAGCACAAATCCAAGTTCGACACGCTCATGATCGAAACCACGGGCCTTGCCGATCCCGCCCCGGTGGTGCAGACGTTTTTCATCGACGAGCGTATCAAAAGCGAATTCCAACTCAACGGCGTAGTTACCGTTGTCGATGCCAAACATATATTTCAGCAGATCGGCAATTCGGTCGAGGCCAAAGAGCAAATTGCTTTCGCCGACATGGTGCTGTTGAACAAAATCGATCTCATCAATCCCGAGGATCTGCCGGAGCTTGAATACAAAATCCGCAATCTCAATGGCGCCGCGCGCATCTGCCAGACGCGCAATGCTGATGTCGATATCGGCACCGTATTGGATCTGCGCAGTCTGGCGCTCGAAGTGAAGGCGCAGGATCATGACCCCGATCACAGCCATACGGAAGGGATTTCCACCGTTGCGATTACCACGCCCGGCGATCTCGACGGCCTCAAGGTAAGCCGGTGGTTCCGCGAATTACTGGCGGAGTTTGGGGAAAAGATCATGCGCATGAAGGGGATCTTGAATCTGCGCAAGGATCCCGATCAGTTCGTCTTCCAGGGCGTGCACCTTTTGTTCGAAGGACGCCCCGGGCGCGCCTGGGCGGAAGAAGAAGAACGTCTCAATCGTCTCGTCTTTATCGGCCGCGATTTAGACAAAGACAAAATCACTCAGGGATTCCTGAGCTGCATCACGACCAATGGCGACCACGCCGCCACTGACGTGGACCCCTTCGGGAATAAGATCGACGTCTCCGCGTTTGTTTATGACCAAATCCGCTACTGGGTTCAGACGATTTTGGAGTTCCCCCCCGATGCTCCCATCGTCATTAAAGAAGTTCCCTGCGTGAAGGCCGGCTGCCCGCCCGTCGAAACCGCCCTCATGGTCTTTCTCAAAGGCGAGCCGCCGCGAGTTTTCAAAATACTGGCGCGGGTTCACGAGGTCACCTTCGACCACGTTTACAATTTGATCGAAAATCCTCTGCCCTGCTGCTGAAACGGCTCCGAGATTAGCGCTTGCTATTGAGCAACCAGCTTTCCCACCAGCTCAAACATTGCGCCGACGCCGGATGCGAAATTTTCGATCGAAATCCTCTCGTTGATGCCATGTTCGAGCGATTCCTCGCTCGGGCTGCGCCGCAAAGGAATAAAACCGTAGCACGGAATCCCTTTTTCGCGAAAAAAATGGCAGTCCGTGAATCCGCTCCCCAGCGGCGCGAGAACGGGAACGTCACCGTCATGGGCCCGGCCAAGCTCGCTAATGGCCTTCGTCGCTTCGCCATGGGGCGGCGAGGTCGCCGTCGGAAAGGACAAAAGAACTTCGATCTTAATCGAGTCATCGGCGATGACTTTGCGGACTATATCGATGAAAGCCTGGGGATCCTCGCCGGGCAAAAGCCGAATGTCGATTTCGGCGGACGCCTCGGCCGGTATCACGTTCACTTTGTCCGATCCTTTGACACCGGTGATCGATATCGTGTTGCGCACGCGGGCGTTGTTGCGCGGCTCTTTGACAAACTCGGCGGCAAAAAAAGGATCCGTAACGGCGGCGCGCAGGTCGGTGAATTGCTTTTGCCGTTCCGTCGCTTCGAATTGGGCGGTGTCGGCGTAAAACTTTTGTACCTCCGGCACTACGTGGATAGGACTTTCATACTGAATCAAACGATTCAATGCCAAGATAAGTTTGTTCACGGCCAATGAGGTTCCAGGTGTTGCGCCGTGGCCGGCAACTCCCGACGCCGTGAGTCTTAACCACAGCGGAGTTTTCTCAGCCACGCTAACTCGGTAATAACCGACTCGGCCATCATCGCCCAGACGAATTCCGCCGCCTTCGTTCACCACCAGGCCAACGTCTCTGAACAATTCCGCGTGCTTCTCCAATAAGAAACCCGCGCCTAGTGCCCCGCCGGCTTCTTCATCGGCGGTGCCGAGAAAAATGATGTCGCCTTTGAGCGGCACGGCGCGGCGTTTCATCAAGACAATACTCATCAGCTCAACGATAGCGGGCCCCTTCATATCCAGCGCGCCGCGCCCCCAGATATAGCCGTCCTTATTCGCCGCGCTGAAGGGCGGCTCCTTCCAGAGCTTCGCGTCGGCGGGAACGACATCCATATGATTGAGCAAGACCACGGCTTTTTTCGCGCCGCTGCCGCGCACGCGCGCATAGATGTTGGCGCGCCCGGGCGCGGACTCGATGATGGTCGCTTCGATCCCTTCGCGGTCGAATATCTCTTTAAAGAATTGCGCGGCCTTCATTTCATTGCCCGGCGGGTTCGTGGTATCGATTTGAATGTAGCGGCGCAGCAGCGCGAGTGCCTCTTCCTCGACCACCCGCGACACCGGCTCGGCGGAATAAACGGTTTCGCAAACGCTGAAATTAAAAACCGCGGCGCATAATATTACGCCGCAAACGCGCCACTTTGTGCTCGCCATAGCTTTCCTCCTGCGCGGGGATCGTCGAGGCTCGGGTCCGTTCAAATCCGCGGATGAACCGGCAAGCATCCGTCAGTTCAGAAAGTTTTCCACCGCTGCCCGGATTTCCTTCTTTTTATCCGGATGAATCCATTGGATGTCGTGGTCGCCTCTGAACCATGTCAATTGTTGCTTGGCCAGCCTGCGTGTGTCGCGCTTCATCAGCGCCAACGCCTCTTCTGCCGACGCCTCGCCTCTGATAATGAGCCCCAGATGCCGATATCCGATCGTCTGAAGCGGTTTTAAATCGAATCCGTAACCCTTGTTTAGAAGCGTATTCACCTCGTCCACGAAGCCGTCCGCGATCATTCGATCGCAGCGTTCATTGATGCGGTCATACAGTTCGGCGCGTTCACGCCCGAGGCCGATCTTGAGAGTTTCGAAAAGACTTTCGGCGAAAGCGTGCTCCTTCTGCCAATCGCTTATGGCCCTGCCGGTCAATTCAAAGACCTCCAATGCGCGCACGATCCGCTGCCGGTCGTTGGGATGAATCCGTGACATGGCTTGCGGATCGACGCATTCCAGCCGTCGATAGAGAGAAACGAGGCCGGCACGATCGGCCTCGGTGTTGAGTGTTTCGCGAATGGCCAAATCCTGCGCTGGGCCCGTAAACAGCCCCTGGGTCAGCGCTTTGAGGTAAAGCCCGCTTCCGCCGCATAGGATGGCTTCCTTCCCGCGAATTTGGATATCCGCGATGGCGGTCGTTGCTAACTGGCGAAAAATGGCGGCATTGAATTCTTCGTCGGGATTGATGATGTCGACCAGATGATGGCGGACCCGCTCTCGTTCCGCCACAGACGGCTTGCCGGTGCCGATATCCATGTAACGATAGACTTGTTGCGAGTCCGCATTGATGATTTCCGCGCCCATGGATCGCGCAAGTTCGAACGCAACTTCGCTTTTGCCGACGGCCGTCGCGCCAAGGATGATCACCAGTTTGGGTTTGGACTGTTTTGAAACCACGTACGATTGCCTTTAGCGGAATGGCCGGCCGGCTATACCACCCGTCTGAACATTTTTTCCAGGTCGGCGCGGCTAAACTCAAGGATCACGGGACGGCCATGAGGACATTGAGTAGCAAAATCAATCTGATCAAGGTCTCCAAGAAGCGCGCGCATCTCATCCATCGCCAATTTTCTATTGGCGCGTATGACGCTGTGGCAGGCAATCGTCGCCAAGCGCTCGTCCAGATGCTGGCGCAAGCTGCTGGATTTATCGATTTCTGCAAGCTCGGCGACCATTTGCTGCACGACGGGTCGATAATCACCTTCGGGTAAAAGCGCCGGGACCGCGGTAATGGCATAGCCATCCGGCCCGAAGGGCTCGAGAATAAATCCGGAACGGGCCAATTCCGGCAGCTCTTTTTCGAGCAGCATCATCTCGCCTGCAGACAGTTGCACGGTTTGAGGTATAAGCAGACTCTGCTTCATGACCTCACTGGCTGCCATCTGGCGCCGCAGTTTTTCGTAGGCGACCCGCTCATGGGCGGCGTGCTGATCGATCAGGGCCAATCCCGTCGAAGAAGCGCACACCAAATAACAGCCTAGAATCTGGCCCAACACATTCATCGACGAAAAAAAACCCTCGGGAATTTCGTCCCAGGCCGATGGCTTTGGAAACACGTCTTCGCGAAGCGACAAGGAATCGCGAATCATGCCCGGCCGGGCGTAAGGCAGCGACGGCTCGCTCACGGCGAAAAAACTCGCCGGCCGGGCGACGGCCACCTGGCTCGAGGGTTCCCTAGCCTCACGTTTGAGCGATTCGCGAACCGCGTGGGAAACGGCGTCATGCACATCCGACGGGCGGCGAAAACGCACTTCAAATTTCGCCGGATGAACATTGACGTCCACGTCAGCAAACGGCACACCGAGAAAGAGCACCACCGCCGGATACTGCCCCTTCATCAGCAAACTCTCGTAGCCGTGAAGGACCGCATGGGTCACCACCTTATCGCGCACATACCGGCGGTTGACGAAGGTCATCAAGTACCGCGAATTGGGAAAGGATGCCGGCGCGGCGCTCAGGTATCCGGCAACCGTCAGTCGTCCCTGATCACACGAGAACGAAAGCAAATCTTGGACAAGGTCACCCCCGAAGACTTGCTGCAGCCGATCCTTTCCGTCACGCACCGCAACGTAGTCGGCGAGCGCGCGCCCGTCGTGAAACAGGCGAAAGTGAACTTCCGGGCAGGCCAGCGCCATGCGATTGACCGCGTCACAAATGTGGCTGAGCTCCGTAGCGAACGATTTAAGAAACTTCTTGCGCGCCGGCGTATTGAAGAAAATGTCTTTGATCTCGATCGACGTGCCGATCGCGGCCGCGGCCATTCGAACCGCTTCTTTTTTTCCGCCTTCGATGCGCAGCCGATGGCCGACGTCGGAAGCAGGCAGACGAGAAACGATCTCCATCTTTGAGACCGATGCGATGCTCGGCAACGCTTCGCCGCGAAAGCCCATCGTAGAAATCCGCAATAAGTCGTCCTCCTCTTTAAGTTTGCTTGTGGAGTGGCGCTCTACCGCCAGGGCAAGATCATCCGCACCCATGCCTTCGCCGTTATCGGCGACGCGAATCAGCGCCGATCCGCTCTTCTCGACCCAAACGGAAATCTCGCTGGCACCGGCATCGAGCGAATTTTCGATCAGCTCTTTGACCACCGACGCCGGCCGTTCGACCACCTCGCCCGCGGCAATCCGGCTCGCGGTTTCATCCGAGAGAATTTGTATTTTCATGGTGATTGGAGCGCTCGTTCAATAAACATTAACGTAGGTGGAAACAGGGGGTCAAGAATAAGGCGTCAAAATAAAGAACACAGACTCCCCATCGTCCGAGTCGTCGCTTAGCCTGGTAGCTTCGTGATCGAGAGGATGTCGGCCGCGCCAATCTGAACAACGCCTTGCTCCGATTTTAACGAAAAGTTGCCGGACTCATCCTTTTGCGCGATGTGCCCTTCGACCGGATTGGGGAAGCGTCCGGTTTCTGGCCGCAGGGTAACTTTAACCCGATCTCCCACTGCAAGCACTTTCAACGAATTTGCCAACGATTCGAATATCGCCATGGCACCCTCCTCAAAGAGCATTTTTCACAAACATCATTTTGCCGGGTTACTATATCACTGCGCGCGTTGACACACACCGGGAATAGGCGTTAAGAGTTTTATTTCTTGGCCATCAGAAACGGTCGATTCCGAAGGAGAACCCATGGACATTGCCAAAACTATCGTCAAGGCGAGACCGGGAGTGCTCGGCGGGCGCCACGAAGAAAAGCGTCCCCTGCGCGAGCGCGCCGCGTTGCCGGTGAAGCGCCACATCTTTATCAATCGCGATTCACATCCGGACGCCGACATCTATGTGGCGATTCACGAGGCCAAGGATCTTCCGGCGAATGTGCCGGACTACCAGGTGCCCCACTGCCATAACACCGATGAGTTTTACTATTTCATCGGCGACCGGCCCGATCTCACCGGCCTCGAAGGACAGATCATTTTCGAAGGCCGGGTCCATAAGATCGTCTCGCCGGCGTGCGTTTATATTCCCACCGGCACCGTTCATGAATATAAAGTCACGCGAGGCGCCGGAACCGTCACGGTGCTTTTCCGCAGTCGCGGTTACACGCATGAGGATCGCCAGCCCGATCCGGGCAAGGGCGAGCGCGACTTCCGCAGGTATGCGAGTTATATCTTTCATCCCGAAGTCCGGCCGACGACGGAAATCAAGCATCATACGGACGCCGCGCCGGGCGTGCGTTACGTTTTTATCGACGGCAAACTGAAACCCGAAGCCGGCTTTTATACCGTTGTGCGCAGTGTGGCCGATGTGAAATCCTCGCAAACCCATTACGTCGATAAGCACACGCACACTTGCGACACCTACCATATCGTCATCGGCACCGGATCGGAGTTCACCGGCCTAAAGACGGAATTCCTCATCGGCGCCGAAAAAGTTGTCGTGGAGAGTCCAGTGGGCGTGCATATTCCCGCGGGAACGCCGCACTCGCAGCGCATGGTCGAGGGCTCGGGGCATTTCTTCAACTTCGTGCCACAGAGCAACTACGACGACAGTCTGATCTGATAACTGCCATAAGATCCGCTTACGGCGGTAACTCGAACGTTGCGGTTTCCCTACGCGAAGTGCGCACACAAAAAAATCTCAGCTCGAATGATTCGGATAGAAAAGATCCCGGCCGAGGTCTTCAACGATTGACCAAGCGAGAACATCGGAATCAAGAACGTGGTCGGATCGTTCGAGGATTTTGTCCCCGAGCCGAAGGATATCGAGGCCTGCTTTGTCACGGCCGGCTTGAACACTTTAAAGAATCAGAACCGCCCCATCTTTCCCCCGGCCGGTGAGCCGGAAGGCAATGCTCCGCGGAGTAATGCCAACGATCACTTTCTTCTTCTTACATACTGTTTAACCCAGAACTCGTAGAGCATGGAAATCGGGTACTGCTCCAAATTACGAACACCGGGCTTTGTCTCGTACAGAACAACCACCTCTTGACCATGATTGGAGGCAAAGAGAAGTTTGGCATCACGCTTGCGGTCTAAAAACTCCCCAACGACGCGAAGGGTACTTGAGAGACTATAGGGATCAGAGATCGCATCGGCATCAGATCTCGGCTCTTTGCGCTCCTTGTCCTGGCGACTTAACTCGTCCAGGGAATACAAGAATTCTACATTCATGGAAGTTTGCTCGTCCGGGTTATCACGAATCCTCGGCGTTTCTTGCTCTCTCCATAGCCGCAGAAACGCCGCCAACCCTCTCACCTTTTTTTCTTCCTCTTTCTTGCCTTGGCTCTTTTCCTTGACTCGGCACCGGACGAGGTAACAGTTGCCGCAGCACACCACTTCATAGGTTTCAGGTCGTAACGGCTCTAGCGTCTGTCCAATAACCCGAAGGATTCTTGAATAGTTCATGGGCCCTGCCACGATAGCTCGTCTACAATGGAACTGCGTTTCTCGTCCATACCCGGTTCCTTCACCACCGAAGCCGGGCGTTCCACCACCTCGCTCACGGCAATACGGCCGGCTGTTTCAGCCGAAAGCATCTGGATTTTCATCATGGCTGGAATTCTCACACTAGACAATACCGTAGGCGCAAGGAGATGGTCAACAATGCGGCAGCGGAAATTTCGCAGGGCAACGGTGGCCAAAGTGTTGCTCGGCCGACATCTTACGGTGAGTGTTCATTGTCGGGCGTATTTAGTGATGCTACAATTTCACCGATCCAACCCACTGACTCTAAGGAGGCGATCCATGAAAAGATCATCCGCACTCGGACGATTCATCACAACCGTGTTCTGCTTGAACGTTCTATGCTTGAGTCATGCCGTCGCGATATTGGCGGCCGATGCGCCGCGGCCCTTGGCGCCGCCGACGGCTCTCTCGCTGCGGGAAGCGCGGGTCATCATCGACGGCGCGGTGGCCTACGCCCGCGAGCAGAAAATCACCATGACCGTCGTTGTGCTGGACGAGGAAGGACAGCTCATTTCCGCTGATCGCATGGAAGGCGCTTCATTTCACCTCGAGCGCTTCGCCAAAGGAAAAGCCTATGCTTCGCTGATTTTACGGGATCGCACGGAAACAGCGGCGGAGCTGGCCAAGAGCCGTCCCGACCGCTACTTCGGCATTCAGGGGATGTATCCCGGTGAAGTCTATCTTGTCGGCGGAGGCGTCCCCTTAGCGGTGGGCCATCGGCTGGTGGGCGCGGTAGGTGTCGCGGGATTGCCTCAGGGCGTGGATGAAAAGGCGGCCCAGGCCGGCATTGCGGCTTGGAATAAATTCCGCGAGGGGATGAAGAAATAGATTACCGTCGGCTTTCGGTTACATTAGTCAAGCCGCAAAAACCCGGCCCCATGCTCAACTCTCGCACGGCCGTACATGTGATCGATCTCTACGAGAAATAATTACGGCGCAGATGAATGGTTCTGACGCGTCAGGTCTTGGGACCAGCCAACCGTACCTTGCCCGCAGCGATCTCGCGAAGGGCGATAACGATATCTCGGTTATCCGATTTAATGAGCGGCTTGGCACCTTTTAGGAGCTGCCGTGCTCGTTTCGAGGCGACGATTACAAGCTCGAAACGACTAGAAACATGTCCCACGCAATCTTCAACGGTGATTCTCGCCATAACTAGGTACTATAGAGCGCGGGGTCGTTAACCACAAGGACAGCGTTTACAGTTTTCGAGGTCCCACGCCGTATGCCCGATGCGGGCCTTCGCTAACTGACGCTTATTGTTGATGTTAGTGATCTTTGCTCCAAGGAACCTCGGCGCCTCGGTTCTTGGCGATTTCGCTGGAATTGTTCCAGCGCGACATTGAGAACTTCGACCCTTCGACACAGTTCACGGCCTAGCCGTGAGCCCTGGCCCTGGGTCGTCCTGAGCGAAACGAGTTGAAAGACGACGATCTGCTGGGCGAGACATCAGGAATTAGAAGGTTTGACTCCGAGCCAATCTTCAGTCTCCATTTCTCCCCCCGAAGCATCCAATCTCATCGTTGGTCAAGCATCGCTTCCATCCTTACCTCGCTGGCTGCGGTCGTGAGAAAAAATAGCCGATCGCCCTTCGACGCTCAGGACAAACGGTTAAGTACTTGAATTAATATTGCGCCATCCCGTTTGTGGTGAGCCTGTCGAACCATGAACGGATCTTTTCTCGCGTTCTGCGTTCGTAGCACACAGAGTCCCGACCCCTTAGCGCGCGGAAATTCCGTCAGGATAGAGCTGTTTCACCAAGCCTTCGTCGCTGAGCTGTTTCATAAACCGGTCGTCGATAAACTCGGCGACAAACGCCTGAGCGGGCCGACCCGAGACTCCCAACTGTTCCAATATTGTTTTCGTACCTTCGGGGCTTGGATGCGGCACGGGCTCCATATAGCGAGTGTCGGAATCGTAGGCATGTTGCAAAATTCTCGGGTCCGACACGCGGGTATATTTCTGCAGAATTTCCTTGGCTTCGTTGGGGCGCTTTTTAATATACGCGATCGCCTCCGTAATACCGGCGACAAAGCTGCGCATCCGTGCCGGTTGTTTGGCAATGTAAGAACGCATCACCGCGGTGCAATTTCCGGCATAGGGAATGTTCAGATCCCCCAGTTCTAGCAGCGGCTTAAAACCCGCGGCCGCCGCCTGCAGATCGTTCGGCGACGTCGCAAAGATGCCCTGCACTCTGCCGTTGACGAGAGCCGCAAACGCTGCGCTGGTCGAACCGCTATAGATAAGAGAGATATCCTGGCCGAGCTTCATGCCCTGGCGGGCAATGAAAAGCTTCGCGGCAAAATCGCTGGCGGAACCCGGGTTGGCCACGGCCAATACCTTGCCGCGCAGATCCGCGATCTTTTGGATGGCGGGAATCACCATGATCTTCGAGGTGAGCTTATGGACCACGCAAGAGGTGACGGCAATATCTCCCCCGCTCAGACGCATCTGCACCAAAGGAGGACCGGCGGAAAAGTAAACTTGGATGTCGCCGCTGAGCAGAGCAGGCCTGCCAGCCGCACGCGGTAAATAGATCGGTTTCACCTGCAGGCCGTACTTCTCGAATAGCTTAGCCTCAGTGCCCACCCAGAGTGGCAGTATCGATCCGGACAGCGTTCCGTGGCCGGCCAAGATGGTCGGCCGTTCTTGGGCTCGGGAAAACGTCGCCCACAGAACGACGATAACCAACGCGATAAGTCTTATGTTCAAGAAACTGCATTCAGGTTTCATTTCCAACCTCTGTGCTACGGTCGCCGTTACCTTACAAGTGCCGGCCCTGATCCGTTCATCTGCGGGATGAAATACAGGTACAGCGCGAAACGCACTCCATCGCCTCGATCTTCATTCCATCTTGCCGGGGTGGCTTCAAGTTTAGCGCGCAAAATCTAGCCGTAAATAGAGCGCACTATCGCTAGCCGATGGCCGTCTCCCCCGAAGGCAGCGTATTTGACTAACGACCAGGCCGCCGTTTAGCCGCGTCAGGTCCCGCTGCGGCATTCGTCCGCACTCCGTCCCAGAAGCCGAAGCAAAACAGGAAAAGATACGGGCTGGCCAGAAACAGCCCTGCAAAAAGGCCCTTTGAAAAGTCTTCCGGCGTCCGATACAAGAGGCAGATCGCCAAAACTCCAAGGCCCCCAAGGGCGAGAAAGAAAACCAATCGCGGCGCTGGTGGCAAGGTGGCGAGCGAAGGGAAGACACTTGCGGCTTCGAACAGCTCGGGGCTCTTTTGTCGCAGACGTTCGAGGACTTTCTGCGATCCTCGATAGTAAAATACCATCAGCACCCCCGACACCACATAGGCGGACAGCGCGATCAGAGCCAAACCAACCGCCGGCAAGTCCGCGCCTAATCCCAGTGGCAACTCTACTTTTGGAACCGGCTTGTCGCCGGAGAGCGTGGGATTGATTCCGGAAACGATTAGCAGCCAAACGGACGAAGCAAGACTCACCAATGCAAGCCTTTCAATCCGACGGTAGGCTTCCATAACTCCTTCGAGCAAGACATCATTGGGGTCCTTCATATTTTAACCGGCCCCTTTCGTATACGTGATGTGTAGCACACCCCGAAAAATCTCCTCTTACAGCGATTCCAATTACCTTTATCATTTCTTCAAGTCCAACTGTTACCCTTGCCTGGTGCCCACGTTATTCACGACTTCGCGGAACTGTTCGAGATCTTCGATGATTTCCTGGGCGAGAACGTTCGGATCGCGCTGATTGTCGGATTCCTCCAAGCTTTCGTCTCTGAGCCAGGAGATCTCGAGGCTGGCTTTATCGCGGTTGTTAAAGAAATCAAAAAATTGGACTCATCCCCTTTTCTCTTCCCTTACCTTATTCTTTTTCTCAATGAAGAAGTAGCCTTTTTTCTCCCTTTACTCTAACAAAGACCTACCAGGATCGGGTACTATGGCAGTCATGGAGAGTGTCGAAGTTTTGGTGATCCCGCAGGTCTCGGACGAGGTGCTGCGCCGAGTTCAGAACGTTGACCGCCGAGTTAACGTCATCGATGCCAGGGGATGGTTCGACGTAGAGCTTCGCGCCACTCGGCCACAGTGGACCGTGGATCGGTATCTCGGAGCCAGGAAGTACCCGGCGACCAGCCTCGAGGAACGCAACCGAGCTCTCGCCTCAGCGCAGATCGTGCTCACCGGCTGGCCGCCGCTGAAGGATATAAGAGAGCGCGCACCGCGCCTGAAATGGGTCCATGAGCTCCCCGCGGGAGCGAGCAATTTTCTCGATACCGATCTTTGGGGCTCTGATGTTTTGGTGACCACCTCGCGCGGACTCACGAACAGGCGACCCATGGCCGAGTATGTGTTGGCAAGCTTTCTCCACTTCGCTCGCGGCCTTCACTTGAGCCACCGGGACCAAAGGCGCCACCGTTTCGATCATAAAACTTACGATCCCGTAATTGTCCGGGATAAGACGGCCTGCGTTGTCGGCGCGGGTGGCATTGGTCAGGAGGTCGCAAAGCTCTGTGCAGCAGCGGGTATGCGCGTGGTCGGCACGCGTCGGCACGCGGCTTCGGGAGCACCGCTTCCGCCCGGCTTCACAAGACTGGAAGCCGCCCACCTTCTGCATGACTTGCTCGGCGAGAGCGAGTTCGTAGCCGTTTGTTGCCCGTGGACGAAGGAGACTACGCATCT
This sequence comes from Binatia bacterium, assembly GCA_041484845.1. Taxonomy (GTDB): domain Bacteria; phylum Desulfobacterota; class Binatia; order UBA9968; family UBA9968; genus JBGPIK01. Next base: position 33,341 of record JBGPIK010000008.1, on the reverse strand, counting down.
GATCGGCGCAGCTGCTTTTGCAGCGATGAAATCGGGTACGGTTTTGGTCAACATCGCACGGGGGGAGATCGTTGATGAAGAAGCTCTGCTGCAAGCTTTGGCTAAAGGGAGGCTTCGCGGCGTTGGCCTGGACGTCTACGTTGGGGAGTTCGAGCGCCCACCTGATTCGCGTCTGTGGGACGATGAGCGCGTTGTCGTTACGCCCCATGTATCGGCGGTAACGGATGTCTCCGAGCACGGCGGGGTGAATTTATTCTGTGAAAATCTGACTCGTTATCTGGAAGGCCTGCCGTTGGAAAATGTCATCGACTGGGAGCGTGGATATTAAAGCGAACCTTTTCGAGCGTGGCTTCGAGATCTTCGGCCCTTCGACGCAGTTCACGGCCTGGCCGTGAACCCTGGCTCTGGGTCGTCCTGAGCGAAACGAGTCGAAGGGCGACGATTTCTTGGGCGAGAATGTTGGGATCGGGTAGATTGCCGGGTTCTTCGAAACTTTCGTCTCTCGGCGAGAAGATGTCGAAGCTGGCTTTATCACGGTTGCTCCGTTTCTCGTAATCATAGCGCGCCAACGGGATGTGAAAAGACCCCGACCACTTTAATCGCCCCTTTAATTTCGCCCCTTTATATAGAAGTCAGACCCCAAGGAGTTTCTACCGCCGGAGGTGAAGGCAGCCAGGAGCACTACCATGAGTCACGTGCAAAACAGTCGGAGTTAGATTTTCTTCCCTCCTCCTTAATAATTAGATTTGGCGCTACGGGTTCACACTCTCACCGCCGCGCCAATCTATCTTCCAAAAGCTTTTGCGCTCGTGCTCTCACGGACTCGTCCGGGTCTACGAGCGAATATGTTATGGGGTCAAGACTCTCCGTGGGATTTCGCGCCCAGGCCTCAATGGCATTCAGACGTATTCTCGGATCTGGATCGTTTTGCGCCTCGGTTAGCCACTCAGGCTCTTCCGGCGACGAACCTGGAACAAGCAACTTTTTTGCAACCTTCGCGCTGTAAGCACTCTGAGGGCTCAACGACAAAAAAGTAACCTCTCCCCCTGCGCGACTCGATAGGTTGAGATTGTAGACGACCCGCCAGCCAAAGAGCGGCGCGAGCGCTGCCGCGCCATAAATCGCTATCCGTCCAAGCTTCATTGTGGTCACCTCCTGGGAATACCGCCTACTGGATCGAACGGCCACAACAACGGGCGAAACTCTTTTCTTAGGTCCTACGGGCGGCTTTCTTATGAGAACAGACTGCATATCCCAAGTATTTATTCCCACTCAGTCATGTTAGGTGAATAAATGGCGCTGTGAAAAAAAGCCGGCGCAACGCCGGAAAGAGTGATAAGAAGCGCGCCGTGCAACGTGGCGGGCCATGATGTTACCACCGGAAAAATCGGAGTCTGCTCCTGGGTACACAGAGATGTCAAATTGATGCGCCGGGTTTTTAACAATTCGTTGAAAGGAAAACGGCGACCTGACAACACCGGCATCAAGTTGCGACATCTGAAGCAGAAGTGCTATATATTTAGTGACTACTGGGCTAATAGCGTGAACAAGGATGGGCCCAGAAGCATTGCCGAGTGTTACCGAACGCCAGATTTTGTTTACATAAAAGTAATGCAAGCTACATGTGTTTCTTGATTCTTGTGCTAGGTGGGCATACGGCGAAACCACCAGTTCTCGATAGTGCATCGATCCGCCGGATTTTCGGCGGGGAAACAATTTGGATAATCAACAACAAAGCGCCCCGGGTGTACCACAGTCGGGCTTTTGTTATTTTTGGATGATGGGACAAAAACAAGCCCGTGCGCTAGTGCAAAGTGCGCCAAGACGGAAAGGAACATGCGGTGCAGAAAAGCGTGGCCGATATCCAGGCACGGGCGAAGAACTGGAAAGCGATCGTGATCGAGGGGTGAGCAGGTGGGGAGTCCAAGGTGAGCGCCGGGGATCTGGGTCAGTAACTGTAGGGGTAAAGATGATAGGCAAACTCTCAAAGCGTGTTGCGTCAGCTTCTCTTTTCTTGTTTCTCGCCAGCTGTCCGCTCTTCCTGCAGGTTCCCGTCAGTTTTGCTCAGAACGTCGTTTCCTTTGCGGCGGCCACAAATTTAGCCCTGGGGAATAACCCGTTTTCCGTCGCTGTTGGGGATTTCAATGGAGATGGCAAGCTCGATCTGGCCGTGGCTAACGGCGACGACGCTACCACTTTGCCTGTCATACCCGGAAGGGTCTCCATTCTTTTAGGTCATGGTGATGGCACATTTGGTGCGGCGACGAACTTTGCTGTCGGGGCCGTTCCATCCTCCGTGGCGGTAGGGGATTTCAATGGGGATGGGAAACTCGATCTGGCCGTGGCCAATTTTGGCAGCAGCAATGTATCTATTCTTTTGGGTGATGGCACAGGCTCGTTTGGCGCGGCCACAAACGTCACCGTCGGGACCGGTGCGAGATTTGTCGCTGTCGGGGATTTCAACGGGGATGGGAAGCTCGATCTGGCCGTCGCGAACTCGGGCGACAATTCTGTTTCGCCTGTGATACCCGGAAGTCTCTCCATTTTTTTAGGTAATGGCGATGGTACGTTTGTTGGTGCGCCTGAGAACCCTCCTGTCGCGGTCGGTGACATTCCGACCTCTGTGGCAGTAGGGGATTTCAACGGGGATGGGAAGCTCGATCTGGCCGTCACGAATTCTGGCACCAACGATGTCTCTATCCTTCTGGGTAACGGCGACGGCACCTTTGGTGCGGCGACAAACCTTACCGTGGGAACTAGCCCAGTATTTGTCGCGCTAGAGGATCTCAACGGGGATGGGAAGCTCGATCTGGCCGTGGTGAACGCGGGCAGCAACGATGTCTCCATTCTTCTCGGTACTGGCACAGGCTCGTTTGGCGTGGCCAAGAACTTTGCCGTAGGGACTGCACCCGTCTCAGCGGCAGCAGGGGATCTCAACGGGGATGGGAAGCTCGATCTGGCCGTCGCGAATTCTGGCAATAACAGCGTTTCGATCTTGCGCGGGAAGGGCGACGGCACTTTTAATGCAGCTGCGAACTTTTCTGCGGGATCTGCCCCCTGGTCTGTGGCAGTAGGGGATTTCAAGGTGGATGGGATACTCGATCTCGCCGTAACCAATCTGCGCGGCAACAATGTCTCTATTTTTCCAGGTACCGGAACAGGCTCGTTTGGTACACCCGCGAACTTTGACATAGGCACTGTTCCGGTCTCGGTGGCGGTCGGGGATTTCGATGGGGATGGCAAACTCGACCTGGCAATGGAGGAAGTTTCCCTTCTAGGTACTGGGGATGGCACCTTTGGTGCCGCCACGAACTACACCGTCGGTGCTAGTCCGTTCTCCGTGGCAGCAGGGGATTTCAATGGGGATAGCAAACTAGATATCGCTGTGGTGAATGCGGGCAGCAATAATATCTCCGTTCTCCTCGGTACCGGCACAGGCTCGTTTGGCGCCGCCACGAACTTTGCAGCGGGAAATACGCCGGTCTCAGTGGCCGTGGGGGATTTCAATGGGGATGGCAAACTGGATCTAGCCGTGGTGAACGCGGGCAGCAATAATATCTCCGTTCTCCTCGGTACCGGCACAGGCTCATTTGGCGCGGCCACGGACTTTGCCGTGGAGACTAATCCGGTCTCCGTGGCGGCCGGGGATTTCAATGGGGATGGGAAATTGGATCTAGCCGTGGTGAACGCGGGCGACGACTCTGGTTCGCCTGTGATACCCGGAAGCCTCTCTATTCTTTTAGGGAATGGTGACGGCACCTTCGGTGCGGCTACGAATTATGCGGTCGGTACCAAGCCGGTCTCCGTGGCAGCAGGAGATTTCAATGGGGATGGCAAAACGGATTTGGCTGTGGTGAACGGGGACAGCAAATCGGGTTCGACGGTGATAGCCGGAAGTCTCTCCATTCTTTTGGGTCATGGCGATGGCACCTTCGGTACGGCTACGAATTACGCCGTGGGAACTGGCCCAGTATCTGTCGCGCTCGGGGATCTCAATTACGATGGCAAACTCGATCTGGCGGTGGCGAACTCGGGCAGCAACAATGTCTCTGTTCTTTTGGGTAAGGGCGACGGCACCTTTGTTGCGGCGCCGAACTTTACCGTTGGAACTAGCCCGGTATTTATCGCGGTAGGGGATTTCAATGCGGATGGGAGATTAGATCTGGCGGTGGCGAACGCGGTGGACAGAAGTGTTTCTATTCTGCTCAACACCACCATTAATTCGGCTGCCTCCCACATTCTAACTGTCGCGTCGTCGAATCCGAGCGGCGTATCCATCGTCGTCACTCCTAAAGACAACAGCAGTAAGGGCAACGGCACTACTCAGTTAACGCGTACTTACAACGAGGGCACGACGGTTACTTTGACGGCGGCCGCCACCGCCGGCGGCAACAACTTCGCCACGTGGAGCGGTTGCAACAGCTCGGCGGGACCTACGTGCAACGTGATCATGATGGCGAATAAGACGGTAACGGCAGCCTATGCCGCGCCCCTTCCGGTTGCCGGGTCCACGCTTCCCGACATGGAGGTCGGCGTGAGCTACGATGCGCCCTTAATCACCGGAGGCGTCGGACCTTACACGTTCAAAGGCACGAAAGGAACTTTTCCGCCGTCGGGCCTTAGCGGCAATACGACCAACGGTCATCTCGCAGGAACTCCCACCTCATCTAAGGCGGCAAATTTCACGGTGCTCATTACCGACTCTCTCCATTCCTCAGTGACGGGTGTTTTCAAGGCAACCGGCCACGCGGCTTTGAAGATCACCACCAAGTCGCTAAAGGCGGGAACCCACGGGAAAGCGTACAACGCCAAGCTCACGGCAACGGGAGGGAAAACATCGTTCAATTGGATCGAGACGTCTGGCAATTTGACCGCGGCGGGCCTGACGCTGAATCCGCTTACGGGCGCGATCACGGGCACGCCGGCGGGGACGGGAATTTTCAATCTCACCGTACAGGTCACCGATCTCCTCGGCGGCGTTGCTCAAAAGCCCTTACCGCTGACGATTAACTAAGAAAGGAGATGCCCTGAGCCAATACCTAAATTCTAATCAAAGCTCGAATCGCAAAAGGTCATGTCTTGATTCCCGCCGATCACCCAGCCGGAATGATAGGAGTTTGCTTCTTAGAGCACGACGCGGACAACTGAAAACCGGTTCCATCAGCGGCTTGCGGGCCGATTATCAATACCGCAGGATTGAACAACCGTGAGATATTGACGCAAAAAAAAGGGCAAGCCCAGACGGGCTTGCCCTTTGGAAACAACAGAAATTAAGGCTCGCTTACTTCTTACCGTTCGTTCCGAACAGCTCCGCGCCCCATTTCTTCGCCGTCGCGTCCAGTACCTCTTTGCTAGATTCGGCCACAGCCGGGAAGTCTTTCATCCACTCGTACGGGCGGGTGGCGTCGATGATCGCGCGCGAGTTGAAGCCCTTCTTGCTCGGGTGAATGACCGGATCGAGCGGGCCGCTCCAGCAGCGGCGAAGAATATCGATATCCTGTTCGGGTTCGCACCGGCTGCCCATCGCCCAAATCACGTCATCTGTATTCGACGGATCGATATCGTCATCCACGACAATGACGAAGCGACCCAAATAAGCACCCGCGTGGCACTGCGAGGCGATCACCGCGGCCTGCTTCGCGTGGCCCGGATAACGCTGCTTGATGGAAACCACCATCATGAGGCGGCTACCGCCGGAAACCGTCAACCAAACACCTTTGACATCCGGCACGCCGGCCTTCTCCATCTCATCCCAGATCAGCGCCGAGCGCAGATAAGATCGATACCAGCCGAGCTCTGCCGGTGGCCGGCCCGGAGGTGAACCGAGGATGATCGGGTCGTTGCGGTGATAGAGCCGTTTCACTTCAACCCACGGCTCCTCCCGTTCCGCGCTGGCGTAGTATCCGGTCCACTCGCCGAAAGGACCTTCGACTTTTGGATGATCGAAATGCACGTCGCCTTCGATGACGATCTCTGAGCTTGCCGGAATCGGCAAGCCGGAATATTCGCCTTCGATCATTTCGAACGGCTCGCCGCGGACGCCACCGATGAATTCATATTCCGGAACGCCGTAAGGGACTTCGATGCTACCGATCAAAAAAGTGAGCGGGTCGTGTCCGAAGGACATCGCCATTTTGAACGGTTTGCCGCTGGCCTGGTATTTTTCGCGCTGGATGCGCCCGTGTTTCCCCGGCGAGATGTAAAAGCCGACCTTGTTTTTGTCATGAATCATGACGCGATAGGTGCCGTAATTGACCCACCCTTCGTCCGGATCGCGCGTAATATCCACGCTCCCCGTTCCGATGTAGCGACCGCCGTCCTTATCGTGCCATTTCGGAGTGGGAAACTTGAACATGTCGATTTCCCCATCCCGATAAACGTTATCCAACAGGGGACTGTGCTTGACGAATTTCGGAGGAATCGGTTTGATCTTTTTATAATTGTCTTTCCAGATCTTGACGAAATCCATTTTGGTTTCGCCGGCCGGGAGCCCGAGGGTAAGGGCCAGTCGCTTGCGCGACGCCAACGAATTGGACAAAACGCGATAGCCTTTCGGATACCCTTTGATGTCTTCGAACAGCACAGCGGGGCCGTCTTCCTTGTGGTGCACAAGCTCGGTAATGGCGCCAATTTCCAGGTTCCAATCACAACCCTTGAGAGTCTTAAGCTCGCCCATCTCTTCCGTGATTTGGATCCAATCTCTAAGATCCTGATATTCCATCTTTCCTCCTAATTTCCGCACCGACATTCGCTTCGGTGCGTGTACTCGTCGAGCTTGACCTTAGCTAAAATTCCCGACCCGGTCAAGATAGTGAATCTTATCAAATCCCAAGCACTTCCAATTGAAAATACGCACTTCCCATGCTACCGGTTATATGTGTCGGGAAAGCTTAAGAGCCACGCCGAGCTCAAGCTCATTCGTACCGAAGCTAAACGGCAAGGCCGCTCGGTAGTTTTCACCAACGGTTGTTTCGACCTGCTCCATCGCGGTCACGTGCACATGCTCCGCGAAGCTAAAGCCTGCGGCGATATTTTGATCGTCGCGATTAATAGCGACCGTTCGGTGAAGACAATCAAGGGGGAAAGCCGTCCCGTGCTTCCCGAGTCGGATCGCGTGGAATTGATTGGCGCGATGGAGATGGTAGACTATGTTGTCCTTTTTGATGAGCCGGACCCCTATTCTCTCATCGCAACCCTAACTCCCGACGTCCTGGTCAAGGGCGGCGACTGGAGCGCGGAAAAAATTATCGGTGCGGATATCGTAGAGCAGAACGGCGGAAGAGTCGCGGTCGTTCCTTACTTAAAGGGTCATTCAACAACCGAAATGATTGAAAGGATCAGGAGTTAATCTTATGGCAAGGATCTGTTCAATTTGCGGCAAAAGGCGCTCCGTCGGCAACAACGTGAGTCATGCCAACAATAAAACCAAACGGGTTTGGCGTCCCAATCTGCAACGCGTCAAAGCCAATTTCGACGGTCACGTGAAACGGGCGCTGGTATGCACGGACTGCATCCACTCAGGTCGCGTGAAAAAAGTGGCGTGATTGTTTTTTGCGCGTGATTTATTGCAATTCCCCTCGGTTGACTTGATCTCTTTCCGTCCTGCCGCCCGTGCGGCCGCGGGCGCGGACGGCTTTGTACACACCTTTTACCTTCGAGATATTTTGCAACACGCGCTTGAGGTGCTCCGAGTTTTTAATCATCACTTCAAAGGTGTTGAGCGCCTTCCCCCCGGTGAAGGTGCGCACTTGGGCACGCGCGATATTGGCCTCCGCGCTCGTGATCGCCGAGCTGATCGCGGCCAATAGCCCCGGCTCGTCCACACAGGTCACCTCGATCTTCACCGGACGTGGCGGCTGGCCGTTTTCTTCCCAACTGACTTCGATCTTGCGATGCGGATCGCTCTCCAGAACCGTCGCGCAGCCCACCGTGTGAACTGTCACGCCTCTCCCCCGAGTGATAAAGCCGACGATATTTTCACCCGGCAGCGGATGGCAGCAGAGGGCGAACCGGACTAGAACATCGTCCACCCCCTTCACGCGAATGCCCAAACCACGTTTTTGCGACGATACCAGGCGAAAAAGATTGGCCAGCGCGCCGCCCGGCTTTTTGGTTCCGCTTTCCAGCTTATCCGGGGGCACCAATTTCGCCAGGACGTTGCGCGTGGTAATTCTGCCGTAGCCGAGACTCGCCAAAAGAGCCTCTTCATCCTTCATGCCCAATTCTTTGATCACGGCGTCGATCTTTCCTTGCTCGCGCAACGTCGCATAGTCGAGTTGATGGCGATGCAGGTCGCTGTCGAGAATCTCGCGCCCGAGCGCGACGCTGCGCTCGCGTTGCTGCGATTTCAGCCAATTTCTGATTTTGGACTTGGCCCGCGAGGTCTTCGCCCATTTGAGCCAATCCCGGCCGGGGACCTGCTGCGGCGTGGTGACAATTTCCACCGTATCGCCGCTCCTCAGAATGTACTTGAGAGAAACCAATTGCCCGTTCACGCGCGCGCCCGAGCAGTGATGTCCGACTACGGTATGAATCCGGTAGGCAAAGTCGATGATGGTCGAGCCTTTGGGGAAGTTGAGCAGATCGCCCCGCGGCGTAAACACGTACAGCTCGGTAGAGAAAAGGTCCTCTTTGAGGCTGTGTAAAAACTCCTGCGGATCTTGCAGGTTTTCCTGCCATTCCAGGAGCTGGCGCAGCCAGGCGAAGCGCTGGATATCGCTGACTTGATAATCTTCCCCTTCCTTATAGCGCCAGTGGGCGGCGATCCCTTCTTCCGCGATGCGGTGCATTTCATGGGTGCGGATTTGAATTTCAATCCGCTCGCCGTAAGGTCCGATCACGCTCGTGTGCAGCGACTGGTACATGTTCGATTTGGGCAGCGCGATATAGTCCTTGAATCGTCCGGGCACCGGCCGCCACTGCGCATGGATGAGGCCCAGCGTCTCGTAGCATTCCCTCGGCGTATCGACCAATATCCGAAACGCCACGAGATCGTAAATCTGATCGTACAGCAGATTCTGGCTCTCCATTTTTTGATAAATACTATAAAAGTGCTTCGGCCTGCCGCTGATATCCGCGTCCATGCCTTCGACCTCGAGTTTTTTACTGATGATCGAAATGACTTCGTCGATATACTTTTCCCGATCGCTCTTCTTCTTGGCGACATTGCGCTTGAGCTGATAATAGATCTCCGGGTGAAGATATTTGAGCGACCAGTCTTCCAACTCGCTTTTGATCCAGGCGATGCCGAGACGGTGGGACAGGGGCGCATAGATATCGAGGGTCTCTTGCGCCGTGAGGATTTGCTTTTCCAGAGGAAGGTGATCGAGGGTGCGCATGTTGTGCACGCGATCGGCGAGCTTGATGAGAATAACCCTCACGTCTTTCCCCATCGCGAGAAGCATTTTGCGGAAATTCTCCGCTTGCTTTTCTTCGCGGCTGATAAAATTCGTGCGGCTAAGTTTGGTCACGCCATCGACCAGGGCCGCCACTTCGCGACCGAAAAGGCTTTTCACCTCCTCCAAGGTGGTGAGGGTGTCCTCGACGGTATCGTGCAGCAGGCCGCCCACGACGCTGGGCACATCGAGCCTTAGATCGGCGATGATATTGGCGACGGCGATGGGATGAATGAGGTAGGGCTCCCCCGATGCCCTTTTTTGGCCTTTGTGCACTTTAGCCGAGAAGTCATAGGCTTTACGGACCGGTTCCACGTCGGCGGCGGGATAATACGATCGAATCTTCTCAACCAGGTCGTTGATATTTTTCATCAGCGCCGCCTTCTGATCGGCCGCAGCCCCAGCGCATCCATTGGCCACTTAACGATCCGCGAGGTCTTGGCCCGCTCAGCCCGTACAATGGACTTCAAATCTTCGACCGCTTGTTCAACCCGTCGATTGACCACGAAATAATCATAATAAATTATGCTGCGGATTTCACCTCGGGCATTCGCCAGCCGCCGGCTGATGATGGCTTCAGTGTCGGTTGCCCGTAAAGCGAGCCGGCGTCGCAACTCGCGCATAGACGGCGGCAAAAGAAAGATTGAGACCGCCTGTGGATAACGGTTTTTAATCTTGCGCGCGCCTTGAACATCAATGTCGAGGAGCATATCGCATCCCGTGGCAATGCATCGATCCAGGGGCTTGCGCGGTGTGCCGTAAAGATAGCCGTGCACGCGCGCCCACTCGGCAAATTGCTTCCGGGCACGCATCGCGGTGAACTGGCGCGCCGTTAAAAATTGATAATCCCGGCCATTCACTTCGCCGTTGCGGCGCGCTCGCGTCGTACACGAAACCGACATCCGGATTTCCGGAAAGATCGAACGCAATGCATTTGTGAGCGTTGTCTTGCCGGCCCCCGATGGAGCCGAAACAATGAAAATAATGCCCTGCCGTTTACCCAATGCAGGCGCGCCGCGAATCATTCGATGTTTTGTGTCTGTTCCCGTATCTTTTCCACTCTTTCCTTGCCTTCCAGGACCAATTGTACGACCGAAAGCTGAGGAACCTTTGAGCTGATGGTATTGAGCTCGCGCTGAACTTCCTGAAGAATAAAGTCGATCTTTTTACCCACCGGTTCCGTTTCATGAATAAATTGAGCCAACGCTGTGATATGACTCTTCAAGCGTACGACCTCCTCATTAATGTCCCCCTTGAGCAACCAGCCACCCGCATCGCTGCCATTTTTTTCGCTCCGGGCCGCTGTCACCTCTTCTTTTGTCGCAGCCGACGGCCTCTGCAGACGAGTACCGAGCTCCGCCGCACTGTGTTCCAACGTTACCGAGATTTTTTTTAATTGTTTGATTTGCGTTTGCATGTCATGGCTGAGCCGCCGCCCTTCCCGTTCTCGAGACAACTGCAGTTTCTTGAGCGCGCCATCCAGGGCGGTCAACAGGGCGCGTCTCTCGCTCGCGGCATCCCCCTCGATCTCTTTGACATGAAAGATATCGGGCAAAGAGGAAAACAGCGAAACCCCGATGTCACCGCTAAGTTGATATTTCTTTTTCGCGCGCCGGATGGCCAGGAGATATTGGCCCAACAATTCTTCGTCCAATTCGACTTTGCGCGTGCGCCCATTCTGGGCAAAGCGGTTCACGAAGACCTCAACGCGCCCGCGCGAAACCCTTTCGCGCACGGTCTTGCGGATCTCTTCCTCCAGAGATAGATACTCGCGCGGAACCCTGAGTTGCAGATCCAAGTGGCGATGGTTCAAGCTTTTCACCTGGACGGTAATTTTAGTCCCTTGCACGGGATGCGCTCCCTCGCCGTAACCCGTCATGCTTTTCATAGTCTGTTCCTGATCGTGTTTTTGAGTTTTTCCGCCGCCACCGCGACGGTGCCGACTTCGTCGCCGACCAAACCGGCCGCTACGTTAGCCATGACGGCGGCATCTTCGAAGCTGCTCCCGCACGCAAGCGCCAACGCGCAAACCGCGACGACGGTATCGCCAGCGCCCGTGACGTCGAAAATTTCTTTCGCTTCCGTTGGAAAATGCGTGATGGAACCCCGCGAGCCGAAAAGACTCATTCCCTCCGGGCCGCGCGTGATGAGGACGGCCTTGGCTTGCCACTTTTTGACCAGTTTCCGACCGGCGGCGATCAACGTCGCGTCGTCATGAATGGCCACACCCGACGCCTGGCTCGCCTCGTCCTTATTCGGCGTGACCAGCGTGGGGAAGGAATACCGCGAATAGTTTTCTCTTTTCGGATCGATGACACAAATGACTTTCTTTTGGCGCGCCAGTTGCCCCACCAGTGCCAACAGCTCTTCGTGAATCACACCTTTGCCGTAATCCGATATGATGATGCCATCGTATCGATCGGCGCGGCTCAGAACGAATTCCCGTAGCCGTTTCAAGCAACGCTCGGCGATCGCCTCATAATTCTCCCGGTCGAGGCGGACAATCTGCTGGTGACGCGGCCGCGCGATGACGCGGGTTTTTTGAATCGTTTGATAGCGGCGATCGGGAATGATTCCCGCGGTGGACGCCCCCACGCGGCGCAATTCCTGTATGACTCTTCTCCCCGCAGTATCATTGCCGACGATTCCGCACGCCGTCACCCGTCCGCCGAGACTGCGCACGTTATGGATCACGTTGGCGGCGCCTCCCAGGCGGAAACTCTCGGAAGTCACCCGCAGCACCGGGACCGGAGCCTCCGGCGAAATCCGTTCGACGTCGCCCCAGATAAACCGATCCAGCATGAGGTCGCCTATGACCAGCAGCTCTTTTTTCGCGAATTCAGTCACGATTTCAAGAGATGTTTTCATTTGCTTTTTTGCTACCGGAATGGCCCGACGCCGCGCCACGCAGCATCGCGTAATAGCAGACTTCGTTTTTTTTTGCCATTTCCTCGACGGTAAAATGTTCTCTCACGCGCAGGGCGCCCTTCTGTCCGAAGGTCGCGCGCAATGTTTTGTCATCCAGAAGTTTTGCCACTGCGCCCGCGAGCGCTTCCGCATCCGCCGGCGGAACTAAAAACCCGGTCTTGGCATCAGTGACCAGATCCGCAAGCCCGCCGACCCGTGAGGCGACTACCGCTTTGGCCGCCGCCATCGCCTCGAGCGCGGCAACTCCCAATCCTTCATAGAGCGACGGCAATACGAAAATATCGATCGCCGTTAGGAATTTCGGCACGTCGGATACAAAGCCGAGAAAGGTCACCTCTTCCCATAAAGTTAGCGATTTTGCCATCGCCTCCAAGGCCGGTTTCAAGGATCCGTCACCGGCGAGCGCGACTTTAAAGCGATAACCTCGTTCCTTGAGTAGGCGGGCGGCTTGCAGAAGGTAGTGATGCCCTTTTCTCGCTTCCAGATGGGCTACCGTGCCGATAATCGGCGTGCCCGGCTCGGACGTGCTTTCTCGCTGCGGTGCCGTAAATTGCGCGGGATCGATTCCGCTGTGAATGACGCGAATTTTTCCACGATCTACTCCCGATCTTATTAAAACATCCGCGATGGGTTGAGAGATGGCAATCACCGCATCGACGCCGCGATTGTAGAGATAGCGCGTGTACCAATTGTTCGTTTGCGGATAATCCATTCTCCGGGTAACCACATACTTCGGCCGCTCCTGACCGTGCGGCAACCACGGCGAAAGCGCATGCGCGCGTTTGGTATGAAAATGCACAACATCATACTTCGCGGCGCGGATCAGCCGGCGGATTTTGGGAATCTCTCTTATGTCCAATTCGTTGCGAACAACCAAGGGAAAGCAGCGCACATTCAGCTTTTGACTCTGCTCCCATAGTTTCCCGTGAGGATGAGTGAGCAGATCATTACGGTGTCCCTGCTTGGCAAGATAAGCTAACAGCCCGAATACTTGCGCCTCCCCACCGCCCCAGTACTTCTCAGGATCAATGTGCAGAATCTTAAGGAGGCGGCTATGACCGCTTCCGATCAACGTCGTTTTTCTCCTCCGCTTCGAGTTCCCAGAGCTTAGCATACTTGAGAAATACATACACGGCGGCCGTAACCGCGACATAAAATCCGGCAAATCCTTCCATGAACCCGCGCTGCAAAAAGTAGGAGCGAAAAAAGCGTCCCGCCGGCCGCAAGAGCGCATCCGCCAAGCGCCAACGTTGACCGCTTTTTTTCAACTCCCGCGCTGAAATCGAGGTGAATCGATTAATGCGTTGCAAGTGGTCCTCGATGTCCCGATACGTGAAATGATGAAGCGGATTTCGCAAACGCCGGATATTGCCATCCACTAGAATTCTCTCGTGGGGATCGGAGCCGCCCCACGTGGCGCGCTCCCGGCGAAACAGCCGCACGTCATAGTCCGGATACCAACCTCCGCGCCGCCACCAGCGATTGAGATAAAACACCAGCCGCGGCACTGCATAGCCGGAGTACTCATTCCTATCCTGAGCCAACGCTTGGCAAATCTCTTCCTTGAGCTCCGCTGTCACGCGCTCGTCGGAGTCGACGAGCAAAACCCAATCTTGGGTCGCCTGGGAATGGGCGAAAGCCTTTTGATCGCGGTATCCTGCCCACGCCCTTTGGATCACCCGATCGGTATACCGGCGACAGATCTCAACCGTACGGTCCGTGCTGAAAGAATCGACAACGACGATTTCGTCGCACCACCCGAGACTCTCGAGGCAGGCACCCATGTTCTTTTCCTCGTTGAAACAAACCACGATAGCGGAGACGGTGGGTCGAACCGTACCTGTATCTGCGGGACTCATCAGCCGTCACTCACCCTTGCTTCACCCATTCAATTCTTGCGCGGCCCGCTTCAGCAATTCTTGGTATTTTTCGCGCGCCGGCGCCAAAAGATCTGTTAAACAGATGTCGCCGTCCTCCTGCCTTTTTCGATGAGCCTTTTCCACCTTCAGTTCCGCTTCAGGGTAATACGGATTATGGCTGGGCCCGTCGAGCATCTGCGGTTGAAACGTGATGCCTAAAAACTTGCAAACTCGGTGCAGCACGGCGGCGGGCTGCAACAGTAACTCATCGAATGTCACAACGAGAACTCGGTCTTCGTATTCTTTTATTAGTTGGTCAATCGTTTCGATCGCCTCGCTCCAACGGCGCGCGGCCTTTCTTAACCGGCTTTTGCCCCGCGCTATCATGGAAGACACCGAATCGTTGCCGTCGCGAATAATCGCTAAAACCTTCAAGTTCGGCAGTTCCAGATAATCACGGATGCAGTATTTGGATTTCGGCGCCTCCGCGACGAAGCCCATTTTCTTTAAGAACCTGCGGCCGAAGAAACTTCTATGGCTCAAGCGAATCTGATTCGGAACGCAAAGTTTGTTTCCGCTCACCTGTTTTCCCAGTATGATGCCGATGCCGCGGCCGCTGACATCTTCGTTGAGCATGCCGACATCGGTATGCCGGCCGATCATGGTCGCCAGGAGGGTGGTTCCGGAGCGAGGAGCACCTATCAGAAGGAGATACGGATGGTCAGGGAAAGGATTGGGTTTTCTGAATATTGTTGCCATGGTTCAACAAATACCTTGCTCACGAACAGCCCGGCGCAACACGCAATGCGGCCCGCAAACTATTCCGGATGGCCATGCCGGACTCTTTTGTCACAATCCCGCAATTTAGACAAGATATCGTGCCCCATCGCAGTGACTAAAAACTCGTTCACTTGAGAACATCGAGTCCGAGACGGCGTCCTTCAAACGGCCAACGCCCTGAATTAGCCGTCCCCTCCCGCGCGCGCCGCCGCAGGATCCCTACTCGTCAATTTTTGCCGATCCTTCTTTCGGCTCTGCTCGAGCACAGCCGTGATCCAACATCGAGCCTCGCGCCGATCCGTGAAAGAGTCGGCCAAGTAATTCTTGATAAAAAATAGTTTATCGCTGCGCCGCAGGTAAAGTCCGAACGTGCGGTTCAGTTGGACCAGGTTTTTTACTCTGCGTCTGCGGTTCAGCTTGCGATAACGCCGGAGACCTTCGAGATCAAGCAAAAAAAACGCCTCCGGATGACCCTCTTGGCCCGGCACCACAAGGATATTCGCGTCCTTAAGATCGTTGTGATAGACATTCTCACCGTGCAATTTGCGGAACAGCAAAGCCAATCCGCGTAGAAAACGGCGGCGCCGGCGCCGTGACTCCCGGTCCTTTGACGTTGTGAGCTCGCGCCAGTATTCATCGACGGTCTTTCCTCCCGAAATCTCTTCCGAGAGAAAAAAACTATTTCTTAACGCTCCCCAGCGGCGGCACTCCGTAGCCGCCACGGGTCGAGCCGTGGCGATGTCGGCCTCGAAAAGGATGCCCGCGCCCTGCAGCGATCGGAACGCTCGCGACCGCATGATAAAAGAGATCGCGCTGTAGCGCCAGGAGAAAACATTGTAGCGTTTGACGTAGACGTATTTGGTTTCCCCGCCAAGCACCAGTCTTAAGCGGGCAACTTTTATCTTGCGTTGATCTTTGATGATTTCGGCATCGGATCGATTAAACAGAGCGTCGGGATTTTGGAGCAACCCGGGAAGCTCGCCTCCGATTAGATTTCGATCTATCCAAATCGCAGACCCGCCTTGCTTGCGACAAATGAAATCAGGATAGTGATCCACCGATGCCCCGCTGGCAAACCTCCGCCAGGCAAGCCTCGAATTGGCGAAAATGATTATTCCAGGAGTGAGCTTCGGCAATTCGACGAGCCTCCTTCTTTATTTCCGTGCCAACGCAATTCTGTAAAGCGCGCTCGAGTGTTGCCTCCCAATCGGCGCCATCGTCCGGCGCGTCTACGATCCCCCCTGCCAACGAGCCCTTGAGCAGTTCCGCCGCGCCGACGCTTCGGCTCACGACGACCGGAAGACCGCAAGCAAGCGCTTCCAGCACAACGTTACCGAAGGCTTCCTGCACCGACGGCAATACCACGAGATCAGCCGCGCCGTAAAACCGTTCAATGGATTCCTGCCGGCCCGCGAAAATAATCTTGCCGGGAGCCTGACGCTCCGCCAGCGCCTTGTGGCGCGCGATGCGCGCGTCTTCGCCGACCACCAGTAGAAACGCTTTCGACAGCGTCGGCGAATGCCATACCCGCAGCAACCGATCTAATCCCTTTCTCTCAAATCCGCTCCCGACGAATAAGACCACCGCGGCGTCCATGGGAATGCCCCACTCGGTTCGAACCGCCGTGCGCCAAGCCTCCCGTAGCGTGGGGTGGAAGCGTTCCAGATCGACGCCGTTGTATAGTACCACGATTTTGCCCGCCGGCACGCCATACAGTGCCATCAGTTCCCGCCGGACCTCTCCGGAAACCGCGATGACTTTCTTGCACCCCCCCGGCCCGAACTGCTTTTGTTCAATCATCAATAGGCTTCGATGATAGATACTCAGATTCTGCCATAGTCGACGCGTCGCCCCACCCTGTCGCCCCATCTTATCGAGAAAAATTTTGTGAGATCCGCCGCCGCTGCGCAAAACATCTTGCTGCAACAATCGTCCAAAGCTAACCACGACGTCGCAATGAGATTGACTGATCACCGTGGGCGCCCTAAGGGCATAACTCCACAACCGGATGGTTCTTCCTAAGGGCGGAACCCAAACGCGATGCGCGAAGGTCCCACGCGGCGGCGCAACCCCATATTCCTGGCAGAAAAGGTGAACTTCATGTCCCAGGTCTCGCAACCCTTCTGCGGTCCGATAGAGATCGCGTTCGGTCCCCCCTTTCAAGTCGAGCCGCTTATGGGCGAGGCCGATCTTCATGGTGCAATTGTTTTGGCTTTGACCATGCTGTTGTCGCCGTACATTACTCTTTGAACGCCTTCGGCGGATCGATCATCTGCTCCGCGCGCATCATCTCGGGGGTCCAGCGCATTAGCATTCTGAAACTGCCCGTGGCACCGGCATGATCGCACTCGCGCCGCCGGCTCCGAGTCCTTCGTTCAAGCCAGCGCAGCAGGTTTTTCTCGCGTGCGCCGCAAGTTCGCCTGCCGCTATAGGCAAGAAAAAAACGCAGGCGGTCTTGAAGAGAAATACCCGGAAGCGGAAAACGATTTAACTGAACTAAATTTCGCTTCCATAAAGATTGCGGCAACCATCGCGGATAATGCTGGGTACGATCGTTGTCCATAAAGCAAAATTCGAATCCCCCGCTTTGCCGGTCCAAAATAAACAGGTTCGAGGGCACAAGATCGCCGTGAATAAACCCGAGATCGTGAAATTTTCGGATCAGCTCGGCGAGACACTGCAACGCATTTCGTTTTTCCGCAAGCGCCGGCCGCGGTCTTCGACCCGACCAGCCGTCATGCAAATAAGACACCAGAGACTGACCCCCAACCCCCACCGTGAGCACAAACGCCAGCTGCGAAAATGGCCATCTTCGCTTCTCCCCCACGGCAATCGTAACCGGCGCATGAAAACCTGACTTAGATAAAGCCAGGCCCTGGTGAAGAAAACGAGTCGCCTTAGATTTTCGCAACAGATTTTTGAGAATGACGATTCCCGGCGGCGGATAGAAGACCTTTAAGTAGAGCGGCCTGCTTTCATTGTCGCCACCAGAAGCCAATTCGAAAGTTTGCGGGTGTTTAGAAGCGGGTTGGCGCTCGACCAGGGACAATATTTTTTCTTGCAGCTCCTGATGCCACTGTCCCGCTAGAACCGTGAGGTGCCAATTTCCCGCGCGGCACGGTTGGTAGTCAGCCCTGACTGGCATGAGAAAGATCTCTGTCGCGGTCACGAGAGAGCGCCATTCCGATTTTTTCGGCGACCTCCTCCATATCAATGGAATGCATGCAGATTCGGCCAATCGGGCATTGCCTGCGGTAGCACGGAACACAGGCCGCCTTTCCCTGAATGACCAGATCCTCAAATCCGTAGGGGCCGGCGCGAAGCGGACTCGTCGCCCCCCACAGCGATACGACCGGCGTCCTGACCGCGGCGGCGATATGCATCAGTCCCGTGTCCGGACCCACCGCAAACCGGGCCCTGGCAATAATCCCGATGGCTTCCGGAAGTGTTGTCTGACCTACAAGGTTGATCATCGGGGTGGCGGCCATACTCATGATCTCTGCGGCAATGGCTCGATCTTCCTTCCCGCCCAGCAAGACGATCTGCAAATCGTGCCGTTCCCTTATCGTGGAGGCGCATTGAGCCGCCTGGGCCGGGAACCAACGTTTGCTCTCCCACCGGCTGCCGACGAAGAGCACCGCAAAGCCGCCATTGACCGCTTGCAGGTGTTTATCAATATTTTGTTTTTCTTCCCCGGTGAGTTGGAATTTCCAATCGACGGGCGAAGCGGCGATCCCGAGATACTCGGCAAATTTGAGATAATGATCGAGCTTTGAAATTCCATCGCCCGTGGCGGGGATATAATGATTATTAAATAACCAGTTGAACTCTTTGCCGTCAAGCTTGTTGAATCCTAATCGATGAGGCGCGCCTGACCATCGGGTGATCACGCCGCTCTTAAAATGGCGCTGCAAGTCAAGCACCAGGTCAAAGTGTTGGGCGCGCACCCGGCGCAAAAAGGGTAGCCACTCGCTCCACCAGCGACGCCGGTCGAATAAAATGATTTCTTGCACGGCGGCGCAGCGCTCAACTAAAGGCAGTGACGGCGGTTCTACAGACCAGGCCAGGTGCGCATCGGGAAAACCGGCACGAATGAGATCGGCCAAGGGTAAGGCGCGGGTAACATCGCCGATGGACCCGTGCAGCACGATTAAGATTTTTTTGGGATTAAACCGCATCGGCTTCAACTCCGTAATAAAAATTCACGAAGTCATCCCAGTAACTTGTTAAGAAGTGGGTTCGGGCCGGATCCAGTTTATTGACCGATCGCAACAGGCGACTGAGATTTCTCCTGACCAGCTGCGGCGGAAGATTGCCCAACATGAGCTTCGCTTTATCAAAATCGATGATGTACCCTTTTACGCCGCCTTGCTCCTTACAAACCAAAATATTCTTGAGATTCAAGTCGGTGTGGTAAACGCCCTCGCGATGCAAGGCGCGCACACTATCGGCTACCGCACGCAGGATTCTGTCGATTCCGAGTTCCTGAACGAAGCCGCTTTTGAAAGCTTGCCAAAGATCTTGAGCGCCGGTGAGCTCGCGCGTCACCAGCCAGCCGCGGTAGAACGGACCCCAAAGTTGCTCCACATAGGCGCCGTAGGTTTCCACCGTTGGAATCCCGCGTCGGCGGATTTCATTGGTGATGCTCAATTCCTGAAACGGGCGCGGCGGCCAGGAACAAAATACGCTGCCCGTGCAGGTGCGCAACACGCCACCGTGACGATAGGTGCGGATCAAGGCCGTATCCCCGTTTGCCAAACTGAGCGATCTCAGCCGTTCTCTACCCTCAAATCGGCTTACCTCCTGCCGGCTCCCCGAGCAACAGATCGACGCGCTGATGGAGTCCACCTTATCGTTGCGAACGACAAGCCACCGGCCGCGACCGGCTCTGACTTTGGTGAAGCCCTGGGGGATGTCACCCCAGATTGCGTCTTCCAGCATTGCGGCAAAGATCCATGAAGTCGTAATTAGACCGATTTCAAACGGCTACAAACTCGGGCAGGCGACTGTTGCACTCGAGAGGTGGGGCGTCCGTTTGACGTTCGAGCAACGCCTGCACGGCGCGCAGCACTCGATCAGGGGAAATCAGGCGAATACAATCTTCGGTTCCCAATGGGCAACGCCGCCCGCCGTGAGATCCGCAGGGCCGGCACTCGAGTTCCTTCTCCACCACGATTGCATTGGCCGTATACGGATAAAACCCCAAAGCCGGAGTCGTCGCGCAAAAAATGGCGACCGTCGGCACATTACGCGCCACGGCTATATGCATGGGGGCGCTGTCGTTACTAATGAGGACGCGACACGCGCTCAGCGCGGCGGGCAACTGACGCAAATCGAGCTTGCCGGCAAGGTTCACCGCCGCATGATGACACAGTTCTTGAATCGCCGTGGCAATCGGAAGATCTTCGGGCCCGCCGAACAAAAGCACCTCGCAATCATACTTTTCCTTTAGCAGCTGAATCAGGCGGGCAAAACCCGAGGCCGACCATCTTTTAGTGGGCCATACCGAGCCCGGGTTCATTCCAACCAATAGCTTATCCGCCGCGATCGATAGCGAGCCCAGGAGTCGAGCTACGGCATCGCGAGATTCCGTCGTGCACGGGAGGCTTAGGGTCCGCTGGCAATCCTCAACTTCTATGCCGAAGGGTTGCAAGATCGAAAGCGTCCTTTCGACATCATGCTGCCCAGTTCTTCGCCTGGCCCGCGCGTGAAACAAAAACCAACCCTTGCTTTCGCAAAACCCGACGCGGTAAGGAATCCGAGCGAAATATAGCAGCAGCGCGCTGCGCAGCGACTTGTGGGGTGTCAAAGCCATCGTATAGCCGTTGCGCTTCAGCATCCTTCCCTTGCGCCATACTCCCCTCAGACCCTTGTCCTCGCCTTTTTTATCGGCGGCGATAACTTCATCGATGTCGGGATGGTCTTGCAAAAGCTCCCTAGCCAGCGGGCCGCAAATGACGCTCAAGTGACTCGACGGGAAACGGCGCTTAATTTCGCTGATCAACGGAAGGGTGAGCACGGTGTCGCCGAGAAAGCTGGTTTGAAGAACGAGCACTTTCTTCCAGCGTGCGTCCATGATCTACAAAGGAATCGCCTCATCAATCAACATCACGGGGATGTCGTCTCTGATCGGGTACATCAGGCGACACGCATCGCAAACTAAACCATCGCTATTTTGATTAAGATGGATGTCGCCCTTACACTTGGGGCACGCCAAGATATCCAACAACTCCTTGCTGATGACCATGTTTGCGATCTCCTGTTAACGGTTTGAACGACAGCCGAGTGGCTTCGCCGTATCACGAAAGCGCCTTATCCATTGCCGGCATTCATAATCGAAAAGAATTTATCCAAAGGGAAAGCATTTCTCAAACCGGGCCCCGCACGACCTCACGACTTCGATGGCGCGCATCCTGTCCCTCGGCGGACCGCGTCATCTTAATCATTGAAAGGGAATAAAGCCGTCGCGACCGCGCCGATAAGCTCGTTGGGATTGGTTCGGATCCCGGTTAATGAAACTTCGATGGAACATCGGGTGATGGAGGCTGCGCACCTCGTGCTCCAAAGAAAACACCGGCTCGCCACTCGCCGGGTCGACAAGCGTGCGGAAGCGAAATTGGTGATTGCGCGCGTCTTCGAAAATGAGCCCGCGATCTTTAAGCCAACCGTAGGGGCGTGAAAAATTCGCGACATAGATCGCCACGTGGTGACCGTCATAGGCGGGCAAACGCTCGCGCGTCTCACGAAAGCGCAGATATTGACGGCGCCCGATCTTTACTCGTCCGATCGCTCCGCCATTATCGCTCTCCATGCATGCAGGCGCCCCCAGGACTTGGGCGTAGAATTCGATGATCGATTTCGCCGCGCCCGAGGCCACTCCGAACTCCACGTACGGAATTCCCAAGCTCATGTCTCCGAATCGGTCCGCGGCACAATAACAGCGAAATTGATTGCCCCAAGGGCATGTGACTTGAATGTGATCCTTTTGCATGGACCAGCAAAACCGCGTGCCGCGCAATCCTTCTTCGATGGAAGCCAGCCGCTTGCCCAGCGCTTCAAGGTCCGGAACGACCAGAGCGATATGGCCATGGATCACCTGCGCCGCTCGCGTCGGCAAATGAAACTGCTGCTCACCGGCGTTGATCCACATGTTACGGCCGCCGACATTGAGGAAAGGATCCCGAGTAAGCCCCAATCCCACGACATAGAAGAGAATCGCCAGGGACTGATCGGGGACCTGAAGATTGACGTGCTCCAGCGCGATAATGTTGCCGACGTCTTCGTCGATCAATTGCTCCATGGAGACCCCCATGCGGCTGAACCGGCGCGATTGCCTATGACTGCAGGTTTAGCTTCGCGCAGGCAACAGCGCCCCTGCAAGGCGCCCTTAACCCGCATTATTCATGCGTGCGGCCGATCGAGAGGCGAGCCCTCCAGATCGAGGCAATGGACCTGTGCTTTTTTGCATGGAGCACGGAGACTTTCAGAGGCATTCGCTGATTTACGCTTTGCCCTTTGCTCTTTGCATTTTCGTCCCACCTCTCGATCGACACAGTGTCATCGATTTTCCTCTAACCGTGAATAACGCGGGTCAATAGCCAAGCGTTTTGACCCAATCCCATTGCCGGGACAACCCGATTTCCAATCCTACACGAGGTTCATAGCCGAGCTTGGCCTTGGCGGCCTCGATGCTTGCTCGCGTGTGACGCACGTCGCCTTTTTGGCGGTCGAATCTGCGCAGCCTTGCCTGGCGACCGGAAATCTTCTCGACCAGCGCGATGGCGTTTAAAAGACTCGTTTCCGCTCCGCCGCCCAGGTTAAATACCTCGCCGGCCCCGGGATATAAGGCCGCTCCGAGTATACCGTCTACGATGTCCGAGCAAAAGGTAAAATCGCGCGTTTGCTCGCCGTCATCATACAGCGGAATCTCTTCGTCTCGCAGCAGTCCGCGCATGAAGATATGAAAGAACATGTCCGGCCGTTGGCGCGGCCCGTAAACGGTGAAAAAGCGCAGCGCAACCGTCGGCACCTGGAAAGCCTTCCAGTAGAGATAGCAAAGATGTTCCGCTGCAAGCTTGCTCACGCCATAAGGCGAGACCGGTCGCGTCTGCCCTTCCTCGCGCATGGGCAAGTCATCGGTATCGCCGTAAACCGAAGAGGTGGACGCATAAACGAATTTCGCCGGACGTGACTCTTTGGCCGCCTCCAAAAGCATCTGCGTCGCCCTTATATTGTTGTCTGTATACCTGATGAATTCCTTTCCCCAACTTGAGCGCACGCCCGGTTGACCGGCGAGATGAAAAACATAGCGAACATCTTTCATCAGATCGCGCAAATCCGCTTGCAAGATATCCTGATTGAGGAAAACAAAGCCGGGATGATTCACAACGGCGCTCAAATTTCTCTCCTTGAATGGGCGCTCGTAATTGTCAAGGAAGGTATCAATGCCCACCACATGATGATTGAGCGCGAGCAGCTTTTCGGCGAGGTGGGACCCAATAAAGCCCGCGACCCCGGTAATCAATGAGTTCAAAGCGATGTCCCTCCGCCATCCGCGCTTGAATCGACGCCCCTAGAAGCTGCGCCAAGCGATGGCTTTATGATCCTATCCACTTATATCCTCTTTCCGGTACCAAGTTAATGATCACGCGCCATGGAGGGCAAGCTCGATTTTATCGGCGGTCGCCGGGGGGCCGCCGATTCGCGCCAATCCATGTCAGGTTCCGGGGCGAATACGCTCAAGCACCGCCTGAATCAACTCTGCGCCGTTCTCAACGACCATCGCCACTCGCAGGGCCAGCAACTTGTCCTTAGCGAATGGAAATCGGATGAGCTTCACCAGGTCTTTTTCGGTGGTCAGGATAATATCGACATCGTGCCCTCTACGATTGATCTGCTGCCAATCCGCCGCCGTGTAATCATGATGGTCGCGAAACTCGAACGAATCGACAATCTCACTTTCCCACTCATGAATAATGGAATAAAAGCCGGCCGGATGAGCAATACCTGACACCGCAAGGATGCGGCTTCGGTAAAGCAGGCTCAACGGATACTCTTTCCAGCGGTTGGACTCGAAACCGACCAGAACCGAGGCTTGGAGGGATCCTGAATAGCTCGATTGGGATCGTTGCGCCCGCAAAAAGCGCTTCCACTTCTCGTGCGCGCTGGTCACTAGAAAAAAATCCGCGCGGCGCCCGGCTTCTTTCGGTTCACGAAACGGCCCGCAGGGCAGCATCCCGCCCGCGGCATCGCTGCCGAGCAATAAAAGGTCCACATCTCTTTTGAGCGCTCGATGTTGAAATCCATCGTCCAGAATGAAGAGATCCACCGCCTGGCGGCGCAATAATTCGCGCGCGGCCTCGCACCGGTTCTTCCCTACGGCAACCGTCTGACCGTACAGTCGCGCCATCAAAAAAGGCTCGTCTCCCGCAGCCGCGATTTCCGCTCCAACATTCGCCACGTTCAATGCCGTGCCGTCCGGAATTAAGATCACGGGGCGCGATTCGCGCCGCTTATAACCGCGACTCAAAATAGCGACTTTGAATCCGTGCTTTGTTAATTGTTGGGCTAGCCATAGACACGTGGGTGTTTTCCCTGTGCCGCCGACCGTCAAATTTCCGATGCTAACGACCGGCCGATCCAGCGCCTGAACGCGAATCCAACGTCCACGGTGTAACAGGTTGCGAAACTGAACAGCGAGGCGATATATCCAGGAAAAGGGAAGTAGGAGCAGCCAACCTAATTTGCCGGAGATTCCCCGGCGCTCCCAAACCGAACGGATCCATGAATCCATCATCAGATGCAAATCAGCCCAACGACGTAAACGGTTGTTTATGACAGGGGTCCCGCTTGGAGGAAACGTTCCGCCAGCGCGATGCTTTGGTTCAGCACCGAGGGGTCCTCCGCGGCAACTTGATACGCCTTCTCCCCGACCGCTCTAAGTCTTTGCGGATCGCCTAGCAACCGGCTGATTTCACGTATTAAATCCTCGCCGGACTGAACCTCGACGCCGCCACCGCTTTGCTTCATCTCTTCCGCGAGCAATCTAAAATTATCCATGAACGGGCCGAAGAGCACCGGCTTTCGCCAGCGCGCCGGTTCAAGCAGATTGTGGCCTCCCGCGTCCACCAAACTCCCTCCGATAAAAGCCACATCGCCGAGCGCGTAAAAATTTTGTAAATCACCGACCGTGTCGAGAAGCATCACATCTTGATCAAAAGGTCGCCCGTCGTGCTGACTCTGGCGCGCAAAATTCACACCTTTGGTTCGCAAAAGTTTCTCGACCTCGGAAAAACGCTGTGGATGCCGCGGCGCCAACACGAGTTGCAGCTTCGGAAAACGGGTCTTCAACGCAATGAAAACGTTGAGCAGAATTTCTTCTTCTCCGCGATGCGAGCTCCCCACGACCAGGAGGTGACCGTTTGCGCGCCGTTCCATTCTTGCGGAAGCTTCGCCAGCGCTACGCTTGTGGATTTTTTGTTTCATCGCTGCGGGCGCCCGCTTCAAGTTCCCTAGGACGAGGACTCGCGCCTCTTGCGCTCCAAGTTTCACGATCCGTTCCGCATCGTCCTGCGACTGCATACCGATGGCTGAGTAGCACTGCAGCACGCGCCTAAAAAAGGATTGAAAACGAGC
Source organism: Binatia bacterium (assembly GCA_041484845.1). Classification (GTDB taxonomy): domain Bacteria; phylum Desulfobacterota; class Binatia; order UBA9968; family UBA9968; genus JBGPIK01. The sequence goes on along the minus strand of JBGPIK010000008.1, from coordinate 7,744 downwards.
ATAGCGCTTAAAGGACTTGGCGGACAAGCGACCGCTGAGCAGCAACGTCGGAATACCTTTCCTATAAGCCTCGCGCAAAAGATTCGGCCAAATTTCGGTTTCCAGGAAAATTAAAATAGCTGGATTCAATTTCGTCAAAGCGCGCCGCACAACCCATAGTTGGTCCAGGGGCAAAAACACGATCGCGTCGGCTGCGGCGATCTGCCGCGCCCTCAAGTTGCCGCTGGCCGTGAAAGTGGAAAGCACTATTTTACGTCCGGGCAGCCGTCGTCTGAACTCAACACTCAAGCGGCTCGCAGCGTCAACCTCGCCTACGGATGCCGCGTGAATCCAAACGGGTCTGGAATCCCGCAGCCCGTGGACTACCGTGCGCGGGTAAAAACCGAAGCGTTGACCTAACCCGCTGGAAAAACGGTCCCCCAGCAAAAACAAGACGGGGATGAACGGCAGGCTGATGACCAGCGCCACCATCGAGATAAAATTGTAAAGCAGGTAGTCCACTCGATGTTCCGAGAAATTAGTGCAGCGTGTCTGGCCGGATGGCAGACTCCTCCTCAAGGAGTTGAAGGGTATAAAGCCTGCTGTACTCGTTTTTTCGCGCCAAGAGCTCCTCGTGTGTGCCTTCTTCGACAATCGCGCCGTCGACAAGGACGACAATTCGGTCAGCTTTACGAATGGTCGATAATCGGTGCGCAATGACCACGGTCGTGCGCTGGGTCATTAGATTTTCGAGCGCGTCTTGAACCAGTTTTTCCGACTCCGTATCCAACGCGGAAGTGGCCTCATCCAGTATCAAAATCGGCGCATTTTTCAGCAACGCCCGCGCAATGGCCAGACGCTGCCGCTGTCCGCCCGACAGCTGCATTCCCATTTCGCCGATTCTTGAATCGTAGCCGTGGGGCATGGCCGAAATGAACTCATGGGCATGGGCTGCTTGCGCCGCGGCCACAACGTCGGCGCGATCCCATTCCGGATGTCCGTAGGCGATGTTATTGCGCACCGTGTCGTCGAACAAGAACGTGTGCTGCGCGACCACCCCGATCTGGGAGCGCAGCGATTTTAACGAGAGATCCCGGATATCCACTCCATCCAAAGTAATTTTGCCCGAAGTCACATCGAAATAGCGCGGTATCAAATCCGCGAGCGTGCTTTTTCCAACCCCGCTGACTCCGACCAGGGCGACCATTTCCCCTGCTCTAATTTTAAGGTTGATGTTTTTTAATACCGTTTTCTCGCTATACCCGAAACTCACATTGCAGAATTCCAGCGCATCGGAAAACGCAACGGCTTCAAGCGCGCCCGGCTTCTCTTTAACCTCCGGCGTTTGATCGAGTATTTCAAAAACCCTTTCCGCGCCGGCGAGTCCTTGGTGAACGAGGGTGTAGGTCTTGGTTAGACCTTTAAAGGGCTGGTACATCAGGAACATGGCGGCCATGAAGGCCATGAACTCACCCTGAGTGCGACCCCCGCCGACAACACTCCAGCCGCCGTACCAGACCACGCCGCCGATGGCGAACGCGGCAAGCAACTCCATCGCCGGCGCGACGATCGATTTGATGCGGCTTGCGCGCAGGGTTTGCTTAAAGAGCTTGCGGTTTTCCGCGACAAACCTATCGTTTTCATAAGCTTCCATCCCAAAGGCCTTCACGATCCGATTGCCCTGAATGCTTTCCTGCAAAAGCGCGGTGAGCATCCCCGTGCTGATCTGGCCGCGTTTAGTAAAACGCTTGATGTTCTTGCTTAAACGCATCACGGGCAAAACCGAAGCTGGAAAAACGATGAAGGCGATGGAAGCTAAGACCCAATCTTTGTAGAAAGCGACCAGGGTCAGGACGATGACCGAGGTGGCGTCGCGCAGAAACGAAGCCAGCGCATCGGTGAGCGCCGATCGCAGCAGGAAAACGTCACTGTTGACACGCGAAATCAAAGTTCCGGTGGGGTTGCGATAGAAAAAAGCAACTGACAGTGACTGCAAATGGCGATTGAGGGCATTGCGCACGTCGTTGATAATTCGCAATCCCACGTAATCGCTAAGATAGCTCTGACCGAAGTTCAGCAGTCCGCGCAATGCAAAATACGCGATAATCACCAACGGCAAATACGACAGCGTGACCACGTCCTTACGTGCAAATACGTCATCCATGATGTGCTGCACGAGAAACGGCAGCACGCCGTCGCTGGCGCCGTAAGCGAGCATGCAGACCATGCCGATGACGGAGTAAGGCCAGATGTAGGGCTTGAGGTAAGGAAGAAGTCGTAAGTAGGTTTTCACAATTTTCCCGCCATAACGGTATGGGTTTAGCGCATCATCGAGAAAGCCAGATCGGCTACGCGTTCCGCGGCCCCGGGCAAGCCTAATTTGCCTCTGAGTCGAGACAACTCATCAACGACCGTTTGGTAACGCTTCCGATCATTTAACAGCGCCCGGCTTTCATCGATCAGTCGTGCGGCGTTAAATTCTGACTGTATGAGCTCCGGCACGATGCGTTTTTCGGCTATCAAATTCACCATCGCGATATGATCCACCTTGACCAACCAACGGGCTAGCAGATATGTCAAGGCCGCCAGTCGATACACGACGATCATCGGCTTGAGAAGCAAGGCCGTCTCCAGCGTGGCTGTTCCCGACGCAACCCAGACGAGATCCGATGCATTCACGGCGTCATAGCGATGGTCGCTAACGACCGGCATGGTTATCGCGGCCCGTTTCAGCCGGGTCTCTATCACTCCCGGATCGACCGTGCTCGCGCGCACACAGAAGAACTGGATGGTTTGCTCGCGCTGAAAGCGCACAACCGCTTCCAGCATCACCGGCAGATGGTATTCGACTTCCGGTCTGCGGCTGCCCGGCAATAATGCGATGATCGGCTTCGCGGGATCTAAACCCAATCGGCCCAACACGGATTCACGACCCTCCTCAACATGGACCGTTTCGAGCAACGGATGACCGACAAAAGTCACATCCACGCCGCGCCGTTGATAAAAGGGCACTTCGAATGGGAATACAACCGCCATTCGATCTACCCAACGCGCGATGTCGCGCACGCGTCGCCGCCGCCAGGCCCATACCTGCGGGCTGACATAATACAGCACGGGAACGGCTAATCGCTTGGCGAGTTTTGCCAAGCGCAAATTGAATTCAGGAAAATCAATGAGCACGAGGAGACTCGGCCGTCGCTCGCGAAGGGCGCGACGCAGCAAACCATACGCTTGCCACAGATTCTTGAGATTACCCGCGAGTTCCACCAGTCCCATGCCCGTAAGTCGGGAAACGCTAAAGAGAACCTCAAACGGAGCTTCCTGCAGCCGCTCTCCTGCAACGCCGAACATTCTCAGCGTCGGATCGCGTTTCCATAAGGCCTGCGCCAATTGCGCGCCGTGCATATCACCCGAGGCCTCGCCCACAACCAACATGACTTCCTTTCCTTGAGGAACCGCCTGGCCGGCCCATGCTGTCTGTCCCATCACAGCTGTGATCTGATCATCGAGGCGATTTCCAGGGCCCGCAACCCCTCCGCGCCGCTCACCAAGGGCAGGGTTCGCTTGCGCACGCACTCTAAAAATGAGCGGATTTCATCCGCCAGCGCGTCTCCCTCTTTGATTTCTATATTTTCGCCGCGAATATCGAGCCATGTCGCGCCCGCGGGCGGCTTGTAAAAAATCTGCGCCCGGCGCTGATCATAGTCGATGGAAATATAAGCGTTTGGCTGAAAAAAGCGAACTTTACGCTCACGCTTGAGCGACACCCGACTCGAAGTGACATTGGCGATGCAGCCGTTGGAAAAAGTAATGCGCGCATTGGCGATGTCCGGCTTATCGGTTAATACCGGCACGCCCACGGCTTCCACGCGCTGCACCGGCGAACGAACCAAACTGGCAATGACGTCGATGTCGTGAATCATAAGATCCAAGACGACATCGACATCGGTCCCGCGCTCGACAAACGGGGCCAAACGGTGGCATTCGACAAACTTCGGCTCGTGAATGACCGATTCGAGTTTTCGGATCGCCGGATTAAAACGTTCCAGATGGCCGACCTGAAGAATCGCCCCTTTGGCTTCCGCCAGTGCGACGAGCTCCCGGCCTTCGGCAAGATCGACCGTGATCGGCTTCTCGACCAATACATCAATGCCTTGCTCCAGAAACTCGCGCGCAATGGCGTAATGCTGGCGAGTTGGAGTCGCGATGCTAACGCACTGCACCCGGCCGAAAAGCTTGCGATGGTCGGTCAATGCTTCCGTGCCCCATTGCTCCGCAATCTCGCAGGCACGTTTTTCATCCACGTCCACGACGGCGATCAAATCCGCCTCTTCCAACGCCGCATATTTCTCAGCGTGAAACTTACCTAGATAACCGACGCCTACGACCGCGACAGGAATCTTTGCGTACTCCATCATGGCATCATGAAATCGACGGGTCCACGCCGACCACGGCAATTCCGCCCGCGTCCGCGTCCCGCAGCAGCTTTTCTTTTTCCAGGAGAATGGTTTTGCCGGCCTCCACGGCTAACACGGCGCCGCCAACGTCCCGAATATTTTTGATCGTCTCAACGCCGACTGCCGGAACGTCAAAACGCAAGTCTTGATGGGGCTTGCTGACCTTGACCACAATGCACCCCGATTTGGCGAGAACGCCGCCCCGTTCAATGGCCGCGTCGGTGCCTTCCACGGCTTCCACGGCCACAACCACGCGATTCTTCACAACCACCGTCTGGCCGATTCCCAAGCGACCAATCTCCTTGGCCATGCGAAATCCTAAGTCGATGTCATCCCATTGCGCAGCGCTCGGGCTGCGCCGGGTTAGCACGCCTTTGGGCGCAACGATATGGGATAAACAAAGCGTCGATTCCAAGATCTGAATGCCCTCCCCGGTCAACTCCTCCGCGACACCGCGAAGCAGAGCATCATCCTCCCGGCTTTTAATCCGGGCCAAGAAACGCGCCCCGCGCACATCGGGTCGAAAATTTTTCAACAGTCTGACTTTACGAATTCCACCGGCCATGACGGCCTGGGTAACTCCGGCGCGCTGAAACGTTCGGATGATTTTGCCCAACTGTCCCACATAGATCCACGTGACATTAGCGACCGCCTGTTCGATTTCGTTGAGAGTTTCCCCGCGATGAGCAACCGCAATCAACTCGAATCCCTCCCGCTTCGCCTCCTCGGCAAAAAGGATCGGGAACTTTCCGTTACCCGCGATAAGGCCGAGCTTTTTCACGCCTGAAGTCAACCCCGAACCGGGCTGAGTCGCCGATGCGACCTAGCGGCAAACTCCGCGTTGGGAGTTCCCGATAAACGTAACCAGTTGTTCCACCTCTGTCGAAGAAGGAATTTCTTGGCGCACTCTTGCTAACGCGTCTTTGGTCTTGAGCTTCGATTGAAAAATCAATCGGTAGGCCCTCCGGAGAGAATCGATTTTCATTTTGTCGAAGCCTCGGCGCCGCAATCCTTCGATATTCAGTCCGTGAAGTTTCGCCCGATCTCCGGTTGCATTGCAGAACGGCGGAACATCTTTGGAAACCATGGAACCCGCTCCGACGATCGCCCCCGAACCTACTCTGACAAACTGATGAACGCCAACCAGACCGCCGACAATGACGAAGTCTTCGACAACGACATGACCGCCTAAAGTTGCGCCGTTGGCGATGATGTTGCGATTTCCCAATGTGCAATCGTGGGCAATATGACAATACATCATCAAGAGATTGTCGTTGCCTATTCGGGTTACCATCCCACCGCCGGCCGTGCCTGGATTGAGCGAGACGAATTCTCGAATCGTATTGTGGTTTCCTATAACGAGCTCGCTCGCTTCACCCTTATATTTCAGATCTTGGGGAATGGACCCCACGCTGGCAAACTGAAAAATAGTATTGTTCTGGCCAATGCTCGTGCGCCCTTCGATAACGACGTGAGCATGGACCTTGGTTCCATTGCCAATTTTAACGCCGGCGCCGATAACCGAATACGGGCCGACTTCAACATCGCGATCCAATTCCGCTTGGGTGTCTACAAGTGCGGTTCTATCGATCTTGTTCATGCTTCATCGCCGGCCCCTCTAGTCCATTGCGATTTCCATTGCCGAGATTTCGGCTTGGGCCACAACTTTACCATCCACCGTGGCGATTCCCTGCATGCGCCAAAACGAGCCGCGCCGTTTTAAACACGTGAGCTCCATCCGCAGCTGATCGCCGGGCTCCACGGGCTTTTTGAATTTCACTTTATCCAGGCCGGTCAATACAAACACATTGTTGTCACTTCGGCCCCCGCGGGCGTTATGAGCAAGGATCGCGCCGACTTGCGCCATCGCTTCGCAAATCAATACTCCCGGCATCACCGGCCGATTGGGAAAATGGCCTTGAAAAAAATTCTCATTAAAGGATACGTTTTTAATCCCGACGATTTTTTCTTCCCCGTGCATTTCGACAATCCGATCGACCAACAGAAAAGGATAACGGTGGGGCATGTGCTTAAGTATCTCTTTGGCGTCCAACATGGCTTCGATGATCGCGATCACCTCCCCCTGACCAATTCAGATATTTGCTTTTCCAAACCGTGCACAAGATTCCAAAGCTTCGGCAATTGTGGCAACAGCGCCATGACCTTGAGCCATTCGCGGTGCGGGGCAGCAGCAATTCCGCCCGATAGAACCACTCCCGCAGCCACCGATTGCGGCACGCCGGACTGCGGCCCAATAGTCGCTCCGTCACCAATTTGGATATGATTGATGACGCCGACTTGCCCCGCCAGAGTCACGTTGGCGCCGATTCGGGTGCTGCCCGCGATCCCAACCTGCGCGGCAATGACGGAATTCTCGCCGATCGTTACATTGTGAGCGATCTGCACCAAGTTGTCGATTTTCGTGCCGCGGGCAATGACCGTTTGTCCCAACGTCGCCCTGTCGATCGTCGTGTTGGCGCCGATTTCGACGTCATCTTCAATCTTCACGATACCCACCTGTGGAATTTTGACCCGAGCGTCGCCTTCTCGGGCATAACCAAATCCGTCACTACCCACCACTACTCCGGGGTGAAGGATCACGCGATTTCCGACCCGACAACCGTCTCTGACGACGACGTTGGCATACAGCACGCAATCGTCTCCCACTTCACTGCCTGCGCCGAGAAATACACCGGGGAATAAAACCGTCCGATCGCCCACCTTGACCTGCTCAGCGACAAAAACATGGGGAAACACAGTCGCCTCCGCGCCGATGCGCGCGCTCGTGTCGATGGTGGCGAGCGCACTCACCTGCGGGCTCTGCCGCGCCGGCGGGTTGAAAAGTTGCAGGATTTTGGCAAAGGCGAGGTAGGGATTGGATGTTTCGAGATATCCCCTACCGGGTTGTGCCTGAGGGTTCTTTACGACACCCGGACCGACGATGATGGCGCTCGCTGAAGATGTGACCAAAAACTGCTGATAGCGACGATGCGCCAGGAAAGTAATAGCGCCCGGCCCGGCCTCGTCAATGGGCGCGACTTTGTCAATAACGACTTGGCCATCGCCAACGACTTTTCCATGAACGTAATCGGCGAGTTCCGAGAGCGTTTTCGCTACCGTGGCCACTACTTTTTAATTCGGCTGTTAAACACTTCGATGACTTTGTTGGTAATGTCGATGCCTTGGTCACTGTAAAGAATCTGCGATCGTTCTAAAATTAAAGTAAATTTTTCCGCCTTTCCTACCTCGTTGACGATCTTCTCGAGCTCTTTGAGGATATCGGCGGTCATCTCGCCTTCTTTTTGCCG
>JBGPIK010000007.1:0-46328 GCA_041484845.1 Binatia bacterium | reverse complement strand
CGGCGGTTGAGACAAATAGACAGGAGAAAGACCACAGGAAACGGTAGCCCCGACCTTCAGTCGCCCGTCTCCAGTCCGGATGGCTATATTTGGGCCCTCAAAGACGTGTCCTTCGAGATCAAACATGGAGAGGTCGTCGGCGTCATCGGCCGCAACGGCGCAGGGAAAAGCACCCTGCTCAAAATACTCTCTCGCATCACCGAACCGACAGAGGGTGAACTCAGGCTCTATGGGCGAGTGGGCTCACTGCTCGAAGTCGGCACGGGGTTTCACCCCGAGCTCACAGGCCGGGAGAATATTTATCTCAATGGCGCGATTTTGGGGATGAAGAAGGAGGAGATCAGCCGCAAGTTCGACGAGATCGTGAGCTTTGCGGAAGTGGAAAAATTTCTGGACACACCGGTCAGGCATTACTCCAGCGGCATGTACATGCGGCTGGCCTTCTCCGTCGCCGCGCATCTGGAGCCGGAAATTATGGTGGTGGACGAAGTGCTAGCGGTAGGCGACGCTGCCTTCCAAAAGAAATGCCTTGGAAAGATGGGGGAGGTAGCGAAGGAAGGGCGGACGGTGCTGTTTGTGAGCCATAACATGGGAGCCATTCAGAAATTATGTACTAAGGCAGTTCTCATAGCAGGTGGTAAACTCATTGCAGAAGGCGAGACCTCAAGCGTTACAGATTCTTACATGCTGGAGGCGATCTCGCACACGGATACATACTTCGAATTTCCCTGGCCAGAAGGCGCCACAGGCGCTGTTACTTCTTTGCGGATTGTTCCGGGCAGCGATGAGCAGCGAGGGCAACTTCGCGCTGGAGAAGCCTGGGTTGCGGAAGTACATTTCACGCTTAAAAAGCCTGTCGACCATTGCATAGTGGCTTGTGGAATTATGGGAGCAGATGGGCGGCCTATTCACACCTTCTGGTCGAGACCGCATGATCTGCCTACTGGGTCACATTTGATGACGTTTAGCTATGATCAGGTCCAATTAAGTGCTGGCATTTATCGGATTGCGCTCGGTCTTTCGAGCTACGAACGTTCTATCCACTATCTTGAAGATGCGGGATCCATTAGAGTCGATGATGTGCCGGCTGATGGTGTACAAGCTATTAGAACAAGTGGCACTGGGTATTTGCTTAATCCCGTAGAGGCCAAGGTGAAGATCTGTGTTAGATCTCAAGACACTATTTAGATACTTCTTCTGTAAGAATTATTTACAATCAAATTCGCGGAATTTAGTGGAAGTCCAGGAGACACAACACCTGCGGCCTTTACTAGATTCCCTTCCAGATCAGCTCAAGATCGCAATCGATGTTGGTGCACACATAGGAAGTTTAACCCGAACGTTAGGCGATATGGGCTTCAAAGTGTATTCTTTAGAGCCGCATCCTGAGACTAGGCGAAGACTTAGTAAGGCGTTAGGTGATCTAATCAGGTCTCGTAGGGTCGAAGTGTTCGAAATAGCAGCTTCGGATTGCGACGGAACTGCTGACATGTTTGTGGGATCCGCTGACACCTTGAACACGTTAGAGCCTGCGTGGACAACAGTGGCATTTCCAGAGTATTTCGATGATAAGCACGTGATACGGGTGCAGACTCGAAAGCTGTCCACTTTCCTTGCTGAACATGGGTTAAGAGGGGTTGGCTTCCTCAAGATTGATGCGGAAGGGCATGAGATTAACGTATTGAAAGGGTTGTTCGAAAATAGCCTCGACGTTGAACATCCGGGCGTTATTATGTTTGAGGCTAACCAGCGGTTTCCAGAAAAGGCGGAAAAGTGCCTCGCCATTCTAGTTTCCGAGGGTTATAAGCAATTCGACATTTTTATCAAAGAGGGGACTACCTTGCTCGCCGCGGAGAGGTTTAGTGGCGCCAAGTTGCCGATGGTGTGGCAACACTACGGGGGAAAATACTTCTATGCCAATGTTATTGCCTATTACTCAAATGCGTTAACAATCGTTATGCCCCCAGAGCCGGCCATTTCCCGTCAACAAAAGCAGATAATTCAATCCAGAAGTATTCTGCACCAAGCACTTGATATCGAGAAGAAGCATCCTGTTGCCGTTCATGAACAATGGGAAAAGGCCCGGCTTTCCTTGCGGGAATGTATCCTTAGGGAGAGCCTGGAGTCATTCCTTCAGCATCCCCTGTGCCGAAATATGTTCTTTCGGAGCGGATGGGGGTCAGGCCAAGACTACGAATTGTCTGCATTGTTGGCCTCCGAGTGGGGCAGAAAACTTTTGGGAAATTTTATCGAGCCATCAGTTGGCGGGTGTGACATGAGTCCCAAATTGCCCAATGTCTCCACCAACATGTTGGGCATGATGTACTACCTTCTACGCGTAAGAGCAATTTACGGAGATAAATGGCCCCATAATATTATTGAGGTCGGTGGGGGATATGGGGCATTCAGTTATCTGTTTTGCCGGGAGAGCAAGAATTTTACTTACGGTATTGTGGATCTTCCTGAAATGTTAGCCTTGCAGCACTATTTCTTGTCGCTTGCTCTTCCTGACCGGATGGTTCGTCTTGCATCGCCGGATAACGTCCGTTTATGCGAAAGAGAGATTACGTTAGTGCCCGTGTCGTTGGTTGGAAACTGCCGCCTTCAGGCGGATCTATTCTTCTCAACATTCGCTTTTTCGGAGATGCCTCGCACTCTGCAGATACTATTTAAAGAACAGAATTTCTTTGAAGCAAACACTATCTTCCTGACGGGACAGCTTTCGGAAGAAGCACCAGAACTGGGGTGGGTACCTCATTCTGAATTAGCAGGCTCTATAATGGAGCATTTCACTGATATTAAAATTGAGCGTTTCCACATAGGGAAGAATTATCTAATAGAGGCCAAGCGAAAATCATGATCCACCGGAGGATTCTCTTCGTCCACGAGTGTTCCGAAACGAAGTAGCCGCTACCTTCGAATCATTGAGATACTTGGTGAGATGACGGCGTGCAGCCCGGCTAGGTTGCTAACATGAAGGTCCTTTACCTAAGCATGAAATATGACTATGGAAAACCGGAGCAGGGTTATAGCTTTGAGCATTATAACTTTTACAACTCCCTACTCAATATGGGCTATGATATCATCTATTTTGACTTTCTGACCTTGTTGCAAGAGCACGGACGAGAATGGATGAATCGCCGACTGCTTGAGGTGGCGAAGTCAGAAAAGCCGGACCTGATGTTCACAGTCCTCTTCACAGACGAACTGGACCCCGTAGTCGTACAAGAGATCTCTGAGAATGCCAACACCGTGACACTCAACTGGTTCTGCGATGACCACTGGCGCTTCGACAACTTCTCCCGTTATTGGGCGCCTCGCTTCAATTGGGTGGTAACCACTGCTAGGGGTGCAATTCCAAAGTACGACAAGTTAGGCTACTGTAATGTCATCAAGAGCCAATGGGCGTGCAACCACTTTTTGTATCGTAAATTGGATTTACCTCTAGAGTACGATGTCACGTTTATAGGTAAGCCGCACGGCAACCGGCGAGAGATTATCCAGACGCTCCGCAACGCTGGGATCAATGTTCACGTGTGGGGTAGCGGCTGGGAATCAGGGCGCCTCTCACAAGATGAGATGATTCGCGTTTTCAATCAGAGCCGTATTAATCTCAATCTGTCCAACGCGTCAACGCCCATCTCAGCCGCTAAGACCAAGGCGAAGGACTTTGGGCGCAGGTGGCTCTCTCGCCCGCTAGATATGGTTCCATTTGGATCGCAGGTGAAGGCGATGAGCAAGGCATGGCTCATTGCTGATCCTACTGTCGGAGGGCGATCTGATAAACTTGGGCGCCAATACCCTGAACAAATCAAAGCGCGTAACTTTGAGATTCCGGGCTGCGCAGGCTTCTTATTGACGGGAAAGGCAGAAAATTTGGAAGATTATTATGAGGTCGGCAAAAAGGTTGTTTGCTTCGATGATGTGGACGACTTGATTGCAAAGATACGCTATTACTTGAAGCACGAAGATGAGCGAGCGGTGATTGCTGAGGCGGGCTATGTGCGAACCGTACAAGAACATACGTATGCGAGTAGATTCAATGAAATCTTCCAGCATATAGGAATAGAGCAGAGGCCGTTTAATAGCATGGCGGAACAGAGACTATATCCAGGACAAACACAGGACGTGCGCTGAATGGTCATTGCGCCTCTTGTTAGCGTCGTTATGTCTGTTTATAACGGCGAAAAGTATATTTCTGAAGCGATCGAGAGCATCCTCAATCAAACATTTAGCGATTTTGAGTTTATTATTATCAACGATGGTTCAACGGATGGCACCAGTGCCATACTCCATCGGTGCGAGCAGGTTGATAGTCGACTACGTGTTTACCATCAGGAACATTGTGGATTGATCGCGTCGCTGAACAGAGGGTGTCGACTAGCGCAGGGAAACTACATAGCGCGAATGGATGCCGACGATGTGAGTATGCCTGAGCGACTTACAAGACAGGTGCACTATATGAAGGCGCATCCCGGGATTGGTGTGCTTGGTACGTGGATAGAATATATCGACGAGAATGGTACGCAACGGGCGAACTGGCGCATGCCTACAGTACCGGCTCTTATAGGATGGTCGCTATTCTTTGGAACTTGCCTTGCCCATCCGTCGGTTTTGATGCGACGTGATGTGATCGAGCGATTGGACTTTTATTGTCCTGAGGCGCTCTACGCTGAAGATTATGATCTTTGGACTCGTGTAAGCATTGTCAGTCGAATTGCGAATGTCCCCGACATTCTTCTGCAAAGACGCGTTTGGCAGGACAGCGTTTGTTCGCGCCATTTCCAAGCACAGGAGCAAAACGTTGTAAGGATTATGCGTTCAAAGATCTTACAATTGCTCGAATCAGAGGTTTGCGACAAGACGGTTTCGAATCTCCGACAACTGGCTACGGGTTCGGCCATAAGTGATTTTCACCAAATCCAACCGGTAGCCAGCCTTGTACGGCAACTTTATCAAGCTTACCTAAAGGCAAACTCACTAAACCGGAAGGAAGTCGGAGAAGTTGCTCGGGACGCTGGAAGAAAACTCTTTACCTTGGCCGTCTGGGCCAGTAGAACTTCATTATTGAAGGGGTCTCTTATTTTAGCCCAAGCCTTGAAATTGTATACGAGCGGTTTGCTGCGTCGATTATCGCAAAAGGCATGAGAATATTGTTGGGCAGGTTGTGACTGGGATGATTCAAATATCGGCTATCGTCTGCACGTATAACAGGAAGGACATGTTGACTACTGCCCTGAAGAGTCTGTTGCAGCAAACCCTTTCTGGGGACGTGTTCGAAATTATTGTGGTCGACAATGGTTCAACAGATGCCACTCTTCAGAATGTAAGAGAGTTCCAGGATATGAATCAGATCTCTAACATCGTACTTGTGCGTGAAGAACGTCTTGGTTTGGGGTACGCAAGGAATACAGGATTCCACCGTGCGGAAGGAACTTATGTGGCGTTCCTTGACGACGATGCGAGGGCAGATAAAGATTGGCTTAGGCTTGCCATCGACAGCTTTGTGCATGTGAATCCAACTCCCCTCGTTGTGGGAGGGCCGATATTCCCCTTCTACGATGACAGCGTCAAGCCCGCATGGTTCAAAGACGAATATGAGATTAGAACGTGGGGACAAGAGCCTCGATTTCTCAGTCGGGGCGAGTCGTTCTCGGGTTCCAACATAATTTTAAAGAAAGACATAATCGAAAAGTACGGCGGATTCGATGTGCAGGTTGGAATGAAGGGATCCCGTCTTTCCGTCGGTGAAGAAACAAATCTTTTTAAGACCATTTGGAGGCACAACAGTCACGCTAGTGTATTCTATTATTCCCCGCACTTAGTGATCTATCATGCGGTTCCGGCTTACAAAATGACTGTTTCGTACCAGCTAAAAAGGGCGTTTGTTGGTGGACAAGCGTGCAGTCTCAACGAGCCCGTAGCGTTCCTCGGGCGATCCAAGTATCTCCTGAAAATTATTTTTTCTCTCGCCAAACTCAGTGTGTTGCTTCTAGTTCGTTTAAGAAGCTATTCCACGTGGCAGAATTGGGCTGTCGAGAGTCTTGCTCCAATACTGGTTGAAATGGGGCGTTTCATGGCATGTCTCGGGTTCCACATACCCGTTAGGCAGAGGTAATGGCAGTCAGTCCCTTATCGTTTAAGGCGATGGTTCTTGAAATGTATTGTCATCAACTGCTGGCCGGCTTCCATGTACCTGCCTCTTCCCATGGCGGAGGAGCAGATTTAGATTATCCGCAAAAGGGAGAAGAAAATGATTCGCTGGCTCCTAAAACGCTCTGACCTCTCTCTGAGCTATGCGGACCCGGCGATTGCTGACCAGCAACGGAAACTTGTCAATCGACAGCTTGAGGCAATGAAAAAAGGGCAGCCCCCGGAACATTTTAAAGTTGTTGGTCGCTTTTTATCATGCCTGCGAACTCAGACAAATCTAAGCTATATCTCCCTTCTCGATGCGGGGTGCGGGTCTGGATATTATTCTGAGATAATTGATTACTTTGTCCCAGGTTGGGTTGAATATGTCGGAGCCGATTTCAATCCCGGCATGCTCGACCTGGCACGCTTCTACTATCCGAAACTGGCGTTGGTTCGCATGGACGTTCGGAATCTTGGTTTTCAGGATAGATCATTCGAAATGGTGATGTCGGGGGCGGTCGCGGTACATATCAAAGAGTGGCAAGCCGCTTTGAAGGAACTAGTAAGGGTCACAAGAAGGTGGGTTCTGCTTCACAGAACCCTGGTCACCAAAAGCAGCCCTACCTCCATATCGATAGAGCGTCACTATCACACGGATGTATACCGTGTGCGCATTAACGAAGCTGAAATGGTGTACTTAATGGCAAGTCTAGAGATGGGCCTGGTGACTGAATCGGACGCGGGTGAGGGAAAATGGCCGGCGGGCCACGAGAACAAGACCTATCTGTTTGAAAGAACGAATGTTAGAAGCCGTCCCTTCTAAAGCCAGCTATCCAACTGCTAGCCTCTGTGTCGCAAGTTCGCTCCCTCGCGTCACTTTTGGCATTATCGTCTTGAATGGCGAGCCCTTCACACGCTATTGTCTGCGGGCGCTCTATCCTTTCGCGCATCAAATCATCGTCGTCGAAGGCGCTGTACGCGCGGCAGCAGAGACTGCCACAGCCGACGGCCATTCTACCGACGGTACGCTGGAGTCGCTTTATAGGTTCAAGCGAGAAGACGACACGGAGGGCAAGCTTGAGATCGTAACGGGCGCCGGATTCTGGTCGGAGAAAGACGAACAAAGCCAGGCGTACGCCGCTCGAGCCAATGGCGAATATCTGTGGCAAATAGATATTGATGAATTCTATCAGCCGGCCGATATGCTGGCAGTGTTACAAACATTACGCGATGATCCTGAAATTAGTGGAAGCTCGTTTAAACAGATCACCTTCTGGGGCGGCTTCGATTATATTACTGACGGATGGTACTTGCGGCGCGGCGCGGCGCTATACTCGCGCCTGTTTCGTTGGAAACCCGGTCATCGCTACGTTACTCATAGGCCGCCAACCGTGTTCGATCGTGCCGGTAACGATCTTCGGAAGTTGAGGTGGTTGGATGGCAATGTATTAGCCAGCCGAGGAATATACCTGTATCACTATTCACTGGTTTTTCCCAAGCAAGTGCGCGAAAAGTGCAATTACTACAGTGTGGCCGAGTGGGCAAAGGAAGTCCGTGCATCGAGGGAATGGGTCGAACAAAATTTTCTGCGACTGCAAAAGCCTTTCCATGTGCACAATGTTTACGGTTACCCAAGCTGGCTGGAGCGCTTTTCCCGCAAACATCCCCCGATTATCGAGGAGCTGATTTCAGATATCGAAGCCGGGCGGGTGCAAATCGGGCTTCGACAAAATAGCGATATAGAAGAACTGCTCCGGTCTTCGAAGTATCGTTTGGCTAGATGTATGCTGAAGACAGTCGGAGTGGCGGATACGTATGGCTATGCGGTTGCCCACGCGGTTGCTAAGTTTGCAAAACGAAAGCTAAAAACGCACCGTGAATGAAACCGACATCGCACACTCGACGAGCTTGAGATCACCGGTTGTGCCCGCGGGTCCTCTCAATATTTTTCACGTCAACACGAGCGACTCGAAAGGCGGCGCCGATAAGGTCGCACGGAATCTGTGCTTGTCGATGCGCGAGCGCGGCCACAGTTCCTGGCTGGCGGTGGGGTTTAAAGCAAAGGCGGATTCCGATGTCTTTGCGCTGTCGCAAGGAAACGAGCACTGGGGATGGTCGCGTTTTTGGTGGGCTATGCAGTCAATATTGCAAGCCTTGGACTCAAACGGTCGAGGCAGCCGTCTGGCTTCCAAGCTCGCCGAACCGGGGGCTTTGCTTGATTGGTGGCGCGGAATTGAAAATTTTCGTTTTCCCGGAACGTGGCGCTTGCTCAGCTCGGTTTCCAGGCCAATCGATATCCTGCACTGCCATAATCTGCATGGCGGCTATTTCGATTTGCGGGCGCTTTCATGGCTAAGCCAGCAAGTAGCGACCGTTATCACGCTGCATGACGCTTGGCTTTTGAGCGGTCACTGCGCGCACTCGTTAGATTGCGAGCGCTGGCGGTCCGGTTGCGGCCAGTGCCCGGACCTGGCTCTCTACCCAGCCGTAAGGCACGACGCGACGGCTTACAACTGGCAACGCAAGCGTGAAATCTATCAGAAAAGTCGGCTCTACATCGCGGCGCCTTGCCATTGGTTAATCAAAAAAGTGCAAGACTCCATCCTCGCCCCCGCGGTTGTCGAGGCAAAGGTTATTCCCAACGGCGTAGACTTAGATATTTTTCATCCCGGCGACCGCAATAAAGCGCGTGCATCGCTGGGACTTTCGCCGAGCACCAAGATGCTATTTTTCGTGGCGAACGGGATTCGCGACAATGTCTGGAAAGATTATCGAACTCTTCGAGAAGCGATCCATAGAATTGCCACTACCGCCGGCGGCCCGTCGCTCCTATGCGTCGCGCTCGGTGAAGATGCTCCGGCAGAGCACATCGGGAGAAGCGAAATTCGCTTCGTTCCTTACCAGAAAGCGCCTGAAGCAGTGGCATCTTATTACCAAGCAGCGGATCTCTACGTTCACGCAGCGCGAGCCGATACTTTTCCTAACACCGTTCTCGAAGCTTTGGGCTGCGGCACGCCCGTCGTTGCGGTCGCAGTTGGAGGGATCCCAGAGCAGGTAAAAGGACTTAACGATGGAAATGATCAAGTCAATACTTATGAGCTAGATGAAGCCACGGGACTCCTGGTGCCGCCCAACGATCCCGAGGCTTTTGCGCTTTGCATAGAGCGGTTGCTGAAGGACGAAACTCTGCGAAAGCATTTAGAGCATAACGCAGCAGCCGATGCCCGGAAGCGATTTGACTTTGAAAGACAGGTGGAAGAATACCTCAAGTGGTATAGTGAGATTCGCCTAAATCATAATAGCAACCATTCTTGGAGAGAAGGTTTGGCCACTTCTTAAATTGCGCAGTTTTCGACGGAAATAGTTTTCGTCCATGGGAAACGATAACAGTAGAGAATCTTCATATTTTGATAAAACTCGCCCGATAAACAGATAGCGTAATGCCGCATTCAATCACTCTCATCTTCGGCGCCATGGTCGGGAGTTTTCTCAACGTTTGCATTGTTCGGATTCCACGGGGTACCTCCATCGTTCAGCCGCCTTCTCACTGCCCCGGATGCAAAGCGCGATTTCGATTTTACAATGTCCCGCTGATCAGTACTTGCTGCTCCTCAGGCGGTGCCGCCATCCGAGCTTGTGCCGTCGCCGCTCAGCGCATTGCTCGGAGTTCTAATCGGAGGCGGATTTCTTTTGGGCTTGCCCTGGGCTTACGAAACGTTCACAGGCGTCGAAGGATGGGGGGCGGCGACATAAAATTGATCGCTATGATCGGCGCATTCCTGGGTTGGCCCTCTTCCGGTATTATGGCCAAAGATAGAATGCAGTGAGGAACAAAGTTTTTCACAAATGACAAGGAGATTATGGATCACCAGCATGGCACGGTAGAACCGACCCCGATCGTCATACGGCCTAGCTCTGGCTGGGTTCCGCTTAAACTCGGCGATCTCTGGGAGTACCGGGAGCTGCTCTATTTTCTGGTCTGGAGAGATCTCAAGGTCCGTTACAAACAGACTGTCCTGGGAATTGCGTGGGTTGTTCTTCAACCATCTTTCATCACGCTGGCTTTCAGTATTTTCTTTGGTCGCCTCGCCCGGGTTCCCTCTGACGGAATTCCTTATCCGCTGTTCGCGTTCTGCGGTCTTCTTCCTTGGCAGCTCTTTGCCCATGCCCTGGCGAACTCGGGCAATAGCCTTATCGCTAATGAAAGGCTGATCACGAAAGTCTATTTTCCGCGGCTCGTTGTTCCCCTATCAGCAGCCCTTTCGGGGCTTGTCGATTTCGTTTTCGGCTTCTTGGTTTTGGTGGCGCTGATGGCCTATTACAAAGTCGTGCCGACGCCTGCCCTTTGGGCGGTGCCTGGATTTGTGCTCATGGCGATGACGAGCGCGGTTGGCGTCGGTCTTTGGCTCTCGGCTCTCAACGTCGAATACCGAGATGTGCGATACATTATACCATTCATAACCCAATTCTGGTTTTTCATGAGCCCGGTCGCTTACCCGAGCAGTCTGGTGCCGGAAAAATGGCGGTTGCTCTATGGCCTCAATCCTATGGCGGGCGTTGTCGAGGGATTCCGCTGGGCGCTGCTGGGCAAGACCGGCGCACCCGGACCGTGGATGGCGGTCTCGGTGATCGTGACTCTGTTTGTTCTAGTCGGTGGTCTCTATTATTTCCGGCGCATGGAGAAAACATTTGCGGATGTAGTGTAGGGATGAAAATGGCGAATTTCGAATTGCGAATAGCGGAAAACGAATAGCAGATGTCGGATGGCGGAAAGCGGATGGCGAATATAGGATTGCAAATGGCGAATTGCGAAAAATAGAGAAAAGGCCAATGGAAAGGCAAGAGCTAGAGAAGCGTACGAAAGGGTTTGCACTGAGGATAATCAAATTTGTAGAGGGCATGCCCAAGAGCAAGGCGACGGATGTGGTTGGTTATCAGTTGCTGAAGGCCGGAACCTCGATCGGTGCCAATTATCGCGAAGCAAACCGAGCAGAATCGCACGATGATTTTATTCACAAGATCGGAATTGTAGAAAAGGAGTCGAGCGAGTCGCAGTATTGGCTCGAACTCATCATTGAAGCAGATCTCGGGGATGAAGAAGAGCGCAAATGGTTGATGCGTGAATCGGGCGAGCTGCTTGCAATTTTTACCGCCATGGGGAAGACGGCCAAGTCTCGGCGCGTGGCGAAACGGCGGTTTAAATGTCCCGATCATTAAATTCGCTATTCGCCATTCACCTTTCGCAATTGTTATGAGTGATATCGCTATCCGTGTTGAAAATTTGAGCAAGCTCTACCGCATCAGAGAGCGAAGGCGTTACCGCACGCTGCGCGACGCAATTGCCGGAACGTTTGCCGGTTCGCTGCGGCGGGCGGGAAAAACAACCGACGGGAGACAGACGACGGGCGACGGCAGCTTCGGTCTGCGGTCCCGGGTTGCCAGTCCCCAACCTTCTATCTTCAGTCCACGGTTTTCTATTCGCAAGTGGCAAGAGGCACTCACCGATTGGCCATCCGCTATCCGCCATTTGCCATCCGAAACCATCTGGGCTCTGAAGGATGTTTCCTTCGAAATCAAACATGGCGAGGTCGTCGGTATTATCGGCGGTAACGGCGCAGGAAAGAGCACGCTTCTCAAGATCCTTTCCCGCATCACCGAGCCGACCGAGGGGGAAGCCCGAATCTATGGGCGAGTTGGATCGCTGCTTGATGTCGGTACGGGCTTTCATCCCGAGCTTACCGGACGAGAGAATATCTATCTCAACGGCGCGATTCTCGGAATGAAGAAGAAAGAGATCGACAAAAAGTTCGACGAAATCGTGGCCTTCGCTGAGATCGAAAAATTTATCGACACTCCGGTGAAGCACTATTCCAGCGGCCTGTACATGCGCCTCGCGTTCTCCGTGGCCGCCCATTTGGAGCCGGAGATCCTCATTGTTGACGAAGTCCTCGCCGTCGGCGACGCAGCGTTTCAGAAAAAATGTTTGGGAAAGATGGGAGAGGTGGCTAAAGAGGGGAGAACGGTGCTGTTCGTAAGTCACAATATGGCAGCGGTCGAAAATCTCTGCGGTCGAAGCATTTTGCTGCGATTTGGAAAGGTTGTGGCCGACGCTGCGCCCAGTGAAGCCATCGCGGAATATCTCGGCAGTTTCGCAGCCGCACCTGGGGATGGCCAATTGGAATCCATCAAACGCGATCCCGGGCTTGTGCCGGTGATCCAGCGACTTGATTTTTTGGATCAAACTGGGCGCCAAGTAAGGGCAGTGCAGGTGGGTGCTCCCGTGACGGTGCGCATCCACTATAAGCATTCTCAACCTATCAAGAGGCCCTACTTCGGCCTGATATTTGAGACCATGGGGGGGGTGAAAGTTTTCTGGGTTCAAAGCCGATTACAAGGAGGCGATTTACCCGACCTGCCAGCTGTTGGGGTCGTGGTGTGTCATATCCCGCGCCTTCCCCTCGTACCCGGGGTTTATTTCATTCAACCAGGTTGCGGGACGGGGACAACGCAGCTGGATCTGGTGCCCCGTGTCTGCCAGTTACAAGTAACGGAAGCCGACGTCTTTGGCACAGGACGTCTACCCAACGCCGCGCAAGGCCTTGTTGTAGTTGATGCTGCGTGGGAAGCATCTCTGGATTCTCATAACGTCCAAGAAAATTGAAGACTGTGTAGATTCAGTATCTCAAGATCGGCGGAGAGCATGATGGACATTCAACAATTAGCGGTTCTAACCCTAATCCGACAAAACTTGCATACCGAGAGCAGTGAGCGAAGGCGGTGAGACCGGAAGCCGTGGGCACCTGAGCGTACAGGTTGCTCGCAGGCCCCGACCGCACGGAACATCCCCCTTGAGGGGATTGCGGGGTGGCCCTCGAGGCAATGTCCTATTGCCCACGGTTGTAGGGCTTATCGCCTTCGCGGGTTCAAAATAATGTCGGATTAGAGCTAAGTGCAAACGGAAAGGATGTTGATGGGTAACTTTGATCCGCGTCTTTCGTTTTCTCTGGCCCTATTTATTTTCGGCGCCATCATTGGCAGTTTTCTCAACGTTTGCATCGTTCGGATTCCGCACGGTACTTCCATCGTCCAGCCGCCTTCTCATTGTCCCAAATGCAAAAGCGCGATCCGATTTTACGATAACATTCCACTGATCAGTTATTTTATCCTGCTCGGGCGCTGTCGTCATTGCGGCGAGCGCATATCCCTGCGCTACGTTGTTGTCGAGCTGCTCATGGCCTCTCTGGCTGTCGCTCTTTATCACCAATTCGGCCTCAGCCTTGCTTTTGTCGCGGCGGTGATCTTCGTCGCCGCCCTGATCGTGATTTCTTTTATCGACTTGGACGTGAGAATCGTTCCCGACGTGATCAGCCTTCCGGGAATTGTTGTAGGGCTGTTGTTTTCACTGATCGCTCGTTACCTGATCCATGATCCATCGGAGCTGGTTCCGTCGCCGCTGAGCGCGTTGCTTGGGGTGCTCATCGGCGGTGGATTTCTCCTGGCGCTGGCCTGGGCGTACGAAGCGTTTTCAGGCGTCGAAGGCATGGGTGGCGGCGATATAAAGTTGCTCGCTATGATCGGCGCATTCCTGGGTTGGCCGTCGATACCGGTGACGTTGTTTCTCTCTTCTTTGGGCGGCTCGGTCATAGGTCTTACGGCCATGCTGATCAAAGGTGTCGGTCGTAAGTATGCGCTTCCTTTTGCTCCGTTCCTCTGCTTGGGCGCTTTGCTGTATCTATTCTTTGGCAGGGAAATAATCGACTTTTATATCTCACCGCGGTAGCCGTTGGAAAAAAGCGGGCTCTCCCGGAATGCCAATTGATCGAGCCCATCGGGTCTTGACAGCTTTGCCTGAGTCGCAGTATTGTCCGGCGCAATCCGGAGGGTGCCATGGACATCAACGGCAGACACGGCTTCTCGATCATCGAAATGGCAGCCACGCTGGTGGTAATGGGGATTATTGCGTCCATCGCAGTTCCCCAGTGGGGTAAACTGCTCCCCTCTTACCAACTCGACAGCTCTACACGACAGCTTAAATCCGAACTCCATAGCCTTAAGATGCGCGCCGCATCTGAAAACGTTGCTTTTCAACTGCAATACGTCGACGGCGCGGCTGAGTACGCGATACAGCGCGATGCCGCGATTTTAGTGAGAAAGCCATTGCCCGAAGGCGTTGTGATCACCAAGGCGGGGAACGTTTCGTTCTCCCCCAGGGGTACGGCGGGTGGAAACCGCATTCGGCTCCGTAACCGCGAAGGCTTTTGCAAACAAGTCGTCGTGAGTGCAACCGGCAGAGTCAGAATATGCAAACCAACGGCGTGCGCGGCCGACTGTTGATTCGATGCGCAACTTGATTCATCGCCGTACGTCTGCGGCAGGTTTTACGTTCAATGAGCTTTTGATCGCGATGAGCGTAATCGTGATCGCTGTTTTAGGGCTATCCATGACGATCATCGCGGTGATTCGCGGGAACAAGGGAAACGACAACTTTGCCGCCGCCGTTAATCTGGCGCACGATAAAATGGAAGAATTAAAGGCATCGAAACATCTCATCATCGACGATCGCTGCCCCGCATCTGGCGACACCGCAATGAGCGGCTCGGGCGCTCCCGGAGGCATATTCGATCGCTGTTGGAGAATTACCGAGTCGGCCCTCGGCCCTCGGCTAAAGCAAGTGGATGTCACGGTCTCCTGGCGGGAGCCCGAAAGCCATGAAGTCACTCTATCCTCGCTCACGTTCATCGATGAGGCCCGCTAATGCGCATCCTTGGCTTTGAGACCGGCACAAGTTTGATTGAACAGCTCTTAGCGCTGTTGCTGGGTGCCGTCATGATCACTTCGCTTTATGGCTTTTACCGGGCCGGCTTGTATCAGTTCATCGCGCAAGAAACCAAGACCGCCACATTGCAAGACGCGCGCGGCGCTTTGGACATCATGGTTCGGGATTTAAAAAACGCCGGCTCGTGGGGCACGGGCAGCGTGCCGGCGGAGCACGGCGGCGGAGACGACCCGGACAGCGACGCGGACGGGGTGTGCAATCGTGTGTATGCCGCCACGGCGAGCATGATTCATGTCCAAATGGATCTCAATGGCAATGGCACCTGCGCCGATGCGGAACCGCGGGAAAATATCCGTTACGAGCTCACCGGCCCAACCGCGACCTGCCCCGGAACCAAAATTCTTCGGCGTAACGGGGACTGCCTGGTTGCTAACGTGGTTACGCCATCGGTGGGAAAGCTTTTTAGTTTTTACGATACCACGGGTGCCGATCTCGGCAACAGCCCCGCGCCGAATGCGATCAAACGAGTCCGAATCGCATTTTCCGTCCAGGAAAAAAATCCTGATCCGAAAGTCGGTGGAACTTTAACCACTGCTCTCGCGACCAGTGTTGAGCTGAGAAATTAGTCATGACGCCGTCGGCGCGCCGAATTTTAGCTAATGAACGGGGCATCATTCTCTTCGTTACGCTAGCGCTTCTCGCGCTGTTGATCGCTATCGGCGTTGGCGCCTTGGTGTCCGTGCAAAATGAGTTCCGCGTTTCCGCGAATGTGACCGCCGGCACCTCGGCCTTTTACCTTGCGGACTCGGGTGTGGAATGGGCGAAAGAGCAACTCAGCAACGCGACGAGCAACCCGCCGATTCTCGACAACGGCTCGCAAACGCTTCGGTCCGGCGGCTTTGCCGTTGCTTTCAACACTCCCGCTCGCCAGGAGCCGCTAAGCGCACAAGTCGTTGTGCGCTCGACCGGGAGCTTGGGCAATTCGTCCCAGACTGTCCAGGCGCAGCTAACCAAGAGCTATGATCTTACGGATGCAGCCGTGGCGCTGCGGGGAAATAGCAGGGGCGTAAACTTTAGTGGCGATACCTTTTTGATTACCGGAACCGATTTCGATCCGGCCGTCGGAGCGCCGGTAGCCGGCGCCCAATCGAGGCTCGGAATGTCATTGTCTTCAGAGTCGTTGACCGCCCAAGTTGAAGGCGGCTTAAGCGATCTCCAGAGAGGCAACGTAATCGGCGGGAGCCCTGATAGGGCTGCGATCGACCGCAGCGATAAAATGCCGAGCCAGATGGTCGCGCGGCTGGCGGCGGATCTTTGCAACTCTCCCGCCGCGCAAATCACCGTCATGTCCGCCCCTGGCAACATCTCGTTGGCTAACCAAACCTGGGGCACTCGGGCGGCGCCGGAAATTCGTTGCGTTAAAGGCACGGTTGAAACCGGCGATTCCGTCATTGCCGGCGGTAACTTTAGAGGCGCGGGCATACTTATCGTCCAGGACGCCGAATTGGCGGGAGTTGGCGCCCTTTATTGGGAGGGTTTGATCGTCGTGACCGGTGATAACGTGGGATTTCGGGTTGAGGGGGTGGAAAATAAGGAGATCTTCGGGGGGCTCATCGTCAATGAAACCGGAGTTCCCTCAGGCCCCGGTCCGGCGCTTTTCGACCTTCGAGGCGCAATTAGGATCACTTTTAGCCGGTCTGCGCTTAACAACGTTGCGGGCCTCGTTCCATCCGCATCTTTAGCGCAAAGTTACGCATTCCTTCCTTTCACCCTTCGGCAAGACTACTGGCGAACCGTGAATCCGTAATGAGCGCGCCGAAATAAATATTTCCACGTTTACACCCGCCCGAGAAAATGGTAAACTCCCGATCTGCAAATGATTTACCCTAGCCTGGATTTTCCGGAAAGGAGTTGCATCCTCTTCTTGGGCTTTATTTAGAACGCGTGCGGACGAAGCATGCCCGAGGCTGCCCGGAGGAGGGGACAGTATGGATAATAAAAAAACCATAATGGTGGTTGACGATAACCCGGATATCATCACGATCGTCAGGACCATTTTGGAGGGCAAAGGTTACAGCGTTTTTAGCGCGACCAGCGGTCCCGAACTATTGGACCTCCTCAAAACACAGAAACCGGATCTAATCATATTGGATATCATGATGCCGGAAATGGACGGACTCGAGGTGTTGTCCCGGCTCAAAGGTATGACCGAAACCGCCACGATTCCGGTGATTCTTTTGACCGCCAAAGTCCAATACGAAGACGTTTTGGGCGGCTACAAGCTGGGCGCTGATTATTACATTACCAAGCCTTTTACCAGCACCCAGCTCGTCAACGGTATCAACTTGCTCTTGGGAGAAGGCAAGGCCTAAGGGAAATAAGTCTTGCCCCAACGGCCTTGTAAACTGCCGCCTTTCAAAATCATCCCAGACGGTTTGGATTTTCTGTTCCGTTTTTCTATGCTCCATTCATGATTCGGTTCATTTCTTTCGAGGGCCTTGACGGGACCGGTAAGACCACTCAGCTCAAGGCACTCGAAAGCTACTTCCGAGACCAAGGCCGATCCTGTGTGATCACGCGGGAGCCCGGTGGAACCCCTTTAGGCAGCCTGATTCGTCAAGTTCTTCTTGAAGTCGGTCAACAACCGATCGCGGCGCCGACGGAACTATTTCTTTACGTGGCGGACCGAGCGCAACACGTCCATGATGTCATTCTTCCTGCTCTCGTTGCCGGCAAAATTGTGATATGTGATCGATATACCGATTCCACGTTGGCTTATCAGGGGTACGGTCGCGGTATAGATCTGAAATTCCTGCGCCAACTCAATGAGTTCGCCGATCAGGGTGTGCAGCCGGATTTAACTTTCTTATTGGATTGTCCGGTGGAGCTGGGACTATCGCGCACGGCGCAACGGCAGCTCAAGATCACGATCGGCGAAAATCGCGAAGATCGCTTCGAGCACGAGAAGCTGGAGTTCCATCAAAAAGTGCGCGCGGGTTTCCTCGAAATGGCGCGCGCAGAACCACGGCGCTTCCGAATTGTCGATGCGGCACGCTCAGTAGAAGCCGTGGCGCAAGAGATTCGAACCCTCGTCGATGGCGAATTAGAGTAATGGGTTTTTCTGAAATCATCGGCCATCAAAAGCCATTGGAAACCTTACGCGCCGCGTTGGCCAATGGACGGCTGCACCACGCCTATCTTATGCTTGGCCCGGAAGGAGTGGGCAAGCGGAGGATCGCCTTATCGTTAGCCAAAGCGATCCACTGCAACGAAATCGAGAATGACTTTTGCGGGAACTGCCCGAACTGTTCGCGCATTCAAACGGGTAATCACCCGGATGTCCGAACGGTTGAGCCCGGTGCCGGGAAGAAAGAAATCGGCATACAGCAAATTCGCGAAATCGAAAAGGAGCTAAATTTCCGCGCGTTCTCGGGGAAAAAAATAGTCATTATCGATCCGGCGACTTTGATGAATAGTGCGGCGCAAAATGCTTTGTTAAAAACCCTGGAAGAACCGCCGCGGGATTCGTTGTTGATTTTGATCGCTTCGAACACCGGTGGCTTGCTTCCGACATTGCGCTCGCGTTGCCTCCGCCTTTCCTTCGGACCTCTGCCTCGAGGTTTAATTGCCGATTTCTTATTGGCCAAGAAAACCATGACGCGCGACGATGCCCAGTTCGTGGCGGCCATGAGCATGGGAAGCCTGGGGACCGCGCTCGAGTTCGATAAGGAAGAGCTGTCTGCGCAAAGACAGAGTTGGATCGATGGGATGAGTTCTCTAACGCTTGGCGATTACCGCGCCGCGCTGAATGCAGCGGAGACGCTCTCCAGCAGCCGAGAAGAGTCACTGAGATTTCTCGCATGGGTGGAAACGTGGTATCGCGACCTGCTGGTTCATGCGCTGACGCAAGAGACGAGCGAATTGATCAATTTGGACATGCTGCCGCAGATTCAGCGGCAATTCGGCGCCGCCAAGCTCGACAGCATTCTCTTGTCGTTGAGTCAAATCGCCGGCGCGGCCGCGCGCATTCAGCGCAACCTCAACCGGCGCATGGTGCTGGAAGCGCTTTTCATCGGCGCCGTGGAGGCGCGGTGATGGACAGGATTTACCTTACGACCCCGCTCTATTATGTCAACGCGGAGCCGCACCTGGGCAGCGCGTATACGATGATCATTACCGACACGTTAGCGCGCTACTATCGGGCGACGGGCCGCGAAACGTTTTACCTCACGGGTACGGACGAGCACGGTGACAAAATCGCCCAGGCGGCGGCGCAGGCGGGAGTGGATCCCAAGGCATTTACGGACGAGATCAGCGCCCGGTTTCGAGCGGCATGGGACAGTTGCGGCTTTGCCTACGATCATTTTATTCGTACAACGGACGCCTATCATGTCCGCTATGTGCAGGAGCTTCTGACTACAGTTTATCAGGCCGGGGACATTTATTTTGGCCGTTACGGCGGCCTCTACTGCTTCGGCTGCGAGCGCTTTTACACCGAGAAGGAACTGGTCGGCGGCAAGTGCCCGGATCACTTAACCGAACCTCAATTAATCGAAGAAGAAAACTATTTCTTCCGCATGAGCAAGTATCAAGACCGATTATTGCGTCATCTGGAGGAACATCCCGACTTCATCAGGCCCGAAGGCTTTAGAAATGAAGTCGCAGCGATGCTGCGCGAGCCGATCGGTGATCTGTGCATCTCTCGCCCCAAGAGCCGGTTGACTTGGGGTATCGAGCTTCCGTTTGACCGCAATTACGTGACCTATGTTTGGTTCGACGCGCTGATCAATTACGTGAGCGCGCTGAAACAGAAGGGAGAAGATTTTTTTCAGAAGTTTTGGCCCTCTGCAGAACATTTCATCGGCAAAGATATCGTGAAACCTCATGGCGTGTTCTGGCCGACGATGCTGATGGCGGCCGGCTTGCCGCTTTACCGGCATCTCAATGTCCATGGCTTTTGGACCATCGAAGGCCAGAAAATGTCAAAGAGTCTGGGAAACACCGTGTCGCCGCTTGAGATGAAGAAAACCATCGGCATGGACGCGTTCCGCTACTTCGTGCTGCGCGAGAGTGTGTTCGGTCAAGACTCGGACTTTCGTCAAGATAGTTTAACCGCTCGCTATAATGCGGATCTGGCCAATAACCTGGGCAATCTGGTGAGTCGCGTGCTGGCCATGCAGCAAAAATATTTTGACGGGATCGTGCAACCCCTCGGTTCCTCTTGGGCGGCTGAAGATTTGGAACTTAGAGACAACTTTGCCAGAGCCGAGCGTGAGCTCGCATCCCACATGGCGGACTTGCAGTTTCACCGCGCGCTCGAATCCATTTGGGCTCCGATGGATCGTGCCAACCGCTATATTGTGCAGACCGCTCCCTTTACGCTGATTAAGAGCGCCGACAACCGAGCCAGGGTGGGTGAAGTTCTTCACCACCTGCTGGAAACGATCCGTATGCTTTCTCGCTTGATCGCGCCGTTTATGCCCGATACGGCGACCGAATTGCGGCTGCTACTCGGCCTTGGTGAAGACGATCCCGCTTATCGCGCCGCGTGGGGTGAATGCTTCGCTGCCGGACATGCGGTCAAGCCACCGAAGGTGCTATTTCCCCGTATCGAGACCGAAGGCAAAAGGTAATTTTCGCGGAAAAATGCTGGTCGATAGCCACGCCCATATTCAGGGCAAGGAGTACGCCGGCGAAACGGCGGCGGTCATCGAACGCGCGCGGGCAGCCGGCGTCGAGCAGATTATCGCCGTCGGCGGGGCGGGAGATATGTCAAGCAACAGCGAAGCCGTGGCGCTGGCCGATTCGTTTGCGAATATCTACGCCACGGTCGGCATGCATCCTCACGATGCAAAGGATGTCGGGCCGGGTGAGCTGCAAAAGCTTAAAGATCTGGCGCTCCATCCAAAAGTGATTGCGGTAGGCGAAACGGGCCTTGACTATTATTACGATCATTCGCCTCGAGACGTTCAGCGGCGGGTTTTTGCGCAATTCATCCACATGGCCCACGATACAGAATTGCCCATTGTGGTTCATGAACGGGATGCGGCTTCAGAGGGCGCCGAATTGCTGCGCAGCGAAGGAGAAGGGAAACTTCGCGGCGTCATTCACTGCTTTACCGGAAGTTATGATGCGGCGCGCGCGTATTTGGATCTTGGTTTTTATATTTCCTTTACCGGGATCATCACCTTTAAAAATGCCGAGGCTTTGCGCGACGTGGTGCGCCAGGTGCCGCTCGAACGGATGTTAGTGGAGACCGATTCACCGTACCTGACGCCGGTGCCGCATCGCGGTAAACGCAATGAGCCGGCGTTTGTCCGGCTGGTTGCCGAGACTATCGCTGTGGTGAAAGGTTTGACGTTCGAGGAAGTCGCCCGAGTCACGACCGATAACACCCGCCGGTTGTTCCGGATTTGAAAACGTAATAACCGCATCACATTGACAGCCCTGCCCGCCGCATGCTCGCAAGTGAAAAGGTTTCGTGGGTGTCGTCAACGCGAATCCAGCTCGACGTAAGCGGTGCAGTGAGCGCGACGGTGTTTCGCGGTGACGAATGTCACAAGTGAAGATGCGACGCTATTCATTCTCTTGGGCGCGGCCACAACGGTAGAGGGATTGTTTAGGGGTATTCGAAATGGATTTTGCTGGCCAAAGGCAATATAGGGCTATGAAAAGACTCCCAACCCCTTTTTCCATTGAAGGCGGGTGATGGAAAAGAAAGTTGGTAGACGAGTTAATGTCAAAGGTAAAGGCTTGATCATCCCCCAGTACTCCCCCGGCGGGGTTTTTTTACAGGGGCAACCAAAAAAGAGCTAACGATTTGGCGATTAACTTGGACGTAAAGAACACAGTGATCTGGTCGCGAACGAGGAAATGACTCGCGAAAGCAAAAACAATGTCTAGAGTGACAATTCCGACAGGAACCCCGGTTTACGATTTGTGGAAATAGGCCAAGGCCGACGGCGATTCGCGCCGAATGGCAGATATTGCGCCTGACACCCAGCCTTCCGTGAGTTTGCGTAGACGGGTTTTCTTGACACGGTGATTCAGAGTCCCTATCTTAAGTGTCATGATTTATATCCAAATCCCAGAAAAACACGATGCCAAGGGCTTCCTCCTGTTGGCAAAGAGCGGGTCGGCTGTCAGTTGTCTCGCCGACAATATTTATGGAGTCATACCGGAGCATATCAAACTTCTTAAGCGGAAGAGGATTCCTTTTAAGAAATTGCCCGCCAAGAGCGTACCTCTGCCAAAATCTTCTCTCGCGGCATGAAAAAGTACGAGATTTACCTGCCGTTGAAATATAACGATGGCCGGGAGATCGAAGCCGAAAAGATCAAACAAATTCGCGAGGAGTTGATCGCGGTTTTTGGCGCGCTCACGGTTAGTTCTCAATCTGCACCATAGCAAGGACGTTGGAAATATGGCGGGGTGGATTTCATCGACGATATCATTGAAATCGAAATCATTGCCGGCGGCGACCGAAAGACCGAAAAGTTCTTCAGGGATTTTAAGGAGCACCTAAAGCGGCTTCTCAAACAGATCGATATCTTGATCACCGCCCAGAATATCCGTACGATTTGATCACTGGCGCCAATGGCTAGCGCGGCGCATCACACGCTCGCGTCCCACGTCCACGAACATGTTCGCAGCTTACGCTGCTTTCTCCGCTCTTGACGTTTCACCGCCGCCTTTTGGCTATTTCCATTCTGTTGTCGTCCTTATGCCATTTAGCGGTTGTCCCGATAAAGGACGCCTTTCACGCTTGAGAGCCACGTTTACGAATCATGGTCACGCGTCACGACGCTTATTTTCTCCACTACCCAGTAAAATTTCTTCCTATTCTTCGCCCTTGACCACTCAATTCCTCGCGTAGTAGTAGGCGCACACCTAATTTCGCGCAAATTACTGATCCGGTCCTGCTACCCACAGGTGGTTTGTGACGACAGCGCGGCGACAACTTTGGATTGGCCACTCAAAAGCCCGAACGGGAGAACCCCGCTTCGGGTTTTTTTCGAGAAAGTCAGGTAATCGCGGGCAATTCAATAATATTACCCCTGTACCGAAAAACAATTTCCTCTTGGCCCGCTTCAGCCGTGGGGGTCAAATTCGATATAGTCATCTTACGAATTTGCGAAGACAATGAATCAAATGATTCCATCTAGTGTTCAACGAGGCTACGATAAAGCGGAAAAGCCGTGAACGATGGCTCGCCCCCAGCCGCTCTGCGTGCCGAATAGGCGTTGAAGTATTCGGCGGCGCGCTAAACGTGCCCTACAAACAACTCCTCTATCGGCAATTCTGTTTTCATTAGACCCTGTTCGATCTGGTAACGGTTGAGCGCGCGCAGCGTGCGCTTTTCGTTCTCCCCCAAAACGTACACATACGGATCTTCGCCCAACGCCTCCCGCTCCTTTTCGTAGCCGGCGATTTCCTCGGTATCCATGTATGGCGCCGCGGCCTCTTTGGCTTCCTTAAAAGCGCGCGTCAATTTGGCCGTAAAGTCGGGATAGCGTTCCGCGACTTCACGTCGAATCGAGACCACATGCATAATCGGATTAATGCCCGTCTGTTGGGTGTAACGAATGATCTCATCGCTGTTCTCAAAAAGGGGCCTCACGCCCGGATACTTTGCCATCATGGGCGGTGTTGAGCCGCCGCCGAAAAATCCCAGATATCCCGAGTCGCCCGGCACGACCGCGCCGTGCAGCGCGCCTTCACTGAGCATTTTAGAAAGCTCAAGTTTCTCGTGACCGAAGGGTAGCGGCGGATCGATTCGTTCAACCTTTACGGGGAGTTCGTGCTCGATGAAAACTTCTCTCCCCGAGACGAACCATTGCATGTCCGTGGTTTTGATGTCGTAGGCGTCGAGCAGGAAGCCGCGCGCCCATACGACCGCGGTCGCGCCGTAGCGGAAGCAGCCAAACTTCTTGCCTTTAAGTTCCGTCGGATGACTCAAGCGGCCTTCGCAATGATAAATATTTCGCTGGCGCGGCCCGCGTTCAAAGAAAACGGGAAGCGCGAGAAGCGGCTGTCCTCTTTCAATCGCGCGCAAAAGGCTCGCGGCCGAGCACTCGCCGACGTCCCACTGGCCATGGAGAAACTTGTAGTGCCGTTCCCCCGAGGAGACAAAGTTGGGATCAATGTCGAGTTCATAGCCTTCGATGCCGAGCTTACCGTCAATCATCGCGCGACAGCGCGGATGATCGGGAAGACCCAGGGTGATGCGAGGTTTGCTGCCAGCCATGATCAATGCCTTTCAGGGTTGAAGCGGAAATTTGAAATTCAATTGCGAACTCAAGACGCTAAGAAAACGGCAACATCCCATGCCACCTTCTGAGGCCGCCGGCCTGGCAGCATGCAGTCGCTACACATCATTTCCCTGCGCCGATGCCAAGCTCCCTTTGAACCTCCTGCAGGAGGGAAAAGTCGACTAATTTGGAAAGTGGCGGGGTGGCGCCGAGCTTGAGTGGAAGGGTGATGGTCAGGTCGATATTTTTGCGCAGCGATTCGTCGCTTGCGCCTCCGGGATTGTCGGGATCAATGGCTTTAATGCAAACGTTGCCCGCGGCTTCGGTGACATCGCGTGGATGGCCGAATTCCGCCTGGGCGATCTTATAAGTTTCTGCTCCGCGATTGAGCATAAGCTGCAGGCTCTTGAGCATCACCCGCGTCCAGCGCTTGAGTTTATCGCGCCGATTAGCCAGCTGAGCATCCGAGGTCGAGTAACCCGCCCATGGCCAAGCACCGTAATCCGCCAGCACCGCAAGCTCCGTAAAGCCTTGCTTCTTGAGCAGGAAAGCCGCGTCAGGATTGAACGCCCTGGCGTGCACCAAACCGCTTTTCATCGCGGCGATCGAAGTGTCGGCGCCGCCAACGACGCGGAACGATACGTCCTTCTTAGGATCTAAACCGTAACGCTCCAGCACCATAGCGGCGGCGATCTCAGTGGTCGCTCCCGGCGCGGTCGTGCCGATGACTTTCCCTCTAAGATCTTGAACCCGTTTGATCTCAGGCGTCCCCATTAAAACGAAGAGCGATTTGGAATAGGGAAAGAAGGTGGCCTTCAGCGGAGCGCCCCGGGCAGCCGCGCGCATGGACGAGCCGGCGATCCCGGCAACGTCGATTTCTCCGGACAGCAATGCGGTGACCACCACGTTCGTGCTCACCTGGATCCATTGGATTTCTAGACCTTCCTGGGCAAACATGCCGCTGCGCATGCCGACAAAGAGCGGCAGGTAACCGAAGTCCTTAGTGGAAAGGGCGACGCGAAGAGACTCGGCGTTAAGGAAACGGGGCTCCAGACTCACCACGGCCCAAGCAAAGGCGAACAGCATTAAGAGCTTTTTTGGCCGACGAACACGATTGCGCAAAGCGATGGTCATCATTTCTCCTCAAACGCGCGCACGCGAAGCAGAAAAGTGCGTAGCTAAGCCTGGCAGGTTGCTGAAAATCGTTCTCGGAGTCCTTCGACGGGGCTCAGGACGAACGGAGGAGATTTGACATCCTTGATGTTTTTCCGTTCATGCTGAGGCACTCGAAGCATTCCTAATCTTCTTCAGCAACCTGCTAGAGATATCCCTTTTCGCGGAAATATTTTCTGGCGCCGGGGTGGAGCGGAATGTTCAGTTGCCCGGCTTCGCCGCCCCGGCAAAATTCGCGCATGGTCATGGGCCGTTGGTCGAAATGGTCCACCGGAATTTTTCCATGACAAAGGTCGACGGCTTTGGCCATGGCGTAGGCGAGCGCCGGCGGGAGGTCTGCACGACAGAAAAAGGTCCAGCCGCTAAAGTCCACCGTCTCAATGGCATGGTCCATTTGCGCATAATGCTTTGTTGTAACGGGCGCCCTGGGAAAGCCAATCTTTTCTAAACGGCGCAAAGCGGTGTCAGCGACAGATAAAAAACGCATCCCGGAGGCGAGCGCCGTGGGCCCCCAGCTTTTGACGCCTTCGTCAAAAACGGCATCGGCGTCGCCGGAGCGAATATGGTTCAGGCGGTCGGCGCTGCTCGGGGCTGCGGCCTCCATGATTTTGCCTCCCCATTTCTCGATGTCGGCAAGGCCGATGCCATAGGCCATGAGCACTTCTTCGATGACGTAGAGCGTTGTTTGCAGCTTGCCCTTTCGCCGAGTGGAGATGCGCAGCGGATATTTGCGCTTCTTAATATCTTCGATTGACTCAATGCCGGTGCGCTTGTGCACGGCGAAGATCAGCCGGTCCCAGGTGGGAAAGACGCCAATCGCGCGCAGCGGAATTTTCTTTTTATAAAAGCCGCAGCCCAGATAAGCCATGCGGGTCAAGCCCACAGGGTTACCAAAGGCAAAATCATATTTCTTTTGGTCGACCAAGAGGGCGGGTCCGGTACCGCCGAGTGGAGAGTCGCGCCAGCCCATGGCGACGTCCAACTGTGAGCGGCGCGGCAGCGCCGCGTTATGGAAGAAAGAGAGCGCGACAACACTGGCGATGTCGACTCGTTTCGAGGTTGCGGCGATGGCAAGCCTAATCGGTTCCCTCACAAATCCCTCTATTCCCGAGGCCGCTTAAATCCCGGAGCGGGAAAGTGCAGTTCAAGATAATTGCCTTCCGAATCGTACATATAAATCGTCTTGCCGCTGCTCCGCTCAACGCTGCGGTGAAAGCGGCCCAACGCCTGCGCCGTTTTGAGCGCCTCATCGTAATCTTCCCATGACAGGTCGAAAGCCTGGTGCGCGATGCCGTCTTGATCCAGCGCGTCGCGATGGAGCGGTCGCGGCCGTTCGAAAAGAACGATATCGTCATTGCCGCAGCGCAAGCGGTCCAATTTCTGAACTTTACCGTGGATCGGTAGCGCGTCAGGATTGTCGGCATTGCCGCCGAGGCGACCCAGATATTCCATGCCGAGTATGTGTGTATAGAAATCTCGGGCGCGGTCCAAGTCATCGACGGGAATGCCCATATGGTAAACCTTTTGTAACTTCATCGGGCGGCTCCTTGGTAATGAAATTGGCTGGCGTGTTTGTCTGCCTCCGTTTTTTAGCGTGTCCATTGGATTAGCGCAACAACCAAAACTTCAGGTTGCTTCCTCTGCGTTCTTCTGTTTATGATTTTCACGGGATGGCGCAAAGATTTTTCCAAGTCTTAGCACCGCAGGAAGCCTTGCAACGCCTCCTTCAGGTCGCCCCGGTGCAGACAGAGCGGATACAAACGGCAAGCGCACGCGGCCGCGTATTGGCCGAGGATCTCTATTCCGCGGTCGATTTGCCGCACTTTCACCGTGCCGCCATGGATGGGTATGCGGTTAAAGCCAAAGATACCTTTGGCGCGAGTCAGAGCCTGCCCGCCTATTTGAAACTTGCCGGCGTTGTGGAAATGGGCAAGGAAGCAACTCAATCTCTGGCAACGGGAGAAGCGTTCCGGATCTCGACCGGCGGGATGATGCCGCCCGAAAGTGACGCGGTAGTGATGGTTGAACATTGCGACGAAACGGCTGGTGGATTCGTGGAGATACACCGTGGCGTTTCGCCAGGGCAGAATGTCATTCAGATCGGTGACGATATCAAGAAGGGCGATTTCGTCTTTGACAAGGGACGGCGTTTGCGGGCGCATGACCTCGGCGCGCTCACAGGCATCGGTCTTTCCTCGATTCCGGTCTACAAGCGGCCACGTGTGGCCTTGATTTCCACGGGGGACGAGATCGTCGACCCGGATACCCATCCGCTTCCCGGCCAAGTTCGCAACATTAACCAATACTCGCTCGCGGGTCTGATCGAGGAATCGGGCGCGGAATTAAAGGATTGGGGAGTCGTCAGAGATCAGAGAAGTTTGCTGCGGGACGCAATCGGAGATGCGTTAGCATGGGGAGATCTCGTACTGCTCTCCGGCGGCAGTTCCATGGGAGCGAAAGACATCGCTCTGGAAACGATTCTTTCCTTTCCCGATTCTGAATTCATCTTTCACGGCATTTCGGTCAGCCCCGGCAAGCCGACCCTTTTTGCCACCGCGTATGGCAAACCCATTATGGGCCTTCCCGGTTATCCGGTTTCGGCATTGGTCATCTTCGACCTGTTTGCCGGACCGCTGATTCGCCGGTTGGGAGGCGAAGCGCGCCTAGCACTGGGCAAATTTCAGAAAAGTGTCCGAGCCGTATTAAAAACCAACATCGCTTCACAAATAGGACGCGAGGATTATGTTCGCGTTATGATCGAGACCCAGGGCGGATCCTGCGTGGCAATCCCTCTACCGAACAAATCCGGCGCCATTTTTACTTTGGTCAAAGCCGATGGCATGGTGCGGATCGATCTAAATCAAGACGGATTGGAAGCGGGTGAAGAAGTTGAAGTGATTCTGTTCTAGCTCGAAACGGCGAGACCTTATGGCGCGCAAGCGATATCTAAAGAAGACTCCGCTACTTGATGCCAGAGAGCTTTTCTTGGGACATATCGACGCGTCAAAGCTCGCCGGCGAAACGATTCCTGTCGAAGACGGCCTCGATCGCATTACGGCGGAGCCGGTATTTGCCAAGCTTTCATCGCCTCACTATCACGCCGTTGCGATGGATGGTATTTGTGTGCGCGCCGAAGACACGTTTGGCGCTACGGAATTTATTGGAAAAAAACTCGCGCGCGTTACCGGGGATGGGCCGAGGCCGAGCGCGTTTGCCTACGTCGATACCGGCAACGCGCTGCCATCGTGGGCGAACGCGGTCATCATGATTGAAAAAGTTCGCCAATTGGATGCCGATACCGTCGAGATTTTCGAATCGGTGCCACCCTGGAATCACGTGCGCTTGGTCGGCGAGGACGTAGTTGCCACCGAGTTGCTGTTACCGCGTTGCCATCGGCTGCGCCCCTATGACTTGGGCGCCCTCCTGGCCGCCGGACACACATCGGTGCGTGTCAAGGCTCGTCCGAAAATCGGCATTATCCCGACCGGCGACGAGTTGATTCAACCGGGCGATGAAGTCCAGGCCGGATCGGTGATCGAATTCAATTCTGCCGTGATAGCCGCTTTTGTGTGCGAGTGGGGAGGAGTACCGGTCATATTTCCCAAGGTTCGAGATGATGCCGCCCTGCTGCGACAGGCGCTAGAACGCGCAGCGGAAGAATGCGATATCGCTACCCTCATCGCCGGCTCTTCGGCCGGCGAGCATGACCTCACGGCCGATACCGTGGAACGCGCCGGCCAACTGCTGGCCCACGGCATTGATGTCATGCCGGGTAAGCCCGCCGTGCTTGGCGTCGTGGCCCATAAGCCCGTGATCGGGTTTCCCGGTTATCCCGTATCGGCCATCGTCATTGCGCGGGAAATTTTACGACCTGCGCTGGAAAAGCTCCTCGGCTGCGCGGCGCGCGGCTATCCGACGGTACGGGCAATCGTGCCGAGAAAGATTGCGTCGCACTTAGGCCTCGAAGAATTTCTTCGAGTCACCGTTGGCCGCGTCGGCGACAAACTGGTCGCGGTGCCGCTCGCGCGCGGCGCTGGCGTTATTACGACGATGGTGCATGCGGACGGTTTATTGCGCATACCCAGCCGACTCGAAGGACTGAATGCCGGCGATGAAGTTGAGGTGGAATTACTGCGGCCGCCGGAGGATGTCGAGAACACAATTCTTTGTACCGGCAGCCATGATCTCGCCATCGCCGTACTTGAGGACCAGCTGAAATTGCGTCATCCCGAGCTTAAGATTGCGGCGACAAACGTTGGCAGCCTGGGGGGGTTGCTGGCCTTGCAGCGTGGTGAAACTCATATTTCAGGCACCCATCTGCTCGATCCGGAAACGGGTGTTTACAATATTCCCGCCATTAAAAAAACGATTCCCGGCGTTCCCGTCGTGCTGGTTCATCTCGCCCGGCGCGAGCAAGGCATTCTCGTCGCGGTCGGCAATCCAAAATCTATCAAAGCGCTCGCGGATCTGGCCGCGGTCGGGGTGCGCTTTGTCAATCGTCAAGCTGGATCCGGTACGCGCGTATTGTTGGACTATGAGCTGAGCCGGTTGGGCATCGATGCAGCGTCTATTTCAGGGTACGAGCGCGAGGAGTTCACGCACATGGCGGTTGCCGTTGCCGTGGCGAGCGGTTTAGCCGATGCAGGATTGGGCGTGCACGCGGCAGCACAGGCGCTGGGTCTCGAATTCATTCCTGTGGCTAGCGAACAGTATGACCTGCTGTTGTCGCGTAGTTTCTTCGAGTCCGCGCGCGGAGCGCGGTTGCTAGAAATCATGCGCTCGCAAGGATTCAAAGAGGAAGTCGCCGCGCTTGGCGGGTACGACACTCGTTTGGCCGGACAAATTCTCTTCGAACAATAGCGCCTGACCGGCGAACCCGCTGGTGATGCTCACGGAAACGAAAGTTACCGCGAAAATGTTTTTTGGGGCGATCTCCACTTCGAACATTTCTGAAAAGATCATTCAGTTGCCTGTCGACAACTCGACGTCCGGTGCTGTTCGCGCTTAGCAGTAGATTTCTTAGCCCCGCTTTTACGCCTTTACACGTATCCCTCAAATGTCCAAGGATTTCCGCACGGCGCGTCCCGTGGCAGAGACCGTCGTCCCTTGTCCGATGTTGTCCAATTTTGTACTCGCAAAGCGCGACTCGCGACGGATCTTCTCGTTCAAAAGTAATAGCTTAGCAGGTTTTTCTCCCTGGCACCCCCATTGCGTCACGGAGGAAAGCAGTTTATGGACAACACGTTTTCCAATATTCGTCTGCTGACCCTCGCCGAGGCTGCGCAGCTCTTGCACGTATCAACACGGACTCTGCACAGGATGATCCAAGGTGGCGATCTGCCGGCCCTGAAAGTCGGAGGTCAGTGGCGCGTCCGTGAAAGCCAACTTCAACTATGGGTGGAACATCGGGAAAATGCCGTAGATGCGAAAAAGAGGAGTAGGGAGCTATGAATGGCGTCTTCCGATCAATGGCGCGCATCGCGCGCCCATCTGTGAATGCTACGCGCCGCCTGCGCGACCGAGACGAGATGAGAGAACGGGCCGCCGCGTTCGACGGTCTTGCCCAAACGCTCAGAGAAAAAAACGCCGAGCCGTATAAAAACAAGCAGAGCGTGCAGCATCCTGAGGAATGGTTACCGGTGCTCTCGCGATTTTGCCGAGCGCTACGCATGCATCGGGACGTAGCCTCGATTCAAAATCGGCTCGTCGCAACAGCGGAACAAAGCAGCTAACTGACGCGGATCATGAAGGCTTCTGAGGATATTTTGGCTCTGGTCATGAGCGTGCTGCATGCCGGCAACATCGAGGCCGGTTGCGTAGAACTCAGCAAAGGAGAAGTGGGGCTCAGCACGGTACTCGGAGAGCTCCAATCTGACCTTGCGCTGCTTCAAGAAAAGGACCCGAACTTTGTCTGAGACGTTCCGGCGGATTTGAAAAATATCGGCAGCTGGATACCTGAATTGCGCGGATGTATGACGGGATGGGATTAGGACTCTTCACAGCAAAAAAAATCACTGAGATGCTCGGCGGCGAACTCAAGGTCGCGAGCGAACCAGGAAATGGCTCCACATTTACCGTGGCTCTCCCCGTGGGTATTTAACTTGAAGGGATCAGGCATATGAAAGGGCGGATGCGGATGGAACGGCGATGAGTCAACTTGAAGCGCGACAAAATGGTCATCCAGGTGGGTCGGGTGCGGCGCAACAGGTACTGCACGAGATCAGCCAAATCATTCTGGAGTCGATTGACTTGAGCG
This sequence comes from Binatia bacterium, assembly GCA_041484845.1. Taxonomy (GTDB): domain Bacteria; phylum Desulfobacterota; class Binatia; order UBA9968; family UBA9968; genus JBGPIK01. The sequence continues at coordinate 14,737 of JBGPIK010000007.1, read as the reverse complement.
TCATGATGGACCAAATCCTCGAGAAAACCGTTGAAATGGGCGGTTTCGATATTGGTATGATCCGACTTTTCAATCCCGTGTCGAATAGTTTGGAACCGGTTGCGAGCCGAGGCTATCGCGATCTCGCCAATATTGAACGCCAGCGCAAGCGCGTCGAAGATCCTTCTTCCCCGCGGGTTACCGCTCAAGTTATCGAACGCAAGCAGACCAAGGTAGAGGACGTTGCGCAAGTGGAGGGCATGCGCACGTTTAAGCGCGAAGGGGTACGCCTTCTCGTCACGGTTCCGCTACGCACCCACAAAGACGTCTTGGGTGTCATTCATCTCGGCAATCGCGCTCCCCGGGAAATTGAGCCCGAGCAAATACGACTGTTCGAAGCCATCGGCACGCAAACCGGAATCGCCGTGCAGAAAATCCGCTTGTTTCAGAGTGTTGAACAGCACGCCAAGCAGCAAGAAAGCCTGAATGCGATCGCTGCAGCCACGAGCCGGTCGCTCCATCGCGATGAACTGCTGAAGATTGTGCTTGACAAGGTCCTCGAAGTGACCGGACGGGAACGAGTGTCCATCCGACTCAAAGATCCTGCTACGGGACAGGTTACGCTCGTTGCTCACCATGGTTTTTCTTCGGAGGAAATCGAAGCTCTGCGGCAGAGGACGCGGCATGCGGTGACAGAACAAGTCTTGGCCTCCGGCGAACCGGTAGTGGTCAATGACCGCCAAGCGCTTCGCGACACCCAATCCTTGTTACCGCAGAGTTTTTCCGTCGCGTGGATCCCAATGAAAGCGGGGGCTCAGGTCGTAGGGGTCTTGGGCATTTCGGCGGGGACGCCTATTCCGTTTTCTCAGCGTGAGGTGGGATTTCTCCAGTCGATCGGAACCGTAATTGGCGGTGCGCTCGAAAACGCGAGGCTGTTTAGCCAGACCGAGCGCAATTTGAAACAGATCCGAGTTCTCCACGAAATCGCGACTGCGATTACCTCAACGCTTGATCTCCATGACATCCTGGATGTCCTTCTCGAGAAAATCGACCGCGTCCTGCCTTATTCCGCCACGACGGTAAGATTACTCAATGCGGAGAGCGGAATGCTGGAGGCCACGGCGTGTCGCAACATCGATAAAGAGGAATGGCGAGCAGAATCTCGAGGCAACGGGCGCGGCCTCCCTCATCGGGTGCTCGAAAACAAGGCGTCTTTAACGGTTAGTAATGTACAAACCGATCCACGCGTACGAGACGCTCAGTTCTTCCGCAAGCATGGGTTGGTTTCATATCTCGGAGTGCCGTTGATTGCGCGCGACGTTATTTTTGGCGTGCTATCTTTCTACACTCGGCAAGAGTGTGAATTTGCTGGCGAGCAGGTCGAGCTTCTTTCCGCATTGGCGAGCCAAGCCGCCATGGCAATCCATAACTCCCAACTCTACGAGCAAACCAGGCGGCAGGCGGCGGAGTTGGAGCAATCGAACAGGGCGAAGGATGAATTATTGCTTGTCTTGGAGCGCCAGAAGGAAGAATTGTCGCGCTTGAATGTGGGATTGCAACATGAAATTGCCGAGAGAGGACGGGCCAGGGCGGAAGTCGCCGCTAAAAATCGCGATCTCGAAACGCTCCTTTATGTTACCTCGCATGACCTTCGCGAGCCGCTGCGCGCGATCGAGAACTTCTCGCGCATGGTCAATGAGCGCTATCGTGACCGGCTCGACGATAAAGGCCAGGACTTTCTCCGTCGCGTCATTCTCGGAGCACAAAGGTTAAATCGGCTCCTTGATGACATTTTGACTCTTTCTCGATCGCAGCGGATGGCGCTCCCGACCGAGGAAGTCGACGTGAAAACGATCGTGCAGGAGGCTATCAAACGCCTTGAGGAAAAAATCAGGGCGACGAAAGCACGCGTCCAGATTGCCGATGGATTTCCTGGACTGCGGGTGGACAAAACGTGGGTCACGCAAGCGGTTTATAACCTTATTGGGAATGCCCTTAAATTCACCTGTAACGGCGAAGCCCCTGATGTCGAGGTCCTGCCTTATCAGCCGGAGCCGTCGCAATCGAACCTGGTGGGTATAACGGTCCGCGACCGCGGACCCGGCGTTGCCCCCGAGCATGCGGAACGCATTTTTCAACTGTTCCAGCGGGCCGTCGGGCGGGAAGTCGAAGGAACAGGGGCAGGCCTGGCTATCGTGCGGCAGATTGCCGAGCGACACGGCGGAAGTGCCTGGATACGGCCGAGAGAGGGCGGCGGAGCGGAATTTACCATCACTTTTAGTCGCGGCAAAGATCCCGAAGGAGGTATGAATCAATGATCGGAGAGCCCATGGAGATTCTCCTGGTAGAGGACAATGAAGATGACATCTTGCTCGAGCGGGAGGCGCTGGCGGATGCCAAGCTTGTGAATTTGATGTCCGTGGTGCGCGATGGAGAAGAGGCTCTGGCCTACTTGCGCCGTCAAGGGGAATATCAAAATGCACGAGTTCCGGGCCTTATCCTCCTTGACATCAATATGCCAAAGAAAAACGGATTTGAAGTGCTCAATGAAATCAAAGCCGATCCGGCTCTGATGCACATCCCCGTTGTCATGCTGACGACGAGCGACAGTGAGACCGATATTATCAAATCCTACGCACAAGGCGCATGTTCGTTCATCACGAAACCCATGGATTTTGATAAGTTCAGGGATGTGATCCGCCAATTTGCTCTTTATTGGGCGCTGGTCTCCCGGATACCTTCCACGCGGAGTTAAGCAGAAAATGCGAGTCTTGCTCGTCGAAGATAATGAAGACGACGCCCTTCTGATTCGAGAAGAGTTGTCTGAGACGAATTTAGAAATCGAGCGCGCGGAGCGACTTTCGACGGCCGTAGCCCGACTGATCGAAGGCGGGGTGGACGCAGTACTCTTAGACCTGTCGCTTCCAGACGCCCACGGGCTCGATACGATCGATAGTGTGCTCAGCAAGGCTCCCGGAGTGCCGATTGTGGTTCTGACCGGTTTCAATGATGAAGAGGCGGCCGTCAAGGCTGTGGAACGGGGAGCCCAAGATTACCTGATTAAGGGCCAGGTGGACGGTCACCTGTTAGCGCGCTCGCTGCGGTACGCCGTCCAGCGCCATAGGGCCGAGGAGAACCTGAAAGAACGCAATAGAGAATTGCTGGCGGTCAGAACAATCAGCGAAACTATCTTGGCATCTCTCGATTTGCAGCCGGTCCTCGAAAAGATTCTCGATCAGGCCATGCTTATCGGCTCCCTTGATCTTGGCAATATTCGGCTGCTCGATGCGACTGGCGAAACGCTGGAAGTGGTCGTGACCCGGGGCTATCGCGATCCGCAAAACGTTCTGAGCCATCGCAGGATTTTGCAGTCCTCGCAGTTCGCGCAGTCCACGCATTTCAAAGAGTTGATCTTTATGCAAACTTGCGTGGAAGAACATGTGCAGGGGTGCGAAGGTTTAAAGACTTTCAAAAAAGAGGGAGTCGAATCGTTTGTCCAGGTTCCGGTACGGGGCGATGGCGAGGTTTTGGGCATCATCCAGCTGGCGAGCCGAACACCGCGCTCCTTTAAACGGGAGGAAGTGAATTTGTTGGAAACGATCGGCAATCAGATGGGAATCGCCGTGCAAAGGAGTCGACTTTATGAGGAAACCAAAAGACAAGCGCGCGAGCTTGAAAAGGCAAATCAACTGCAAGCAGATTTCGTCGCGATGATCGCCCACGATCTTCGTTCTCCGTTAATGAATATCAGCGGCGCGGCAGAAGTCATGATGAAGGGAATGTTCGGTGACGTCAACGATGAACAAGAGCGCTGGCTGGGGAAAATTTTGGCAAACAGCCATAGCCTGGTCGATCTCGTGAGCGACTTTCTCGATGTGGCTAAGCTGGAAGCCGGCTATATTCAGTTAACTGTGGAACCGATGGACCTGCGGGATCTGATTGATAAAAGCCTGGACAATTTTTTGTTTTTGGCGCAAAAGAAGCAAATTGCTCTAATCAAGTCCGTACCTGGAGTCGTACCGTTGGTTCAGGGCGATCGGCGGCGCCTAGAACAGGTTATCAATAACTTGATGAGCAACGCTATCAATTTCACGCCCGCGGAGGGCGGGATTGAATTGGGCGTGGCGCGAGCCGACGATGCGCAGGTCAAAGTATGGGTGAAAGACAGCGGCGTTGGGATTGCTCATAGCGAAATGACGAAACTTTTCGAAAAATACCGTCAGTGCAGTAATATTACGGAGTCCGGTCATAAGGGAACCGGCCTTGGCCTGGTTATCTGCAAAATGGTCGTTCAAGCGCATGGCGGAAAAATTTGGGTTGAAAGCGAACAAGGCAAAGGATCGATATTTTCCTTCTCGTTACCGGCCGCCGAGTAGCGCGTCCATGGAGCGGCGTCAACGTCCCTGAAACCTGTTCGTTGTCGTGATGCTCGCGCGGTGAATTTCCACTTTCGGTATTCCGATTTTTGTCCCGTCCGGCGACCTTTGCAGCAACAGATCACACGGGCATGAGGCCGTGTTTCTTTCGGGGTCTCTCTTCCTTTTTGTAGCGAAGAACTTCTAAAGATTGGATTAACCGCCGGCGTGTTTCGTGCGGCCGGATCGCCGCCTGGGCGAATTGTTTGGAAAGCGCTTCGAACGGTCCGCTAAAGCGTTCGGTAAACTCGGCGAGTTTCTCGTTGCGAGTTTTTTCCGGATCCGGCGATTGTTCAATTTCACGCCGATAAAGCACATTGACGGCACCGCCGCCGCCCATCACAGCCAGCTCAACACCGGGCCAAACGAAGAGTTGGTCAGCTCCCATCTCGCGCGTGCACAGCGCTTGTTTGGCGCCGCCGTAGCCTTTGCGCAGCACGACGGTGATCTTAGGTACGGTAGCCTCCGCGTAGGCGTAAAGCATTTTAGCGCCGTGGCGGATGATGCCCTTTTCTTCCTGCTGTTTGCCCGGAAAAAAGCCCGGAACATCCACCAAGGTTATGACAGGAATGTTGAATGCGTCACAGAACCGAATGAAGCGCGCCGCTTTATCCGAAGCATCGACGTCAAGGCTTCCTGCCAAAAACATCGGTTGATTGGCGACGAATCCGACAGGATAACCGTCCAGCCGGCCAAAGCCGATGACGAGGTTGCGCGCGAATTTGGCTTTCAGCTCGAGAAAATCGCCGTCATCCACGATTGCTTTGATGACCTGGAGAACGTTGTACGCCTTGCGCATATCCTCAGGAACGATTTGTTCCAGGGATTCGAGCATTCGCGCCGGGTCATCCCTAGTCTCTTTGCGTGGCGGCGCCGATTCAAAGTTCGACGGCAGAAAGCCGAGCAGCCGCCGAATCATGGCTAGGCATTCTTCATCGTTCCGGGCGACCAGATCCGTGACTCCCGAAATTTCAGAATGCATTTTTGTCCCGCCCAACTCCTCCATCGTGATGGCTTCGCCGAGAACTTCTTTAATAACCGCAGGCCCCGTGATGAACATCTGGCTGGTATGTTGAACCATCAGGATAAAGTCGGTCAGTGCGGGGGAATAGGAGCCGACACCGATACAGGGGCCCATAATGGCCGATATTTGAGGAACACAGCCGGACGTGATGCTATTCTCGAAAAAAATTTTTCCGATGGCGGTCGTGACAGAAAGGCCTTCCTGAATCCGCGCGCCGGCGGAGTCGTTCAGCCCGATGAGGGGAATACCCAGTTTGCGCGCGGTCTGGATGACATAGGCGATTTTTTCAGCATGCGCGCTGCCGACGGTGCCTGCAAGCACCGAGCGGTCCTGTGAAAAAATGTACACTGGCCGGCCATCGATTTTGCCAAAGCCGGTAACGACACCGTCAGAGGGTAGTTTTTTCTTCGCCATGCCGAAATCGACGCACTGGGTTTCGGCCAGCATGAACTCTTCGACGAAACTGCCCGCATCGAGAAGGCAATCGATACGTTCGCGCGCCGTCAGTTTGCCTTCGGACCGCTGCTTGGCGGCGGCCTTCGAGTCGCCTTCGGCGGCCGTCTTTTCTAAAGCGACAAGTTTCTTTTCCAGTTCTTCTCTGGATTGCGTCATGCGGTTTTGTTCTAGCCGACGATGCCCATACCTTTGAGAACCGAAAGCATTACGGCGGCGGCAATTACGGAGCCGATCTGGCCACCGGCGTTAGCGCTCATCGCATGCATCAGAAGATAGTTCTTTTTGTTATACTTCTGTCCTTCCGCCTGGGCAACCCGGGCTGCCATTGGAAATGCGGAAATTCCGGCAGCACCGATGAGCGGGTTTATTTTTCCGCCGGTGAGCAGGCACATCAGTTTTCCAAAGAGAACTCCCATAACGGTATCGAGCCCAATGGCGATGAGCCCCAAGAGCAGAACCAAAAGCGTTTGCCTCTGGAGGAATTTGTCGGCTTGCATTGTTGCGCCGATGGCGAGGCCGAGAAACAGCGTGACGATATTAGCGATTTCGTTCTCAGCCGCGTGTCGTAGACGCTCCACAACTCCGGATTCCCTAAGTAAATTGCCCAACATAAGCGTTCCAATCAATGGAGTTCCCTTAGGGGCGAGGATCGAGGCGGCAATCGTGACGACAATCGGGAAAACAATTTTTGTCGTCTTGGACACAGGTTGCCTGACAACGCCCATAACGATCTTGCGCTCTTTATCTGTTGTCAGCCAGCGCATAATCGGCGGCTGGATCAGCGGCACCAAGGACATGTAAGAGTAAGCGGCTATGGAGACCGCGCCCAGCAGGTGTGGAGCAAATTTCGAGCTCACGTATATCGCCGTGGGTCCATCGCAGGCGCCGATCACGGCGACGGCGACGGCATCGAGCTTATCGAAACCGATGGCCAGCGCCAGCAATAGCGTGAGAAAGATTCCGAACTGACCGGCGGCGCCGAGAAGAATAATTTTCGGATTCTCCATAAGCGGTTGAAAATCCGTCATCGCGCCGATACCGACAAAAATCAGCAGCGGAAATACTTCGGTGATCACGCCGGTGTTGTAAAGAAATCGCAGAAAACCGTCATCTTCCATCAAACCGGCCAGCGGAATGTTGACCAGTATCGCACCAAAACCGATGGGAACGAGGAGCAGCGGCTCATAACCCTTGCTAATGCCTAAGTACAGCAGAAGACACCCAATGAACAGCATGATGACAGGCCCGGGACCGAGATTGGTCACGCCATCAAAAAGGCCTCGCAGGCCGACTATGATTGCCGATTCCATGGGCGTCGATTAACCTTTCTGAGACGCCGAATTCTCAGGTGTGTAGGGGAAGAGCTTTTTAAGCAATAGGACGACCAAACTTAGGCACCACAAAACCAGCATCGTTCCCCCCATGCCGAGCAGCGCCACTGTCCAGCCGAACGTCCAGGTGTCCATGGGATCTCCTTGTAAATCGAGGGTCGAAATTATCGAGTGAGTCTATTCGATCACGGCGAGTGCTTGCTCAGCCTCGACGGCTTGGCCGGCCGAGACTTTCAGTTCTTTTACGATTCCGGAAACCGGCGCGACAATGGGTATCTCCATTTTCATTGCTTCCATGACCAAAACTACTTCGTCTTCGTCGACATGCTCGCCGACTTGTTTTTCGATTTTCAGAATTTTACCCACCATAGGCGCTTCTACGATTGTTGCCAAAGTATTTCTCCTTTTCTTAACGGATGCGTGCCGGGTTCCGGCACGATAATTACCGCCCATTTAGTAGAGTTTCGCGATCATTGTCAATCTCGGCGCGCAAGCGTAAGCGATCAGGAGTTGCCGCCAACTTTGCAGAGACACAGCGAGCAGGGGAAAATAATCGTGGCAGTGGGACCACCGGATGTTTGACCTGAAGCGCGCCTTTCTAAAAGGCCGTAAAACTCCTATACTGGATTCAAGGCCGCCTTGCTTTTGGGGGCCTTGTACGGTATGAGGCAAAAATAGCTTTATTTGGAGGAAGAATATGGCCAAACCGGCAACTCAAGTCGACGAGGTAATGGACAACATCCCTTATTATGACAAGTGGGAATTAGGAGAAGGGATTCCCATCGTCAAAACGTTTTTTGTGCAGGATTTAAAGAAAGTTGAGCTGAAACCTTGGGATAGAACCGGCGGAAACGGCGCTTTCATAAATATGGAAGGGGCGGAAGGAGCAACCGGCGCCTATGTCAGCGAGATTCCAGCCGGCAAAAAACTTAACCCGCAGAGACACCTGTACGAAGATCTGAATTTCGTTCTCAAGGGCAGAGGCGCAACAACCATCTGGAACGACAAAGGGGCGAAGCAGACCTTCGAGTGGCAGGACGGAAGTGTTTTTGCGCTCCCCCTTAATGCCTGGTATCAACATTTCAATGGGTCAGGCGACGAGCCTGCCCGGTTTTTCTCCGTCAATAGCATGCCGATCGTTTTCAACCTTTTCCACAATGCGGATTTTATTTTTAATACACCGCGTGACTTCGTCGATCGCTTCGACGGCGATCCCGAATACTTCAGCGGCAAGGGAAAAGCGTACCCCGGCCGCGTTTGGGACACGAATTTCATTGCCGACGCGCGCAATTTCAAGCTCGAGGAATGGAAAGAGCGCGGCGCGGCGGGGAAAAACGTGATGCTGGAAATGGCCAATGGGTCGATGGCCGCCCATATTTCGGAATTTCCCATCGGCACATATAAAAAGGCCCACCGTCACGGGCCTGGATTCAATGTCATTATCATTAAAGGACACGGTTTTTCGCTTTTCTGGAGGGAGGGCGAGCCGCCTAAACGTTATGATTGGCAAGACGGCAGCGTCTTCACTCCGCCTGCAATGATGTGGCACCAGCACTTTAACACCGGCGCGAGTCCGGCGCGTTATTTGCCGCCACGGTTGGGCGGGATCAAGTACAGCCTCGGTGAAGGCTTCGGCGATATCACGAAAGTCGACAAGGACGTCAAGGCAGGTGGCAACCAGATCGAGTATTACGATGAGGACCCGAAAATCCGCAAGATGTTCGAGGAGGAGCTTGCCAAATCAGGGACTTATAGCCGGATGAATCCCGACTTCTACAAGAAACCTGCTTAACCCGGCATTAAGCTTTTTCCGTTATATTTTATTTCACCAAGCCCCGGCGCGATTTTTGCCCGGGGCTTTTTTGTGGTCGGAAGGCTAAGCCGAATTTCTCACGTATAAGCGCGATCGAGAGGCGAGCCCTCCAGAGCGAGGCAATAGGCCATTACCTCGCAGCGGCCCGCAAACTGCGTTGCTGGAGCGAACGCCTGAGGAAAAACGCGAGCGGCGAACCGAGCACCAAACACGGCATTGAGACTATTCGTCTCTGTGCCTCGCTCCTCCGAGCTCGCGTCTCGATCGACACAGCGTCATCGTTTTTCCTCTAACTGTGAGAAAACCGGGCTAAGCCGGCAATTGTTGAGCGGCAACGATAGCGTATGGTAAGACGGACGCGGAACGTGGAAAGGCGGTTCGACTGACTAGAGTCCGCCGATAGCCGGTGGCGGGGCGGCGACCATTAGAAATAGACGGTGATGTTAAACGAAACGTCTGGTAGCAAAACCTTATGACAGTCATGGCGGCCGCGATGATTGGACTGGCCTACCTGATGGGCTCGATCCCCACGGGTTTTATTCTCGGCGCCTGGGCGGGGGTGGATGTGAGGAAAAGCGGGAGCGGTAATGTCGGTGCGACAAATGTCGCGAGAGTTGTGGGAAAACGCCAGGGGATTTATACATTAATCGCGGATGCGGCAAAAGGATTCCTCCCGGTACTTATCGCGTTGCAACTGGGGTTCAGCACAACCGTCGTGGCATTTGTAGCTGTAGCCGCATTTCTTGGTCACCTATTCCCGGTTTTTCTAAAATTCAAAGGGGGAAAAGGCGTCGCGACGGCACTGGGAGTTTTTCTCGCTCTGGCCCCGTGGGCCAGTTTGGTGTTGGTTTTGCTATTTGTGCTGGTTGTCTTGGTGAGCCGTATTGTCTCGCTGAGTTCAATGATTGCCGCGGCCGCGGCGCCGGCAGTCTTCTGGTATTTCTCTTATTCGGCTGCCGTCATCGGAACCAGTGCCTTCTTGGCTCTGATGATCTTGGTGCGCCATCGCAGCAATATTCAGCGCTTGATTGCCGGCACCGAACCGAAGTTTAACCGCTAGTTCTCGATTATGACCTCGACCCTTCGGTTCTGACGCCGGCCCTCTTCCGTATCGTTGGTCTCCACTGGAGAGCGTGTTCCGAGCCCTTTGGCGGAAATTCGGTCGCTGGCAATGCCGTCGCGTTCGAGCGCATCGGCGACGGAATTCGCGCGTCTCTCCGAGAGCCGTTGATTGTAATCTTCCTGGGCCGCGCTTTCTTTGCTAGCATGGCCTTCGACTGCAATGCGCCGATTCGGCGCGTCGCGCTTTACGATGCCGGCGATCTGGTTAACGCGATCGCGTCCGTCCGAAGTAAGATCAGCGCTGTCAAATTGAAAGTTAACACTCGGTAAGTTTACCGCTACCCCACGGCTGGTCTCACGGGCTTCGATATTGCGTTTTTTGAGCTCCTCGATCAAAGCCTGGTTCTTGGCAATCTCGGCGCGCTGCTGATCGATTGATTTCTGTTGTTCGGACTGCTTCTGTTCCTGCCCTTGGAGCTGATCGCCAATCAATGCACCGCCGCCTAAACCGAGCAAGCCGCCAATCGCCGCACCGGCGCCTGGATGACCTACTGCCGAGCCAATAATGCCGCCAGCCGCAGCTCCGCCCAAAGCGCCGATGCCGGCGCCCTTCTCTCGAGTGGTCAATGGGCCGGAGCAAGCGGAAACAAGTATAGCAGCCGCGAGCACTAGACTACCGAACAACGACGCACTTTGACGATAATTCATTACTGCGACCTCCCCATGGCCGGGTCAATCTCCGCTCTGTCCCGTTCCAAGCATCTTAAACCATCCACTCTTTTTATTAGACGTTTGCGTTGGCTGGTTGCATCTATTTTCGTTGATAATTTTTGCCTGTCGTCACGTGTGCGCTCAACGCTCCTACTGCAGACCGATGACTCCGCCTGACGAAGGCCCACAGCCGAGCGGCGCTGCTGCCGAGCCCCAGGGCTGCGTCCGATGACAAGTCCGTCGCTATACTGGCGGTAAAGGGCGTCCTGCGAGCAAAGATGCTCCATGAATGAATAGGCCAATTAAGACAACGAAGTAATCCCTTGTCCGTTGGCTTCGGGTATTAAGAAAGAACGATGACGGCTAATATTCGCCCTGCTGCCTAAGTCTCTCCACTTCTCTTCTCTGGCGATCGAGTTCAGCCTGGTTGGCATCGATCTGCCGCTGTTGCTCGCTCTGCTTTTGTTCTTGCCCCTGCATCTGATCGCCGACCAATGCACCGGCACCCAAACCGAGGGCCCCGCCAATCGCGGCACCAGCCCCGGGATGACCTACCGCCGCTCCGATAATACCGCCGGCGGCAGCCCCACCCAACGCGCCGATGCCGGCGCCCTTTTCCCGAGTGGTCAACGGGCCGGAACAACCGGTGGCAATAATTAATACCAGGGCGAGAGCAGACAATGTCGCTGCGTGTTTCATAAAGCCTCCTTCTATGTCGGGGAGTTAAAAAAATTCAATACACCTAAATTTTACCAGATCCGTTAGGACCGAACAAGGTTGCACAAGGTTAGACGGACTGCCGATCGATGTGAACATTGCCGCCGTGGCTTATTGACATCGTGGACCTTGTAGGTCTATAGTTAGTGTTTAGCGAAAGGATGATTGTGGAAGCCATTAAACAAGAGCAAGTTCTCGAAGCTTTGAGGCGAGTTCAAGACCCAGAACTGCACCGCGATATTGTCAGTCTCGGGATGGTTAAAGATCTCGCCGTCAACAACGGCAAAATTAGTTTCACGGTCGAGCTCACCACGCCGGCTTGTCCATTGCGCGAAAGCATCGAGACGGACTGCAAGAAGGCGCTGGCGGGAATGCCAGGCGTGAGCGGCGTGGAAATTAGTTTCGGCGCTCAGGTTCGCGGCAGCAAGGCCGGCGCGGGACAAACGGACCTTCTCCCGACGGTAAAGAATGTAATTCTGGTGGCGGCGGGAAAAGGCGGGGTCGGGAAATCGACGGTCGCGGCGAATCTTGCCGTCGCGCTAAAAATGCATGGCGCGGCTACCGGGCTGCTTGATGCCGACATTTATGGTCCCTCGGTACCCATAATCATGGGAGTGAAGGGCGAGCCCAACAAGGTGGAGGTGAATGGCGCGTACAAAATTAGCCCCACGGTCGCTCATGGCGTGCCGGTGATGTCGATTGGGTTTTTCTTGGAGGCTGATCAGGCGGTCATCTGGCGCGGCCCGATGCTCGGGAAAGCCTTGCATCAGTTGATGGCCGACGTGCACTGGGGTGAGCTTGATTATTTGGTCGTTGACATGCCGCCGGGCACCGGAGATGTACAGATCACGTTTTCACAGCAACTCAAGGTCAGCGGAGCCCTGTTGGTGGCCACGCCTCAGGATGTTGCGCTGGCGGATGTAATTCGCGCAAAAAATATGTTTGACAAAGTGATGATTCCCATTGTTGGCCTTGTCGAAAACATGAGCTATTTTATCTGCGACGGCTGCGGGAAAAGGCACGAAATTTTTTCACGCGGCGGGGCTCGGCGCGCGGCAGAGAGGTTTCAAATCCCCTATCTTGGCGAGATTCCGATAACGCCCGCGCTGCGCGAGGGAGGCGACAAGGGGATACCTATACTCATTCAGGACCCGAAATCCGAAGTCAGCAAAAGTTTTCTCGAGATCGCCGCCAAATTGGCAGGACAACTTTCAATCGCTTCCGAGCGGGCCCAGCCCGCCCGTGACCTGAAGATCGTTTCAAGTTAAATCAATCGCCGGCGCCGCGTTCGGTGCGCGCTCGGCGCTGCAAAGGAGCCAGCACAATGGTAACCAAAGAAGCCGTATATGAGGCGTTACACGATTGTTTTGATCCGGAAATTCCGGTGAATATCGTCGATCTCGGTCTGGTCTACGACGTCGAAGTCAATGAGGACAAAGTGGCGGTGAAAATGACCCTGACCGCACCGGGATGCGGCATGGGAACATTCATCGCAAGCGATGCGCGACAGAAAATACTTGCCCTGGAGGGCGTCGGAGATGCCAGCGTCGATTTGGTTTGGGATCCGCCGTGGACCCCAAGCATGATGAGCGAAGAAGCCAAGCTGAAGCTGGGAATGGATTAGGTTAGATCCGACCTTGGGACGGATCTGCGGCGTCGCGCAGTTCTGCGTGCTGCCTACGCAAAAACCGCCGCGGCACGCGCGTTAACGATTCATTCGCTCAGTCCGTAAACTTCACGCCGGAATTTTAGCTATCATCGTGCCGGAACGACCGCGCTTAAGACCCGTCGAAGCTTTCCCCGTCCAGCAACAGGGGAAAACCCTCGTTTATCTCAAAGACCCAATGAACTTCGCAACGCCGCTGGGGATTTCTCTCGCGGGGTATTTTATTCTTGCCCATCTCGACGGTTCGCATTCCTTTGTCGATATTCAAGAAGCTTATGCCAAGCAGTTCGGCGCGATGCTCTTGAGCGACGATTTGAAAAATTTCGTCGAAATGCTCGATCAACATTATTATCTGGTGAGCGATCGTTTCTTAAATTACCAAAACGCGGTCGTCCTGGAGTTCCGACGACTGCCGACCCGCGCGCCCGCGCATATGGGCGGTGTTTACAACGCCGATCCGGCTGCGCTGAAGAGCCAACTGGCGGCTTATTTCGCCTCTACGGAAGGGCCCGGCTTGCCCGCTTTCGACTCGGCCGGAAGGGTGCCTAAAGCTATCGTCGCGCCGCATATAGATTTCCACCGGGGCGGTCCGGCCTACGCTTGGGCATACAAAACTCTGGCCGAAAGCGATGGGGCGGATCTCTATATCCTGCTGGGCACTTCCCATTGCAGCGGCAAGAATCCGTTTATCCTGACGCTCAAGGACTTCGAAACTCCCCTTGGAGTCGTGGAGACGGAGCGGCAATTCGTGCAAACGCTTCAAGAGCGTTGCCGCGACGATTTTTTTGCCGACGAGTATTTGCATCGAGGGGAGCACTCGCTTGAATTTCAGGTAGTCTTTCTGAAATTTATCGCCCAGTGGCGCGCGGAACTTTTGGGACGGCACGAAAAGCCTTTTCAAATCGTGCCGATCCTGGTCTCGTCGTTTCACTCGATGGTGATGAATCAAACGCCTCCGGAGAAACACTCTCCGGTGGGAGATTTCTTGCACGCGTTACGCGAATTGGCCGCGATGCAAAACCGGCAAGTTTGCTTCGTAGCAGGTGTTGATTTGGCCCACGTTGGGCGGCAGTTTGGCGACCGTGAACCGGTGACGGAGGAGCACCTTAAATGGGTCGAGTCCGAGGATCAACGGCTGGTCAATTGCCTTGCAACGCTGGACGCGCCGGGTTTTTTTAATGAGATCGCTAAGGATCAGGACAAGAGAAGAATTTGTGGTTTCTCACCTCTTTATTCCCTCATTCACCTTCTCGATGGTAGCCGCGGCAAGGCGCTAAAATACAGCCAAGCGTTCACGCCGGAAACCGGTTCCGCCGTGACCTTCACGAGCATGATTTTCGATTAGTTTGAAATACGGCCGGCAGCCACAGCCTTCGATAGGTGGAGCCCACCGCGATCCTTAGAAAGCCGTTTCAGCGCCAATCATGCTTCGGATATTTGCGCTGCAGTTCTTGTTTTATTTTCGGATAGGTTTCACGCCAGAAACCGGACAAGTTCTCAGTAACCTGCACGGGGCGGTTATTCGGCGCGAGCACTTGAATGCGAACCCGAACGCGACGGCCG
>JBGPIK010000006.1:0-49367 GCA_041484845.1 Binatia bacterium | reverse complement strand
CTCGACAAGTAGACAAGCCCGATGCTTAACCATTGAACTCCCCTTCAGACGATACGATGGGTATCGCTTCGCTCCACCCATCCTACAGTTCTTGTGCTGAATCGCCTCGCATCAACAAGCGTTCAAAACGTCGGTTCGTTCCAAATGTTCCAGATGTCTGTAACTGCCCGCCGGAAGAATCCCTCGATCTATTCTGTTAGAGCGAGATGGTGCGCAAAGCGCACCCGACAAACTCTCTGCGTTCTCCGTATTGCTTTTAAATTTTCTCCATTCGCGCAAATTTCTCGGCTGGTATGCGCCCCCACCTCTTTCCTCCCCCGCAAAAATGCGGGGGAGGAGGAAGGAGGGGGTCTTCGATATTTGCGGTCAAGTGTCTTCTTGGTTGCGGCTTCGCCGCCGTGTGTCCTCCGTGGTGATGGCAACCTATTCGCAGCCACTGCCAAAACGGCGGTTCACCGATTCGGCGGCTTCTTTAACGAAGCGCGTAATGAGAATTTCCTCGGCTCGAAAAGAGGACGGCAGCTTGCCGGCCGCTTTCTCTTCATCGATGACCAGTTCAAGTCCGGCTTCATTGACGCTGCCGTCGAGTGGGACGCGCTCGAACATATGATACTTGCCCTCCCACAAAGCCGCATCCATGTCCTTGTCCAATTGATAACCGGCCTTGGTGAGAATTTCCTTGGTCTCTGAGTAATACTGGTTCATGAAACGATAACCGCGGAGAAGAACGCGGAGCAACCCGGTGAGTCGTTCAGGTTCGTTGCGCACGACATCCCCCGTAGCGGCCGTGATGCGTACAGCGTAACCGTTGGGATAGAGTTTGGAGAGATCTCCCAAAAGCGGATAACCGTCTGCGATCATGCCGGGCGCGTCCTGGAGAATAATCATCGCCGCGTCGACCGTGCCGGAATCGAACAGCGGCTGCTGGATGCGCCGCGAGCGCGCTCCGGCCGCCACCCACTCAACCATTTGGTCGGCGTCGAGTCCTTCGCGGCGGAAAACGGCGCGAGCGAAACGGGTGTCGATGCCGTCCGGTTCACGAACCGAAACCTTTTTTCCTTTAAGGTCCGCCAGTGAGCGGATGCCTCTTCCTTTGGCAGCAATAAAGGCGTAAGCGGGGCTGTTAAGCCAACCGCCGACAATAAAAACGTCCGCGCCTTGTGCCTTGGCGCCGCAGAGAAGGAACGGCTTAGGATCTAAGCCGATGTGATAACGGCTCTCTCCCATCCCCTTGATGGTTTCGGCGTCGCTGCCGCTGCAGAAAAACTCGCACTCGCCGGCGCCTTCTTGCTCAAAGTAGCCGCGCGCCCGCGCGACGATGGGAGCGACGATGTGAAATAAATGATGGTGCCCGGCGGATAATAACCACTTTTCTTTACTCATTGCGTATTCTCCCTATAGACAAAGCCGTTTCTCACCACGAAGGTCCCCCTCCTTCATCCTCCCCCGCGCGCGGGGGAGGAAAGAGGTGGGGAGCGCGTTCCTTCGTGGTAAATCGCGTAGGGTGCGCTTTGCGCACCATCGAGCGAAACTGACACCGACTACGCCGCGATTTTCCGCGTCAGTGCAGTGAGATCAATACCGACCATGTGGTCCCGTGGTCCGTAGTCCTGTAGTCCTCTCCTATTTTTTCGTTTGAGCGACGATGTCGCTGTAGAAACTGCTCTTTTCCAGGCGGCGCACCGGCTCATCATCGACAACATCTTCCACTTTGATTCCCGCGACCTTGGGATTGGTCATCGCCAGGAGTCGCTGCATATTTTGTATCCCCTTCACGCTGGGATGAATATTGAGGTTATAGAGCCACTGCAGCACCTCATAGCCGCTCTCCGCCTCTTTCGTGCTTGTGAGCCGCAGATTTCTTGCCAATGACTTAACCACGACTTCTTTGTGCGCGGGGTTTTGAATAAAGGCTATTGCCTCGATCACTCCTCTAAGGATCGAATCGGCTATTTGCGGATTCTGCTTGAGATAGGAACGGCGCGCGGCGAGCGCAAGTCCCTGGTAGGGGATGGGGGCTTTTCCGATATCCAACAGCACGGGAAACCCTTTTTCCTTAAGGAGAGTACTGAAGGTATAACCCAGGTACGCCGCATCAATCAGTCCGGTCGCCATTGCCTGCGTAAGCACGGATTGATCCCCTAACACCAAGATCGTAATTTTGTCCCGGGTCGACTCCAACCCCATGTGTTCCAGGGCGAGCATAGACAGCGACCATATACCGCCTCCGATGCTTTGCACGCCAACCCGCTTGCCTTTGAGATCCTCGGCCCTCTTAATACCCGGCGCTACGACAAAATCCCCATCGGGCCGATTAACGATTCCGCCGAAGAACACAACGTCTATGCCGCCCACCGCGCCGCTTAGAACAGAACCAGGAATTGTATAGGCGACTTGCACGTCCCCCGACGCCAGCGCGGCGACGGTCTGCCCGCCGGTGCGAATAGTGATGATCTCGACGTTGACGCCTTGCTTGCGAAAAAAACCTTGTTCTCTGGCGATCCACAATGCCAGGATCTTTTCGTTGAATGCGCCGTGGGCGATGCGTACGAGAGGTATCTCGGCGGCCGGGGCGAAAGAGCGAAACGGAAGCGTCACAAGCAGCGACAAAAGCACAGCGAAAGTGAACCGGATCAGCGCGCGATGGTTTGCAAAGCGCGTTAACATTTTCATGCAGCAACTCCTTTCGTCACGACCTCGTCGCCTTTGTTTTGGCAACCTTGCTTACTTTCACTTTTACACACGCGTCCATCAAACCCGCCATAGCATCAATCTGGCTGAGTCCGTACGGGATGAGCGAGTTGAAATGAATGCCCCGCCCGCGCGCGGTGGCGCGCGCTTTAGCCCAATGGCCGAAGCAGGAGGCGATGCCGACGACCTCCGGATGGATGCATTCGGAAACTTTGGCGATCGCCTGAGCGCGCACCCCGGCGGGAGTGCAAAGCAGAATTTCATCGCCGTCGACAATTCCTTTATTGGCAGCGGTTTCTGCATTGATCATGATTTTGTAGGCATAGGGATGGCGCTCGGCGATCTCGGCAAGCCATGGATTGTCCTGTGTCATGTTGTAGGCGTGGAACGGCAGTTTGTAATTCACCGCGATTAAATCGAAATCCGCCGGCGCGTGCTCCTGCGCCGCGCAGGCATGCCAGGAAGGCAAAGGCGCAAACGATCTGCTGTCGATGGGCAGGCCGACTTCCGCGGCCGCTTGGTCCAGTTCCGCGCCGGTTTCGAGGAGAAATTCGAAATAAAGCGGAACGCGCGGCAATTTCTTCAGCGCGCGCGGAAATTTTTCCGCCAAGGTCCGGGGAAAAGCGACAAAACCCTTTTCGCGAAGCTGCTCGAGGCCGTACTCGCCGTTGAGAGTCGATTTGATATAGCGATCGATCATCTCTTCGACCGAGTAGCTGCGCGTGGCGTCCAACCGGTAAGGCTCTTTCAAACCGAGCCCCGCGTTGAAGCGCTCCATGAACGGCGCGAGCTTTCCCAGCCGTCTGGCCAGCTCGATGATAATTTCCACCGGATGTTTGGCTTCGGTTCCGTTGTTAACCACCGGTTGTCTCAACGTGTAATACCACTGATCGCCGTTGATCCAACCGCGCATCGAGTTGACCGGGAAGTCGAATCTTTGCGCGTGCTGGCGCACCGGGAGAACCACGTCGGCAAGCTCGGCGGTCTCGGTGAGTTTGTCGCCGAGATGGACAACCAAGCGAAACTTGTTGACCGCTTCGGCCAGCAGCTTCGGCTCGATGCCGGACATCATCATATTAAAGTTATTGAGCATGAGCACTTCGGGCTTATAGGGCAAAAGCTCAGGCCGCTGAACCATGGTCAAGCCCATCATGATAGTGCCCATCGCGCGCCCGGTGGGGAACAATTCACGCAGATTAAACGTTTCGGGACGCCGCGGGTGTCGCGCGGGATACGAGCGCACCTCGCCGGGCCCGACAACCAAACCGTCGGGGCTTTCATCCACGCGCAATTTTTCCCCCGGACCGAGGGCGTTCGTGCTCAAACAGCCGCCCGGCACGTCTAGAGCGCCGACGATCAAATTGAGCATATGGACATTCATGCACGCCCACATGCCGAACTGGTGCGAGGAAAGACCGCGGCTGTCGCAGAACGAGCACACCGGACGATAAGGCAGCGACTTGCCTTCCATCATGACCGTGCTGCCGATGCTCGCCGCCGTGCCGAATTCCTGCGCCATGTGGCGGATCTGCGTAGGCGACACCGTCGTAATCTTGGCCGCGCTCTCCGGATTGTACTGTTGCAGATGCTCTTTGAGCTTGACGAAAGCCGGCGTGCAGTGCCGGCCGTCAACTTCAAATTCTCCCTCGAGCGCAGGCGTGCTTGGCGCATCGAAGACGCACGGACGGCCGGCGGACTCGTCCCATACTAAAGGTTTTCCCGACGCTTTGTCGCGCACGTAGTGCCCATCGGCGGCAATCAAGTACGGCGCATTCGTTTGCGTCAGAACAAAGCTGCGATCGAAGATTTGCAACTCGTTCAGCAGCACGTGCATCATCGATAAGGCGAGCGCTCCATCGGTGCCGGGGCGAATCGGCACCCACTCGTCGGCCTTCGAGGCGATCGGGCTGCATATAGGATCCACCACGACAATTTTCATGCCCCTTCTGCGCGCTTCGGCGATTTCCCTGGCGGCGCGCATGGCGTCATGATTCACGGCGGCGCCGCGTTGCGCGCCAAAGAGCAGCAGATAGCGGCAGCGTGGCACATCGATCTCTACGTGCATCGTGCCGTTGATCAGATAGCAGGCGTCGACATGGGTGGCGAAAAACGGCCCGCCCGCGAAATTCGGCGTGCCGAAGCTTTTGGCGAAAGCGTCAACGCAGCTACCGACCCAGTCCGGCTCGCCGACGCCGCGCAGAATGACGAACTTACGCGGGTCCTCGGCCATCACTTTAGCGAGGTGCGTGACCACTAGATCGAGCGCTTCGTCCCAAGAGGCCTCGCGCCATTGCGGATCGACGCCGATTCCCTTCTGCGGGTTCGTTCTGATCAGCGGTCGTTGCGGACGCGCGGGGTCGTAGATACCCATAACCGCGGCCAGTCCTTTGGCGCATATGCGCCCATCGTTGTGCGGACTGCCGGGCAGGCCTTCGATTTTCACCACCACGCCGTTCTTGCGATGGACCCGAATCCCACAGCAGTTCGAGCAAACGCGGCATACGCTAGGAATCCAAACATCTTCCTCAGCCTGAGACGCCGGCGATTGGACCTGTAAGGCTTGATTCATGAAGCGCTCCGCATAAAGACTAAGGTCGGTTTTGGCCCGACCGCTAGTTCAGTTCCTTTTCCAATTTTCGCGTGATCCGCTCATCAACGAGATCTTCGACCTTCAGTCGGGAAAATTTCACATCGACTTTGCTGAGAATGCGCAGCGCGTTGCGCAGTCCCTCTTTGGTCGCGCCGAGCCGCCGGTTGTAACCACTTCGAATCGTTTCGTAACCCGCTTCCGCGTCTTCGGGTCGCGGCAGGCGCAACCACTTGGCCAGGCTGCGCAGCACGGCCGGTTTGTTTTCGGGTTCTTGGATGAATGTGATGGCTTTCGCCAAAGATCTGAGACTCTTTTCCACGAGATCAGGAGACTTGTCGATTAAACTTCTACGGGCGAGAATACCGGTGCTTTGATAAGCGATTTCCGATCTCGCCGTGTCGGTCAAAATCCGGTAACCCTGCCGTTCGAGCATTGTGCCAAACGTGTGACCGAGAAAAGCGCCATCAATGATTCCCGTCGTCAGCGACTGAACCAAAACAGCTTGATCGCCAATGACACGCAATTGTATCTTGTCGCGCTCGGCATCGAGCCCCCAATGATCAAGGGCCAGCAATGTATACATCCAAATACCGCCGCCGATGCTCTGGATGCCGAGAGTTTTGCCCTTGAGGTCCGAGGGGCTCTTGATCTTCGGAGAGACCACGAAATCGCCGTCTAGCTTATTAATCAGGCCGCCAACGAAAACCAGATCCAGGCCGCCCACCATTGCCCCCAGCGTCGCGCCCGTAGCAGAGGCAGTATAAAAATGCGCTTCGCCTCCGACCATGGCGGAAATCGCTATGGGTCCGTTGCGCATCTGGACGACCTGGAGATCCAATCCCTGTTCGTCAAAAAAGCGCTGATCCTTGCCGACGAAAACACAGCCGTATCTTTCGTTAACCCCCGCGTAAGCAAAAACGACTTTCTGCGTTGCGGAAGCCGCATCTACAATCGAGCCGGCGCTTGATGCAATGAACAAAAGTAGTGCGACCGACATCATAATAGAGAAGCGCGCCATGATTATAAGAACTCCTTGAACTTGGCCAATGGTGTGCAAGAAAAACAATCTCCGGCTACCGACGCTATCCCGATCACGGCGTCGGCCCCGAGAGAAGGTGATGGTGGGGTCAAGCCCAACAAACCGATAGCGATTGGCGCCGGCAGGCCGACGACGAGAGAGACGGGCGTAGTTCCAACCGTGGGCATCACCTCTCTATTTTTTTCGGCGCATAGCTTGTCGAAGAAGCCGCTCTTCTCCATTTTGTCTTTGTAACGGCAATCGACGAGGTCCTGCGGCTTAATTCCGCTGCGTCAAAATCTACTTTTGCTTACCGTCGCGAAACCAGGTCATTGCGTGTGCGGTTGAGAAAGAGCCCGACCCCAAAGCCCCGTGATGTACTAACTGCCGATGTAAAAAACTGAGGGTTCGAGCCCTTTCTCAGCCAACAGCGGTCGGGCCTTTTTCTCGGCCGCCAAGCGGGAGACCTTGCTTTCGGGATCATCGAGATCACCGAAGACCCGGCACTCTGTTGGACAGGTCTGGACACACGCAGGGTCCCCGCCTTGTTCGACCCGGTCCACACAGAAATTGCACTTCATCACGACTCCTTCGGGGAAATCCTGCTTGGTTTGCTCGTAAGGAGTTCTTCCGTTGCCGTAATAAGTCGCGTGTTGATTATGGAATGTGCGCGCGCCGTAGGGACAGGCTTCCATGCAGGAGCGGCACCCGATGCATTGGTCATAGTCGACCATGACAATGCCGTCTTCCCGTTTGGTGGTAGCTCCGGTCGGGCAAACCTCCATACAGGCGGGGTTCGCGCAATGATTGCAAAGTACCGGTAAGAAAACTCTGCGCGCGGCGGGATATTTTCCGACCTCTTTTTCTAAAACTTTGCCCCAGAAAACACCGGGAGGTGTGGCGTGTTCCGCTTTACAAGCCATGGTGCAGGCATTGCAGCCGATGCAGATGTTGAGATCGATGACCATTCCATAGCGTGCCATAAGAGACCTCCTATAAGAGCGGATCGTAAAGACCGGCGCGAATGACGAGGAAACGGAAAAGATAGTCACCGAAGAGCCGGAGCAGAGCGAGCAGGGCGGTGATGGCAAACATTGTCTGGAAGCTCGGCTGCCACAAAACCGGCGATGCGAGCAGCAGCGGCAACACCAGGCCGACGCCGATTACACCGCCCAAAAATAACGTGCTCCATTTGCCGCGGGTCAACAGTTGGATCGATTTTCGCGCAGCAATGGCTGAACTGGACATAACGGAAAGATGGCTCATGACCATGAGCAGGCACAGGACAACCAAACCCAATTGAACCTTTTCCAGACGAGCCAGGTCAATCGCCGGAGACGGCAACACCGGGGAAGCAAGGATGAGGAAATCAATTCCCGCGAGCAGCGAATAGGCGAAGAATATGACCGGGAAAAAAGTCGAATTCCAAAACGGAATGGCTGGGGACGGGGACAGTACAAACCCGGTGTAGACCATCACGGCCACGGCGGCGATTGCCGCTCCCACTTTTACGAGCCATACCACCCCGGCATCACTTCCGGATGCCTGGAGCAAGAGGTCGAGGCCGCCGAGCAAAGTCAAGGCAGTTATAAAATAGCAACCGCGGCTGATCCACGATGTCCGGCCGCGAAAAAAAGCGCGCCAGAAGCGCTCAGGCCTACCAAGGTCCAATAGCAGGAAGAGCGTGCCGACTAAGAGCAACAGCAAACCCAATCCTTCGGCCCACGGATGACCTATATAAAGAGAAGCGAGAAACAGACCGGCGCCTGCTCCGCCAAGGAAAAGGTAGGTAATGACCAACCAGCCCCACTCTTTTTGGGGTTTAACGTCGATTAAAAATTCATCGAGGTGCAACGACATGACTTCCTCCTTTTCTCTATGCCGCCCGTGAAACCTTCACCTTAATGCAGGAATCGACCCCGGAAGAAATCGGATCGACGCGCGACATGTTGAGCGGCAACAGTGTATTGAAATGAACACCTTTTCCCTTGGCCACCGGTTTTCCTTCAGCCCAACTGCCAAACACTCCCGCGATTCCAACCACTTCGGGGTGAATGCATTCCGTAACTTTCGCCACACCTTTGACTTTGCCGGCTTCCGATTCCACCCAGATCTCGTCTCCGTCTCTCACGCCCTTGCGTTCGGCGGTCTCCGTATTGATGAGAATCTTGTAAGCGTAGGGATTACGCTCCGCGAGCTCACCCAACCATGGATTTTGCGTAGTGAAAGACAGCGCGTGGATAGGAATTTTAAAATTGACCACGAACAGATCGTAAAGCGGCTTGTTCTCGTCATACGCGGGACAAGGCTTCCACTCAGGCACGGCCGTATAGTCGGAGGTATCCCACTTATGTCCCAATTTCGCCGCAACCTTGGTCACCGACTCTTTGGCGCGCAGCATGTTTTCGAAATAAATCGGAAAGCGCGCCTTGATAAACGGACCGGGATAATTCTCGTCCGGCGTGCGCCGCTGTTTGTGGTAGCCGTGAGTCGTGAACCAGTCGATGCCGCGCTCCGGGCCGAACAGCGATTTTGTCCAGCGATCGTAAAGGTCGTGCATGGTGTAGCGCTGTTTGGGATCGAGCTTGTAGGGATCTTTGAGGCCCCATTTGACATTGAACATCTTGTAAACGTCGCCCAAGAAACCGAGTCGGTCGGCCAGCTCGAGCATGACATCAATCCATCGTCGCGCCTGCCCCACGGGCTCAACCACGGGTTGCCGCACTCCCCAGTAAAAATGGCCCGTGGCTTGGCTCATCGTATGACTCGGCCGGTTCGGGAACAGATCGAATCGTTCCAGATAGTACGCTTCGGGCAGCACCAGGTCGGCAAA
Organism: Binatia bacterium; assembly: GCA_041484845.1. Classification (GTDB taxonomy): domain Bacteria; phylum Desulfobacterota; class Binatia; order UBA9968; family UBA9968; genus JBGPIK01. The sequence continues at coordinate 40,235 of JBGPIK010000006.1, read as the reverse complement.
TTCCGCGGTTTCGTCGATTTGCGTGGCGAAGCTGACGATATAAGGAATCTTCTTCAGCATCTCGGCGATGGCTTCGGGATTGGTGTTGTTCATCAGCAGATTGCGCCGGCAAACGATCAGAAGCTCAGGCTTGTAGGGAAGTCCAAATTCGCCGGGATGGCTCAAATTCATCTGATACATGGGACTGCGATTGGTGCTGATGGGAAATAGCTCGTTCAGCCCGAGATCATCCGGCACCCGCTCTTCGAAATCATAGTAGCGCGCGCCGTGCCCGATTGCCGACGGCGGTGTGATCAATCCCTCCTTGGTCTCGCCGGGCTTCCACGAAAACCCCGGCCCGACAAGATTTGGACCGCGATGTCCGCCAGGGACGTAAAAGGCGCCGACGATCATATTCAGAACCTGCACCGCGAGCGCCGTGTTCGTGCCGTGCTTGTGCGCGCCGGCGCCACGATAAATATTGACGGCGACGGGCCGGTACGGTAGGGCCTGGCCGTCAATCATAATGGTGGAACCGATGCGTGCGGCTTCACCGAATTCCTTCGCCATGCGCCGGATCGTAGCCGCGGGAATAGTCGTGATAGATGCAGCTTTGTCCGGCGAATAATTTTTAACCTGCTCTTTGAGCAATTCAAAAGCGGGCCGGCAAGGCTCTCCGTTGGCGGTGAAAGAACCTTCCAAAGCGGGCTGAATTCCTTCCTGATCAAAGGGTACGGCCTTGCCGCTCTTCTGGTCCCACACCAGCGGTCTCTCGCTCCCTTCGTCTTTTTGATAACTGCCGTCAGCCATCACGAGGTAGCAAGCATTCGTTCTCGAACAAAGGAAATCACGGTCGTAACAGTTGAGCTCATTGAGCAGAACATTGATCATGCTCAGAATCAGCGCGCCGTCGGTGCCCGGACGGATCGGCACCCACTCGTCGGCTTTAGCGGCGGCATTGGTGCCAATCGGATCGACCACTACGACTTTTAAGCCGCGCCGACGCGCCTCAGCCATTTTGCGCGCCATCACGGTGGCATTGAGCCCTGCCATAAAACCCTGCTGGTTGCCGAGAAGAATAACGTGGTTACAGTAATCGAGATCGAAATCGGAATGAAACGCGCCGTTGGTAAGATACATCGACGCATGAAGATAGTTGCCGCAGTAGTAGCCAACCCAGTCGGCATTAGGCGTGCCGTACGCGATCGCCCATACGGGTCGGATAAAATAGGAAAGCGCAATCTGATCGAAACTTGAGATGATCAATTTACGCGGATCGTCTTCTCTGACTTTCTTAAGCTTATCCGTGACGATGTCGAGCGCTTCGTCCCAACTGATCTCTTCCCAGCCTGGATCGACTCCGATGCCTTTATTGGGATTTGTGCGTCTGAGAGGAACTTTGACTCGCGAGGGATCGTACAAACCGATCAAGCCGGCCTGTCCTTTGGCGCAGATTTTACCGGCGCTGGCGGGGCAATCCGGGTCTCCTTCGATTTTAACCAGAACGCCATCCTGGCGATGCGCCATTATGCCGCAGTTGGCAAAACACATGTCGCAGATACTATGGACCCAAACGTCCTCTCTCGGACTAGTCATAGCTAACCTCCTTCGGGTGGGTAGACCCCGACTAAGATCGTAACCTTCTCTTCGCTACCCAGCCGGGTATCGAATCCCTCTAACTCATTGATGTCGCAATCATCCACGCAGACTTGGGTAGTCGCGCGCAATTCGCCGCTTTGTTTGAAAACGCTTTCTTGAAAAGGAAGACCGTGTTTATCGACCAGGACGCGTAGAAGTTGACCGACCGTACTGCCGTGCAAGACTTCGATATCTTCCTCGCGACATCCGATGACGTTTCGAACTAAGCCCAAGTATGAAATGTGAACCTGCTGATCCAATTTTCACTTCACTGAGCACAACGGTAAGATCGGGATTCGCGTAGGCGGTAAGCAACGAATATGCCAGCGGGGATTCTCCTTTAAAAGCAACGATGCAATTCCAAAAGCAACGATGCAATTCTGAGAACTAGAAAACGCCCTTGGATTTTTCCAATTTCCAAGACTAATCGAGAGGGATCCGGTCCGATCAATCCATCGTTCGGGTCGGTCTTATTCGTACTGATCACGAGCGCATTCAGTAACGATAATTTCTGTCAGAAAACAAACGAGCTGACGGAAACGACAGCGCGCGTGCTCAGCAAGAAGGACTGATCTGCTGGTACTCTTGAGGATACGCTGCGCCGTACAATCAGCAGTGCTGAGGACAAAAGGTCTGTAAGCATTAGAGGCCGTGCGAGGGGTCGGAAATTCTAAAGCTCCTTCTTCTCGCCTGCAAGCACGAGGCGAACCACGTCGGTCCGGCTGTAGTGTCCAACGGTATCGATTTTCCACTTCTCTTTAATGATCGCCTGCGGATCGATCTCGGCGTAAAGAATTGTTTCGGCGTCATAGACGGGGCCGACCAGGTATTCGCCATTGGGTCCGATGATCCCGCTTCCCCCATTGACATTCCAGAGCGTACGCCGTTTGAGTGGAAAACCATCGGGCACTTCATCGGGCGAAAGAAGACCGCACGCCGCGATCACGTAGAGTTGGCTCTCCAATGCATGGGCGCGACACAAAAGATCGGTCGTGCGATCGAGATGCTGTCCCTTCGGCCAGACCGCGATGTGAACCTGTTCACCTTGCAAGGCCAGTGCGTGTCGAAGCAGCGGATGATTGTGCTCGCCGCAGATCAAACCGCCCAAGGTCCCCAACTCCGTCGGCCAAACGCGCAGGTCTGCGCTGTCACCCGCACCCCAACAACAGCGCTCTTCATAGGTCGGCAGGAGCTTGCGGCGTTTACCGAGAATAGTGCCATCGTCCCTAAGAAAAAGCAGAGTATTGTACAGGGTCGCACCCGCATCCCGGCTCCGCTCATTAACTCCGATGACGACATGGCAGCCGGCGGCTCTCGCCGCATCGCCCAAAACTTTTGTATCGTGGCCAGGAATCTCCACGGACTCCTGGTAAAGCGCAACCCACGCATCTTGGCTAAGGTCTCTTTCTCCTTTGGGCAAAGCCCTCGGCCAGTGTGGAAACGTGGGTATCCACGCTTCCGGAAAGACAACCAGCCTAGCCCCGTTGCGGCCGGCCTCGCTAATGAGACGACAAGCCTTTTCTACAGTGCGCTCGCGGCTGAGAAAAACCGGCGCCGCCTGTACCACCGCTGCCACATATTTTTCGAATGGAATGCCCATAAAGAATGCTAGCCTCCTCGATTACAACGGTTCGCAAGCGTTGTGCCAGGGATAATAACAAGTGGCATGCGAATTGCCTCGTTCCTGATCTGCCGTGCGAAGGTCAGCCTAGGCCGCGGCTTAATTAAACGATGGATACTCCTGATCTTCTCTCGAAATTTATCCCAGGCGTCAATGGCGGAGCCAGCGTGCTCGTTGCCATGTCCGGCGGCGTCGATTCTTCTGTGGCCGCCGCGCTGTTGAAAGAAGCAGGCTTGAAAGTTATCGGCGCGCATATGATCTGCTGGGAAGGCTGCGACCTCAAAGACGAAAAACGGGATGCGCTGCGAGTGGCGCTGCAGTTGGACGTACCGTTTTTATCCTTTGATTTTCGCGACGGCTACCGCGAGCGAGTTTTTGATTACATGATTCGCGAATATGGTGAAGGCAAGACGCCGAACCCCGATGTCATGTGCAACCGCGAAATTAAATTCGGTTTGTTCTTAGAGAAGGCGCGACAACTGGGGATCGACTATGTGGCTACGGGCCACTATGCCAGGTTGAATCAATTTGAAGTGACGCCGGTTTTATCGGAAGCCGTGGATAAGGGAAAGGATCAGTCCTACTTTCTTTGGGCCATCGACAGCTCGCATCTGTCTCACGCTCTTTTTCCTCTGGGGAACTATACAAAGCGCGAAGTTCGCGAGATCGCTCGCCGATTGAGCCTTCCCACGGCCGATAAAAAAGATTCCCAAGGGCTCTGTTTTGTCGGCAAAGTCAACTTCGGCTATTTTCTCCGCGATTATCTGCCCCGCCATGAAGGACTCGTAACGAATTCGCAGGGAAAAATCTTGGGCAAACATGATGGGATCGCTTTCTATACCATCGGCCAGCGCCACGGCCTCGGCATTGGTGGCGTGTCCCCTTATTACGTCGCAGCAAGAAGCCTCGACACCAATACTGTGATTGTGGGCGAAGGCGCTAACGATCCGGTGCTGTTCAAAAATGAGATCAGGGTTGGAAAGCTCAACTGGCTATCTGAATTTCGCGCCGGGAAGTGTGAAGTTCGGATTCGTTACCGCCAGCCCAAAGTTTCCGCACTGCTCGAAGACGAGGGATGCCGCGTGCATGTGCTTTTCGATACGCCGCAACGCGGCGTGGCTCCCGGGCAATCAGCCGTTTTTTACATGCAGGAAAGAGTGCTCGGCGGCGGAGTTATTTTGTAAATCGACTATAGGAAAGCCGCTTGGCTTCGTTGCTAAAACGCTTTGCGGCATGCCCTTAGCCTGGATTATTCACCGTCAGCGGAGAAACGATGACACTCTGTCGACCGAGGGGTGAGTCTGGAGGAGCGAAGGCACAGAAACGAACAGCTTCAATGCCGTGTTTGGTGCTCGGCTCGGCACTCGCGTCCTTCCCAGGCATTCGCGCCACCAATTCAATTAGCAGGCCTGGCCTGAGCGCAGTCGAAGGGCCGCTCAAAGCCAGAGACCCATTGCCTTCGCTCCGGAAGGCTTGCCCCTCGGTCGTCGTTACGCGTGAATAATCCAGGTTAGCGCTTAGCGAGGTTTCGCCCGGCTTGGCTGCGCCCTCATACCATTCCTAAGGGAGGGAATTTTGGCACTAATTTTCCAATAGCTGAAAAGAACATTCGAGACTCAGAGACGATAGCTTACTTTTTTCGTTCGGTACAGGAATTGCTACGTTTTTTCAAATTGTAGTGTCTGCACGCCACAGAAAACGTTAACGTGCTGAAAAAGGCCACCAAGACAGCTTTAGCGCAATGGCCTTGCGAGGTTGATTTATGAAACTGCATTGGTTTTTTATCGGCCTGGCCTTATTGCTACCTTTAGCTTTTTCGAGCGTTCGCGCTAATCCCTACCGTGACACCTGGTATTTTAGCGGAAACGAGATTGAAGCCGCTTATCGGTATCAGCTGAATTTCGGCGAACGAATCGGCAACCCGCTAAGGGGTAGGAATTGTCTTTTTGGCGAAAAGAAAATCCTCGTATCTTATCGCAAGCAGGAGTTTTGGCTTTCTTGCCGCTTCGTTAGTCAAACCATTTCGCATCTTTCTCAAATTCTCGACGTGGGAGCCGCTAAATATCTATTTTCATTAGATGCCGACCACGCTCACTTAGCCGTGCCGACCAACCTCTGGGAAGAAAAATATTCCAAGCTTTCACCAACGGAAATTCTGCCGGCTATTTTAGAAGAGCCCGGCCTGGTGGCGCTGTATCACACCGCGGAGCACTTGGTTGCCGCCGATCCACGAACCGGCAAAATAGACCCGAAGGACAAAGCCTGGAAGGACAAGCGCAACGTGCTTGGGTACTACGACGGCCGACGCATCACAATCTTAACGCCTAATCCAGGAGGAGCCGGCGTTGGGTTGCCGGACACTTATCATTCATATGGGGGTTTTAGGTTCTTGGCGAGTCCGGGAGGCCAGCTCAACCTCTTTCACAAGAATGGAGCCATCGTTTTCGACATTTCGCTAGACTTTGGCGAAACGAGCGATGACCCTTCCAGCGTGTTGTAAGCCGTCCGATTTGTTCAGACTCCGAGAAGGGCCACATACTGCTCTGTTGCCCTTGGTCGCTTCACTCCAACATATCCAATGAGTGAGAAACCCCGGTAACACTCGTTCCCAAGCACGACTACGTCAGGTATTCGACCGGCAAGGGCACCTCTTGCACTGATCCGTACACATTGCGCAGGCTGTACGCCCTGGCACCGGCGCGCACGGCGACGACGCGAGAGCGCTCGATCCCTAAGAAATGAACAGCTGTCCAGTCCTCGATCGCTACTCCCGGCGCAATTGCAGCGCCGGCCAGAAGCTGGTGATACGTCGGACGTCGCTGCGGTTCGCCGTCATAATGCGGGCAACAGCTTCCGGGAAGGAAACCTAGACCAGCGAGTGGACGCAATCCGTCCGAAAAGGAGTCCGTCAAACCCTGCTCGAACCAGCAAATGGCGCCTGCGCTCACGCCCGTGAGCACGACGCCCGATTCCCATGCCTCCCGCAGCAGTTCCGGTACGCCCCAATCGCGCCACACCGCCAACATACTTTTCGTGTTGCCACCGCCGACATAAATCAAATCCTGCTTGAGCAGGAAAGACCGAAGTTCCGGTGTTCTTTTGAAAAATGTCAGCACGGACGGACGACAACCAAGCTTCAGAAACGCTGAGTAGAAACTTGCGACGTAGTGGTCCGGCTCGCCGCTGGCCGTCGGCACAAACAACACGCGGGGATTCTCAACTTTCTTCTGCTGAATGATGTAGCGTTCAAGACCCAGATTATCGGGGTCCCGATAGAATCCGCCGCCGCCAAGCGCGATGATCTGTCGTAGATTCTTGGCCACGTCCTGTTCCTTCCTTAATTAGACCTTCAAGCCACTCGATTTTATTAACGTTCAGGGCGTCTGAAATCAGGAAAAACTCGAAGGTGGGCGATCTCGGCTGATCATGCATTCAGTGGTGCGCGCTGCTTAGTCTGCAACGGAGTACCGCTTGATAGCATCGCGATCAAACGCAAGTCCAAGTCCGGGCTTCGTCGGTACGGACAGCTCGCCGTTTACTGGAACAGGAACTTCTTCGAACAATCTGAACGACCACGGCATATACTCGACGGTAAGGCCGTTCGGCACGGCTGAGATTAGATGCACGTCGATCTCCGGAAGAACGTGACTGACGACCGGCACGTTGAACGCCTCCGCCATGCCAGCGACCTTCATCCAATTGACGATTCCGCCAACGCGGACCAGATCGATCATCACAATGTCTACCGAGCGCGCCTCGAGCATGTGGCGGAACGGCGTGATACCGTACAAGCACTCCCCGCCGGCCAATGGAGTCACCAGCGCGTCAGCGACGCGCGCAAGCCCGGCATAATCGTCGTGCGCCGTGACGTCTTCAAGCCAACACAGGTGAACGTCCTCTATTCGACTGCCGATGTCGATCGCCTGATTGACGCTCCAGCGTTGATTGATGTCGCACATGAGGTCGATATCCGGCCCGACCGCTTCGCGTAGCAGACGGATACGCTCTACTTCGCGCGACGCCGTCGTATCGCCGGGGAGCGCGAGCTGCGTCTTCATCTGCCGGAAACCTTTTTCAACGAGCAGCCGGGCCGACTTAAGCAGCTGATCCAGAGAATAGCTTCTCAGCAGCGCGCCGCTCGCATAGGTCGGGACGTGTTCACGGAGTCCTCCGAGCATTAGCGCAAGGGGTTGCCCCAGCGCCTTGCCCTTGATGTCCCAAAGCGCCATGTCGATGGCAGAGAACGCGAGCGTGAACAGGCCTGCGCGGGCTGAGCCGGCGGCGTTGCGCAGCTTCTGTCCGATGGCTTCGATGCGCAGCGGATCTTCGCCGATCGCCAGCGCGCCGAGCTGATCCACCGCATGCTTGAGCGTGGGCGCGAGCGGTCCCATGAAAGTGGTGATACCGATTCCCTCGATTCCGGCGTCGGTCTCGACATCAAGCGCAACAAATTCATGAAACGGGCGGTAAAACGGCGGCCCGCCGGCTAACGGTTCCTCGGTTGGCAATTGAACCCTTTGTGATTTTATGCGCGTGATCTTCATGTGAGATCCTCAATCCATAAGTCCGTCATTAAGGCAGCCGGCGCCACGTTGGCGTGTATCGGTAGTCGTTCAATATGAGCTCTCTTCTAGATCATCCTTGGGGGTTCACGCAAGATGTCTTCATCTCACGGTGCCAATCTTCGGCGGCCTATATCGGGATTAGTGTATTGACTTGTCGCAGCCCAGACATGTACTTTTCGTTCTCTCAAAGGAGAATTGAAAATGCGCAACATCGCCGTGACATTGTGTTTGACTCTCATCATGACCTTGAGTTCGCTTGCCGTGGTAGGTGCTCAACAGCGCGTGCGGGTGGCATGGGCAGGATCAAGCATGGCACCGAGCGCGGTGTGGGCCGCTCAAGACCGGGGCTTCTTTAAGCGCAACCGTCTCGATGCCGAGGTCATCGTCGTCAGCAGCGGCGTCGTCGCTCTGCAGGCGCTGCTCGCCGGAGAGGTAGAAATCATTGTCGTATCCGGTTCGACGTTGGTCAACTCCCGTCTGAACGGCGCCGATACGGTTATGGTTGCGACTTTGGTTCCCTATTTCATGGACCACGTTATCACTTCGCCCGCCATCAAGAGCGCCGAGCAATTCAAGGGCAAAACCGGCGGCGTCAATCGCCAGGGGACCGTATCGGAAATGGGGCTGCGCCACGCGTTAAAACGATTGGGCGTCGATCCCGATAAGGACGTGAAGATCATCCCCGTAGGAGGAAACCCCGAACGCATCGCCGCGCTTTCACGCAATTTGATTCAGTTTGCGACCATGGGCGAACCTTTTGTTCGCGAAGCGGAAAAGGCCGGCATGAAAAGCTTCGTCGATATCGGCGCCCTTAAGATTCCGTTTCACACCAACGGCATTCTGACACGAGAGACGACGGTTAAGAGTAAACGTCCGCTAATCGCAAGAGTTGTCCGCGCCCTCACCGAAGCGATTCACTATATTAAAACCGACAAGGAGGGAGCCAAAACCGTCGTTGGAAGAAATTTAAAAGTAACCGACGCCGAGAGCCTGGAGCGCGCCTATAGAGGGTTCGCGCCGATTTTTCCGGAAGCGCCTTACCCGACTGTTGAGGGAGTCAAAACCGCTCTCGACGATCTCGCGCCGCGTAATTCCAAGGCGGCCGCCGCTGATCCCAAGAGCTTTGTCGACATGAGCTTTGTCCAGGAACTGGAATCCTCGGGGTTCATCAAACAGCTTTACAAGAAATGAGATGCGGGTCCCTCTTAGGGAAGTCCACCAAGGATGATCGGCTAGCAGGCTGATGATGAAAAACTCTCCGGTCACCCTTCAAGTACCTCAGGGCGAACGGAGGAGGGATTGAGATCATTTGATATTTTCCGTTCGTGCTGAGGCTCTCGAAGCACGAGAACCATTTTTTTAGCAGCCTGCTACAGCGCTCCGATCGCAAGAAGCGCGCGCCGCACTTCTTCAATGCCTTCGGGAGACAGCGGCGCCTGCGGCGGCAACGGCGCGCCGACGGGATAACCCTGAAGCTCGAGGCCGCCTTTGATACAAGCCGCCAAGTTGTACTTCGCGAACGCCTGGTTCAACGACCAGAGCGGTTGCTGTAGCTCCATCGCCGCATCCCACGTTCCGCGCCTGCATAAATCATAGAGTTGGACACTCTGCCGTGGTGCCACACAGGCCGGGCCGGCCATCCATCCGACACCGCCGATGAGCATCACGCAGGCCGGAATATGGGCGGATGCCGAAAAGACTTTCATTCGCCCTTCGACTTGGTTGATGATCGAAAGAAGCCGCCCGGTATTAGAAGAGGCGTCTTTGATGTAGCGGATGTTCGGGACATGGCTCAGCCTTTCAATCACCGCCAGGCTTAAATCCGAACGTTGAAAATTCGGGTTGGTATACAATACCACTGGAAGCGACACCGCTTCGGCAATCGCTTTGAAGTACGAAAACACACCGTCGTCTGATAGCGGGAAGTACGCCTCCAGGATAGCGAGAATGCCATTGCAGCCGATGCGCTCGTAATCGCGCGCTTGGGACACCGCATCGGCAATCGTTGTTGAGGCTACGCCCGCGACCACCGGAACCCGCGCTCGCGTCGCATCCACGACAATTTCGACGATGCGCCGCCGTTGCTGCAACGATAAATAGGCGAACTCACCGGTCGAACCCAGTGGCGTCAGACCGTGGACGCCAGCATTGATGAGATCATCGCAAAGGCGCGCGAGCACGTCTACCTTTACTTCACCGGAGGAATCGATGGGGGAAACCAGATAAGGAAAAACTCCGTGAAATTCTATGTCGGCCATTGCAAGATTTCCGTCAACTGAATCTCCAAATGAACATCGCTCCTTCACTTCGCCGTCGGCTTTGGCTGGCCCGGTCCGGTATATCGGAGAATGAAGATACCCCAGTTCTTATCGGTAATCTAGATGTTGCCGCGTGTATCCACCAACACGTCTTCGGTCTGGCTCACCAGTTTGTCATAGGGAAGCGGCCCGTAGCGTTTTGTCGGAGTCGGTGGAATAAACCAGCCGACTTCTTGCGGCGCTCGCGGATTTTTAATGTCGTAAATGCGCAGCCCTGCGTTGAAATAGGTCAGGTAGATCAGATCGCCTTGTTTTTGGACATCGGGCAAATGGTACTCAAGGTTCGTGTTGTGCGGTCCGAACCGGCCGCCTTTTTCGCAGAAATCGGTATACGGCACCCCCTTCGGCGGCACCGGTCGGGGGAAAACCGACATCAGGTAGGGCTTGCTCGGGTCCTTGATATTGATCATCGCGGCGGGCGTGATCGGGCGCTCGCACGCCGGTTTATCGTTCGGCTCGTCGCCCCCGCCGGTCGCCTCGCCATGCAAGAAGAGCATATTCTTTCCCGGGATCGGCAGGACATCATGAGTCGGGATGCCGCCGAACGGAGGGCTGACTTTCAATTCACCGATCAGCTTGGGCTTCGCGATGTCGCTGATATCGAGAATGACCACCGCCGGACCGTAGCCTGCGTACGCCGTCTTGCCGTCATCGCTGATAATCGCCGGCCCATGAAACGAGTCATTCAATTTGGGTTGCTCACCCTCTTTCTGCCCCGGCATCCACCAACGTCCCGCTTCAATGGGATTTTTCGGGTCGCTGATGTCGAGAAAAACCATAATCCGCCCCGAGTAGCCGGGAATTGCCGCCGAAAGATTCGCGTATTTACCGCCCGGATATCCGATACGATGAATACCAGTGCTTCCTGTCTTCCAGTGCGAGAGCAGTTTCCAGTTCACCGGATCGCTGATGTCCCAGATAAGCGCCCCTTCATCATTGGGCCGATTCGGATCGCCGCCCCAGGTGGTTTGCTTTCTCTGCAGTGCGGTCACCATGATGTTGTCGTGGAATTCCATCTGAATCGTGTTGGTGTTGTCCGGCCCCTCAACGAATTTCACGAACTTCGGATTGGTCGGATCGGTCACGTCGATGATCGTCCAACCCCGATGCCACTCGTGCCCCATGTAGAGATACCAGCGACCACCGACCTGCCGGATCGCCATCTTGAAAGCCCCGCCGCGCCCGTCAAGCCCGCTGTAGCCGATCGCCTTCATATTGCTCGCCTGCCAGCCCTTCGGAATGGGATCGGCATGGCTTACAAGCGGAGCAAACAGCAGGAGAGTGGACATTGCTGTTAATAAGCTGAGCAAGAGTCGCGGCATAAAACTCGCGCTTGAGAATTTCATTATGTGTCCCTCCAATTCGTGAAGCTGAGAACGTTGCATCGTGACGATATCACTACATCGACGGCAGCGATTCTCGTTCATCATTTACTCAGCTGTCAAGCGTTATACGATTAAGCAATCCAAGGCCGGCTGTCGGCAGTTTCTATTCAGGTTAAACCGGTAAAGCTTAGATTGATGATTTTCGCTCGGCTTGTCCTCTTCACGACATTGCGCTGCTTCTTGCTTCACTGCCGGCGAATGCTGCAACCGTCACGCGCAAGTTGCTCGGAGTTCCTTGGACCGACGCAATGGATCAAAATCGCTTGTAGATACGACGACGCCATTGCTTTATCGGATTCCTGTTGCCTCGTCACGCAGGATTTTCTCAACCATGGCCTTTAATTGCTTGACGGCTTGTTCGGACTGGCTCCGCATCAACCCCTCGGCACCGCCGGGAGCGGCCGCCACAGCCGCAAAATTCTCCGCCCTGTATGCCAGATCTCGGGTGAATACCGTGCCGCCATCGCGTGCGCTAAATGTATAAGTTATCCGAGTGTCAGATGTTTCCGAGTGCAGCACGACACTCGAGGGGTATACATGGTCAATGACTCTCCAACTTGTCTGAAAGTTTTGCTCGCCGATTCGGCCGGCCTCGGAAATCCGATCGCCTAATCGAAAAGGCCGCTCCGTCACGCCGCCCACCGCCCTGGTAGCCGGATGCCATTGTGGCCAGAACCGGGCGGTGGTTACGAGATCAAAAACCGCTTCGGGTGCACCATCAATGGTCACGCTCGTAACCACAGTGGTCAATCCGTCACGCCGCGAATCCTTTTCGGCAAGCTGCTTTGGCTGGCCATAGCAACCTGCCAGCACAAGGAATGCACCCACAAGAAGAAATCTGGCAAAAATGGGGATTTTCGACTTGTCGTGCTGGTTCCAGATTTTCGTATAAAAGCTCTGAACCGCAAGCCGCATCGACTGGGTATCCATGGCGATCGCTGCTACAGCGATGATCAGGCGGCAGCCCTTTTCCGCTTTGGGGACCGAAGTGCTTCTGTCACTTTTTCCGCCAAAAGTATTTTCATCATCGACTGATAGGGAACATCTTCCCGGTTTGCGAGGACCTTGATGTTCTCGATCAAGGACTCAGGCAAGCGGATGGAGATTGCCCGACTCGATGGTTTCAAATTCGGGAACTGGACACGCTTCGCCTCTCTATAGTCGATATAGTCCGTCGAATCGTGCCGCGCCCAGAACTCTCGTTCCTCGTCTTCTGATTTAAAGAGTGGTGTTTTTTTTCGCTGCTTGGTCATAGATCTTTCGCTCCTTTCTGGACATATTCCGGGCGGAGATCGCTCGAATTTTTGTGCCACGGATAGTAAATACAACCTGTAGGAATCGTCCCGCCTTGGAATGACCCAGAGCATGAAACCGAACTTCGCGATCGGAATGGGAAGCGTCGGGTGCAACGACGAGTGGTTGGTGGAAAAAGGCCTCTTCGATTTCCCACCATGCGACTTTGTGGGCGTCCCGATTCTTATCGCGATTCCCATCGTCCCACTCAAACCCGGTGATTTTGCTGAAGTCGATCATAAGAGGCCGCGACGCCGTTGTATATGGATATAATATACACCCGGTGCCAAACTTCAAGCACCGTGGCGGATTCTCGCCGCACTATTGCACAGCCCAGTCCAATCACCCTATAGTCCAAAATCTGTCTTGTGCAGGTGATGACATCCGCGTTTTTTTTCAGTAGAGTTCCTCAAAGCCCACGCTTCCTCTCCTGTGGCTAGCACTGGCGGGCTTTCGTCTCTATTCGGAGGTATCCCTTTGGAAACTGCGGCGCGTGAGTTTCAAATTATGGTGAAAACGATCGGGGCGATTTGTAACCTCGATTGTCATTACTGCTATTACTTAAAAAAAGAAGATCTCTACCCCAAGGGGACGAATTTCCGCCTCAGCGATGAAACCCTGGAGCGGTATATCGTACAGCATATCCAGGCGACCCCGAAGGAGATCGTCAGCTTCTCGTGGCACGGCGGTGAGCCCACACTGCTCGGCGTCGACTTCTTTCGCAAAGCGGTCGAGCTGCAGAAGAAACATCTCCCGGCGGATAAAAAGGTCATTAACGGCATACAAACCAACGGCACGACGATTAACGAGGAATGGTGCGAGTTTCTCGCTAAAGAAAATTTTTATATTGGCCTCAGCCTCGATGGGCCGAAGGAAATGCACGATCATTACCGCGTGACCAAAGGACAAAAGCCGACCCATAAACAAGTGGTGCAGGCCTTCCACATGCTCCGCAAAGCTAAAGTTCACGTCGACCTTCTTTGCGTGGTCCATGACTTCAATGTAGAGCACCCGACCCAGGTTTACCGCTATTTCAAAGACATCGGCGGGGAGTATCTCCAATTTCTCCCGCTCGTGGAACGCAACAACGATCCGCAAGGCACGGTCAATCCGCGCTCGGTTCCCGCTGCGGCCTATGGCGAATTCCTCTGCACGATTTTTGACGAGTGGGTGCGCAACGACATCGGCAAAATTTTCATTCAGCTTTTCGATGAATCGGTGCGGCCGTTTCTCGGCATGGAGCATGCCCTGTGCATTTTCCGCGAGACCTGCGGCGACGTGCCGGTGGTCGAGCACAACGGCGATTTTTATTCCTGCGACCACTACGTCTCGCCGGAATATAAAATCGGCAACATCTACGAGCAGACCCTGGCCGAACTGGTTGAGCATCCCGCGCAACGCGCGTTTGGCGAGCGCAAGTGGACGAGCTTGCCGCGTTATTGCCGCAGCTGCGAAGTGCTGAACATGTGCAACGGGGGCTGCCCGAAAGACCGCATCATCACGACACCGGACGGCGAACCGGGACTGAATTACCTCTGCGCCGGGCTGAAGCGGTTCTTTACACACAGCAAACCTTATTTTGCCAAGTTCGCCGAGATCGTGGACACGGGCGAGCCGATTGAAAAACTCATGGAAATCGTGCGTGCCGCCGATGCCCGGACTTTCGTCCGACAAGCCGGGCGCAACGATCCGTGTCCCTGCGGCAGCGGCAAGAAGTACAAACGCTGCTGCCTGGGAAAACAGGTCCAAGCCGGATAGATCATGTTGCGGAGCTGAATTTCGCCGTTCATGGATTGATCGTAAATCGCGGAGGTCGCTCATGAAGCTTAGAACCAGGCTGAAATGGCCACTCATAACCGTTGCGCTTCTGCTTGGCGCCGGCAATGCGCTCGCCGCGCAGGCGCCGACCGTTTTGACCTTGGTCGTCGATGCCGTCGCGGCTGCAAAAACGCCTCTCTACATCGCCAAGGAACAGAACCTGTTCAGAAAACACGGGCTCGATGCTCGCGTCGTCTCCATCGGCGGCGCTTCGCTTGCGATTCAGGCGGGAATCGGCGGCGATGCTGATGTCTTGGACGCTGATGAAGGATCGGTGATTTTGAGCGCCTTGCAGGCGGGACCGCGGCTCAAGGTCATCGGCAGCCTGGTGAACACGTTCCCGTTTAAAGTCGTCGGCAAGGCCGAGTTAGTCGAGTCGCCCAGAGGCGGGCGCTACGGCATCAGCCGCTTTGGCTCACCGAGCGATTTTTCCATGCGTCTGTTTGCCAAAGCTAAAGGACTGAATCCCGACAAGGATATTCGCATCCTACAAGTCGGCGGGCAGCCCGACCGGCTTGCAGCGTTACAATCGGGGATCATTGACGCATCGGTCTTTCAGGAACCGGAAGCAAGCATTATGATGTCGAAGGGTTTCAAATTGATTCATGATTTTTCCCTGAGGCCCATTCCCTATCCGTTCACCGGATTTTCGGCATCGCTACCCGCGTTGCAAAATAAGCGCCCCGCGGTGATTCAATATCTGAAGGCCATGACCGAGGCACTGCATGTCTATAAATGCGACAAGAAGACCGCGCTCGCCGCCATGGCCAAAGGGTTGCGAACAAACCGGTCGCTCAACGAAGCTTACGACATGATGCTTGGTTACTTTCCGAAGGACATCAGTCCGAATCGAGACGCTCTAAAAGCCGCAGTTGCCGTATTTGGCGAGGTGAGGCCGGACCTCGGCGAGCGCGCGAAAACATTCGACATCGACAGTGTGACCGATTATTCGCTCATGCAGGAAGTGCTTGCCGATCCGGCGATGAAGTCGTTTCTCGGCGCCTGCCATGCATAATACGACTACGGGAGAAGACCATCGTGACACTCTATGACGAAATGATGCAGGACGTGATCGACGTCCACTGCCATATCGATTTTGAATTTTCCGCAAACCAACGAAAGCGCGAGCCCGAATTTGACTGGCTGCCTAAAGCCGAAGCCATGGGCATGCGCGGCGTGGTGCTAAAATCTCACTGGTGGCCGACGGCCAATGTCGTGCCGTACATTTTGGCGTCGGCGCAAACTAAAGTCGCGCTCTGGTCGAGCGTCACCCTCAATATCACCGCCGGCGGACCCAATCCTTGCATCGTCGAGTCGTGCGCTGAGCTTGGCGGCAAAATGGTTTTTCTACCGACTTGGAGCGCGCGCAATGACGTGGAACGCAAAGGCTTCAGTCACAGACTGAAATCTTACTACAAGAGCCACGCTCAACTAGAAAACCCGAACTACTACTTTCTCGACGAAAAAGGAAAGCTAATTCCGCGCGGCCATGAAATTCTGGAAGCCTGCAAGGCGCACGGTCTAACCCTTGGCATGGGTCATGTCTCGTGGCAAGAATCCCTGGCCTTCATCGAAGCGGCGCGCGACATGAAATACAGCCACCGGCTCATCGTCAACCACGTGCAAACGCACATCATTGGCATGCCCTTGGACGCGATGAAACGCGCCGCGGAAATGGGCGCATATCTCGAGGCTTGTTGGAACGCTTTGGCTCCCGGCCGGATGGACTCGCCTGAGCTTGTCCAGCAGTTTCGTGAAATCGGCCTAAGGCAAGTCATTGCCAGCACCGACTACTTTCGTCCTTACAGTCCGAATCCCGCCGAGCTCTTGCGTATGTACTTGGGCATGCTGCACGAAGGCGGATTAAGCAAAAAAGAAGTTAGAATGGTTGCTTGCACGAACCCGGCCCGAGCGATGGGGCTCGCTTGAAACGATTTGCACGATGGGTCAAGCCTTCGTGAACAGCGAGCTTTCCTCATCCTAGGAAGCGCGAACCTCTTGAACCAGCTCTTCAAGGGCTGCCTCATCTTCGCAGCCGAAAGCGCTCATTAACTCCGCCTCAGGTAACGGGGGTTGCGAAAAGAAACCGCGATCCGCCTTGAAAGCCAGGTAGTCGGCACACACCAGACTGGCGGCCAGAGCCTTCGGATCTTTTCCCGCCGCTTCATAGTTATGATGGTTGATATTCGCCTCTTTCATTTGTGAATCGATGTTCCAAGCCTCAAGCAGAGTCACTCCCACGTGAGTGTGATCGAATCCGTAGCTCTCTTGCTCTTTGTCCTTGAGTTGACGCTGGCTCGCTTGAGCATCGTGAGCCAGCATCGCGAATCCGCGCGGATCGCCATGGACCAAGACCATTTCGCCGACGTCATGCATCAATCCCGCCAAGAATGCGTGATCACGATCGCGAGGTCATGTCTGCCCGCAAAAAATTCGCGTGGCCAGCGCGACTCCCAGCGAGCGATTCCACAGTTTTTCCGAAATCTCGTTGCCCTTTATATAAAGGCTGTGGGTTGCAGTAGCCATGACCACATCGCTCAGGGTCCGAAACCCCAACACTTTAACCGCTCCCACCAAAGTCGTCGGCAAATTGCGCTGCGCATAATACGGCGAACGAGCGACGGCAAGAACCCGTCCAGCCAATGCCGCGTCATCGGAAAGAATACGAGACAGCTCTTGAACGTTTAAGTCAGGGTCCTGAATCATCTGCAAGACCTTACCGGCAACGGCCGGCAATGACGGCAATTTGTGATGCTCCACCACGTAGCGGAAGTACTTTCGAACTTTTTCTTAAGCTGAACTTTCTACCGTGGAATTCATCTGGCTGCGCCTCGAGATGATCATCGGCAGAAGGCCGTTCAACCTTAAGCCTGGGGAGCGCACGGTTCCAACTTGAAGTTCCGGCTGATGTTCTCGATTCGAGCGCCTTTAGCTTTTTTGGCGGGTTTGTATTGAATTCGTTTCTTTCATGCCAGGTACGCCGCAATGACCGGATAAGTGGTAACGGTTTTCGGCGATCGCCCGATAACCGGCATCAAAAAGCCTGCACAAAATCGGCAAAACCGAAAGGAAATAAAGCGGCATAGTCCACCCGATACGCCTCATGACGTAGCGGTAGACATCAGGCCCGCGTAGCTGCCGACCGTTAACCAGTAGCAAACGCACATCTGCTGTCAGCTCGTCTGGCGACAGGCGTAGTTTTTCGGCGACCCACTCGGATTGGAGCGGTGCGATCGCAAAACCGCGGCGCTCGAGTGTCTCTCGAAAAAACGGTACCCAACGACTGCAAAAGCCGCAGTAACCGTCGTAGAGCACCCACCCCTCCCTCGGTGCGACACGGCTCTTGGCCATCCGGCCATTTGATATTTTGGTCATCGGCGTTCGGCCAATCCTAAGGCTCCGCTCTACGGTCAGGCCAGCCGTTGGGTGGCCGCGCTTGCGGCGGCTTGGACCGCCGGTAACGGGCAGAAGTTATGCGACTCGATGGCGAAGACCGGATTAAATTTGCTGCGGAAGTTCTCCAGCGCGATGACCGCGGTCAGTTCGACGAGTTCTTCGTCGGTGAAATATTTTTGCAGACGGCGAAAAAACTTGTTCGTCACTCGCTTGTTCGTGTAAGTCATGCGTTCGGCCAGTTCGAGAGCGACGCGCTCGCGAGCCGACAAGAGACCGCTCTTTTTGTAGTTGCCCAACACGGCTTCCACTTTTTCGGCTGATGCGCCCTTTTGCATCCCACTGGATGCATTCAGATCAATTCAATACGGACAGCCGTTGATACTCGCCGTCTTAAGACAAACCAGATGACGCAAATCTCGCTCGATCAGCCCTGATTGATCGATTCCTTCGGCAAGAGCTTGGACTCCTCTGCGTATCGTCGGCCTTAGCGCATAGATCGGCGCGTTATTCAGCGCCACACCATAACGTTTTTCTTGCTCCTCAAACATCGCTCGCAGATCGGCCGGCGCGTCGTCTTTGTTTACCCCTTTTATCCGTGCCATAATCCTCACCTCCTCAAATGAATTTTACCAAATATGGAAGCCCGAGTTAAATCATTGCGTGCACAGCTTTTCGTCCGTCGGAACTGTATCGCTGGCCGATCGCCATTCAGGCACCGATGGGGTAAGGGTTTTACCACAACGGTATCGGGCCCTAGCTTCACGATGCCGCCGTACATGCCGCCAGCGCCGGGACGATGAGCGCATCGAGCATGCGCGCGGCACGGAGAAAATGCGTCGAATCAGACTTCGCCATCCGCCGAGCCCTTTTGCTGCAATTCTCGTAGCGCCCTTTTCGCGGCTTCCTGCTCCGACTGCTTTTTGGTTTTGCCCTGCCCGTTCCCAAACACTTTGCCGCCCACGGCGATTTCAGTGACGAAGCACTTATCATGATCCGGACCGCTCTCGGAGATCAACCGGTAAATGGGCGGAGCATGAAAAAGCATCTGGCTGATCTCTTGCAATCGCGTCTTGTAATCCTGCTGCCCGAGTTTTTTGTCCTTGAAATCCGCAGCGAAGGAGCGCTCGACTAGCTGGCGCGACGCTAGGTAACCACCGTCCTCATAAACCGCTCCCAAAAGCGCTTCGAAAGCGCCCGCCAGAATGGAAGGCTTGGTTCGACCGCCGCTCCGTTCTTCTCCTTTGCCCAAACGGAGCAAAGAACCGAGTTTAAGGATTGTCGCCTTTTCCGCCAGCACGGATGAATTGACGAGCGCGGCGCGCATGCGCGACAAATCGCCTTCGCTCTTTGTTGGATGATGGCGGATCAGCAGGTCACTGACGGCGAGATCGAGGACCGCGTCGCCGAGGAATTCCAGGACTTCATTGTGGCCACCTTCCTTATTCCGCTCGTACGAAACGTGCGTTAAAGAGCGCACGAGAAGAGCGGAATCCGAGAAGGTATACCCCAGCTCCTTCTGCAACAGGGCAAGCTGTGGATGATCCTTCAATGCCACCTGCTACGAATTCATGACGAGCCCGCTTGGGCGGTCGCCCTCATCGGCGCGGCTATCGACCGCGGTTCCTACCAACCATTCGCCGTCAAGGGAATCGACAGTGACCGCGACTTCTCGGTTGACCAGGCTATTGCCCGCGCGCACGGTGACGGGCAGATAATTTCGGCTAAATCCCCGATGATAACCGGTTTTCTCGTCGCGCTTCTTTTCGACGAGAACCGCGAGTCGCCGCCCGATAAAGTCATGGCAAAAAGCGCTTTTCTTGTTTCGACCCAATTCGCGCATCTGTCGAGCACGCGCTTTCTTTACCTGCGCCGGCACTTGCTCCGGCAACGAAGTTGCAGCGGTCCCGCGGCGCGTGGAATAGGGGAATACGTGAAAATAGGTAAGCGGCAGCGCGGTAAAAAATTCCAGCGACCGGGCGAAACGCGCGTCGCTTTCGCCTGGGAAGCCGACAATAATATCGCTGCCCAAAGCGGCTTCCGGCAGCCGTTCGCGTACCCTAAATAGGAGATCGCGATAATAATGGGTGTCGTAATTGCGCCGCATTTGTTTCAAGATCTCGTCGTCACCCGCTTGCGCGCAAATGTGCAGGTGCGGGCACACGGGATCGCCGGCGGCGATTAAGCCGATTAAACGGTCAGAAACCTCGCGCGGATCGAGCGAGCTCAAGCGCACGCGCCGGACAAGGCCGCTTTCCACAATCATCTCCAGCAACGCCGTCAGGTCGATTTTCGGCCTTAGGTCATGACCGTAACTGCCGAGATGAATCCCGGTAAGGACGATCTCCATGTAGCCAGAGTCCGCCAGCCGGCGCACCTGATCGAGAACTTCCCCGGCCGTAACGCTGCGACTTAAACCGCGCGCCGTCGGAATGATGCAGTACGTACACGTGAAATTACAGCCTTCCTGGACTTTCACAAAGGCGCGCGTGTGACCCGGCAGCGCGCGCGTCCCGAGGACGCTGACCACGCGCTCGCGCTTGACATCGCCTACCGCAATTTTCACGGCTTCGTTATTCCCCGTTGTAATCACGCAGTCGAGCAGATCGTCCAAGCGATTGAGCCCAATGACATAGTCGACACCGGGGACGCGAGCGACGTCCTGCGGATTCACCTGAGCATAACAACCCGTGACCAAGACTTTGGCCTGGGGACTCAAGCGTTTGGCGCGCCGCACAAGCTGGCGGGCCTCCCAATCGGCGCGGTCGGTCACTGTGCAAGTATTGATGATGTAGCAATCCGCAGGTTCGTCGAATCGCACAAAGGAATGGCGCGCTTCCAAACGATTTTGAATCACCGCGGAATCATACTGGTTGATCTTACAACCTAACGTTGTGATGGCTATGCGCATGTCTTTGCTTCGCAAAATAATTTCACATTTCAGATGATCTGCGATTTGCCATTTGAGATCTGAGATCGTGCAGTGGGCCTCAAGCGCGGATCGCCCGCTCGATCCATCCTCCGCCTAACACCTGGTCGCCGCGATAAAATACCGCCGCCTGTCCCGAAGTTACCGCCGGAGAAGATCGCTTGAAGCGAACGGTGCAAGCTCGTTCACCGGCGGGTTGTATCGCGCACGGGATCGCCTGCGAGCGAGAGCGAATCTGTACTTCCGCCAAAAAGTCCCCGTCCTCGAGCGGCTCGATCCAGCTGACGTTATGGGCGATCAACCCTTGGCCGTTAAGCTCGGCTTTGTTCCCCACCACTACTCGTTTCGACTCCTGTTCGATATTGACGACGTAAAGCGGTTGCGGCGCGGCGATCTTCAATCCCCTCCTTTGGCCGATCGTAACCGAGTGAATACCGCCGTGGCGACCGAGCACTTTGCCGCTGCGATCAACAATGTCGCCGCCGCGAATTTCGTTCTCGCCCGCATACGATTCCACCACCGCCCGGTAATCACCGAAACAAATATCCTGACTTTCCGGGCGGTCGGCCACCGCCATACCGAGCCCGTGGGCTATTTTGCGTACCTCGCTCTTCTGCATTTCCCCGAGAGGGAAAAGCGTGTGCGCCAGTTGCTCCTGCGACAGCGCAAATAAGAAATAGGACTGATCCTTGCCCCGGTCGGCGCCGCGATAAAGCGAGCAATGGCGCGACGAATTTGTGGCGGCAATGCGCGCATAATGACCCGTCGCAACGTAATCCGCTCCCTGGTCCTTGGCCCAATCCAGTAAGGTGCCGAGTTTGAAATCGCGATTGCAGGCAACGCATGGATTCGGCGTTCGACCACACACGTAATCTCGCGCAAATGACTTGACGACCATCTCAATGAACCGCGCGCGCAAATCTATAAGGGTGTGGGAAATCCCGAGCAGCCGCGCGACCTCTTTGGCGCCACGGTGGTCCGAGCAAACACGCGGGCCTTGGTTCTCCTCCCACACGCGCAGAGAAACTCCCTGCACATCAAAGCCTTGCTCCACAAGGAGGGCCGCCGTTACCGAGCTATCGACGCCGCCACTCATCGCCACCACGACCTTTTTATTTCTTTCCCTGATCATTGTGCAATCAATGACACCTAGGCTCTACGCGCCATCGTTCGTAACCCCAACCTCCGCACAGATCTTCACGGAACCGTCAGCTCGAACGCTTTGGCCGAGCGTCTTTGTAAAGTTTGTAGTCGATGCTATCGACCAAAGCCTGCCAACTCGCTTCGATCACGTTGTGGGAAACACCGACCGTACCCCAGCGCGCCTTACCGTCTCCGGATTCGATCAACACGCGCACGGAGGCCCCTGTGCCCTCGCCGGAGCTCAGGACGCGGACCTTGTAGTCAAGCAACTCGACCTCTTTCAGCGAAGGGTAAAACTTCGTGAGGGCGCGGCGCAAAGCCTGATCGAGAGCGTTGACCGGTCCGTTGCCCATGGCCGCAGCGTGTTCCATGACACCGTCGACTTCAACCATGATCGTCGCCTCGGAGAGCGGCGGCTCGCTCTCGGTTCTCTTTTCGTCGATGACGCGAAATCCGACCAAGCGAAAATTTTTCTTTTTCCGCCCGAGCGCCTCTTGGATCAATAGCTCGAAGGAGGCTTCCGCCGCTTCAAATTCATAGCCCTGACTTTCCAATTCCTTGGTGCGGCGCAGAATCTCATGAACCGCCTGGTCATGACCGCGCAAATCGATGCCGTACTCTTTGCCCTTGTAAACGACATTGCTTCGTCCGGCGAGATCCGAAACGAGCACGCGCTGGCGGTTGCCGACGAACTGCGGATCGATATGCTCGTAAGTCTCCCGGTTCTTCAACACTCCGGAAACGTGGAGCCCGCCTTTATGCGCAAAGGCGCTGTCCCCGACGTACGGCTGACGCTTGTTGGGACTGATGTTGGCGAGCTCGTAGAAGAAATGTGAAACCTCACGCAATTTTTTTAGTTGCGCCGGTTTAATGCAATTCTTACCCAGCTTTAACTGCAAATTGGGAATGATCGAGCACAAATTAAGGTTGCCGCAGCGCTCGCCGAATCCGTTAATCGTCCCCTGCACTTGACGCGCGCCCATCTCCACGGCCGCCAGCGTATTCGCCACGGCCAGCTCTCCGTCGTTGTGGCAGTGAATGCCCAGGGGCGTCCTGACCGTCTCGCGCACGCGCCCCATCGCCTCGCGAATTTCACCCGGTAGCCGCCCGCCATTGGTATCGCACAGCACGATCCAATCCGCGCCGGCCTGCTCCGCCGCCTGCAAGCACTCCAACGCGTGCTCGGGGTTTGAACGGAAACCGTCGAAGAAATGTTCGGCATCGAAGATCACCTCATCGACGCGCCGTTTCATGTAAGCCAGTGAATCCGCAATCAGCTCCACATTGGCCTTTTTGCTGATGCGCAGATCGTCACGCACGTGCAGGTCCCAGGTCTTGCCCACCAGGGTGACCACGGAAGTGTCCGCGGCCAGCAGAAGTTTGAGGTTCAGATCCTGCGAGGGTTTGGCGCCCGGCTTGCGTGTGGTTCCAAACGAGGCAATCTTCGTGTTCTTAAGCTTGAGCTTTTTTATTTGCTTAAAAAAATCCGCATCGCGCGGGTTCGATCCGGGGTATCCGCCCTCGATGTAATCAGCGCCTAATTCATCCAACTTTTCCGCAATGCGGAGCTTATCCTCCAGCGTAAAGGAAATATCCTCGGCCTGGCAGCCGTCTCTGAGTGTCGTGTCGTAGATCAATACGTCTTTCATGGATTTCCCTGCTTCCCGATGAACGCATCGTGCAATACGCGAACCGCCAACTCCGTGTACTTCGCGTCGATAACAACGGAAATTTTAATTTCGGAAGTCGATATCATTTCGATGTTAATGCCTTCGCGGGCGAGAATTTCAAACATCTTGGCGGCCACGCCCGCATGGGTGCGCATACCCACTCCCACCACCGAAATTTTGGCGATGTCCGTATCGATCTTTACCCCCTGGGCGCGTACTTCCGGCAGCGTCTTTTCCATGATCGCCCGCGCCTTTTTGTGATCGGCTTTGGAAACGGTAAAGGTCAAATCGGTGGTGCCGTCTTCGCTAGCATTCTGTATGATCATATCGACGACGATGTGAGCCGCGGCAATGGGGCCGAAAATCTGCGCCGCCAGTCCTGGGCGGTCCGGAACGCGTAACAGGGTAATCTTGGCCTCGTTCTTGTCGCAGGCCACGCCGGACACCAGCACATCGTTCATCGTCTCATCCTCCTTGACCAACCAGGTCCCCTCGACATCGACAAAAGCCGAGCGCACATGGACCGGAACCGAAAACTTCTTGGCAAATTCGACCGAGCGGATCTCCAGAACCTTGGCCCCGGTGCTGGCAAGCTCGATCATTTCATCGTAGGCAACGCGCGCCAGTTTTTTTGCATCGGCGCATATGCCCGGATCGGCGGTGAAAACCCCTTCGACATCGGTGTAGATCTCGCAGGCATCCGCGCCGAGAAAGGCCGCCAAGGCCACCGCGCTGGTGTCAGACCCACCGCGCCCCAGAGTGGTAATATTCTCTTCCTCGTCTACGCCTTGAAAACCGGCGACGACCACCACTTCACCGTTCTTCAACGACTCTACGATCCTGGTTGAATCGATGTTGCGGATGCGTGCCTTGCCGTAAGCGCTGTCGGTTTCAATTCTGACCTGGTGTCCAAGAAAAGATCGGGCGGGCTGGCCCAATTCTTTGAGTGCAAGGCTTAGCAATGCAACCGCAACTTGCTCACCGGAAGCAAGCAAAACGTCTTTTTCGCGCTCGTCGGGAAATTCCGAGATTTCATGCGCGAGGGCAACGAGACGATTGGTCTCGCCGGCCATGGCCGAGACCACAACCACGACATCCTTACCGGCGCGCTTCGCGGAACGCACCTTTTCAGCAACGTGTTTAATACGCTCGACCGTGCCGACGGAGGTGCCGCCATATTTCTGGACCAACAACGCCATTTAAGAACCTTGTTCAAGGTTTAAGGTTCAATGGTTCAAGGTAGATACGGGAGAGTGCCTTTGGATCAACGCTTGAACCCTTGAACTTTTGAACCCTTGAACTCGTGTCTTCTTAGATCCTCCACGATCCTTTCGTACCGCTCACCGTGAGCGGTAAACTTAAGTTCCCGTTTGTTGTTTTCAACATTCCCGATTGTCAATTCGAGATATTCATCCACTTCATCCCCTGGCAAGTGCTCGAACCATTCGATCAGGCTTACACCGTCGGAATAGAGATATTCGCGAAGGTTAAGCCCCTCCAGCTCATTCCGGCTTCCGACACGGTAAAGGTCGATATGAAAAACCGGCAAGCGACCCAGGTATTCGTTGATGAGCGTGAAGGTTGGGCTACGAATCCACGCCTCCTGACCCACATCGAGCCCCTCCGCCACACCGCGCACGAAGCAGGTTTTGCCAGCCCCCAATTCACCGATCAAACCGACGATTTCGCCGCCCTCGAGCAGCTTCCCGAGCCGCTCCCCCCAGGCTCGAGTCTGTCGCGCCGACCTGCTCACCACACTCCACGCACCCATCAGCGAAAAGGCCTCATACGCACAAGTAATATATTTTTGTGGAGATTTCGAGACTATTCGGCAATCGTCAATAAAGCGCGCATGCCGGACGGTAAGTCCGCGATAATATCCGAGGCAATGAGACCTATTTCGCCTTTTTCAGCGCTTACCCTGTCGCCGACAAATCCGTGGAGATAGACGCCGAGCTTCATCGCGTCTTCCGGCGAGAAGCCCTGGCCCAACAGCGCCGCGAGCATTCCCGCGAGCACGTCGCCCATACCGCCGCTCGCCATTCCGGGATTGCCTGTAGGGTTAATGAATATCTTTCCGTTAGCCGTGGCGATCACCGTGCGCGCCCCTTTGAGAACAATATGGCAACGGTTTTCTAGCGCAAAAGAGCGGGCAACCCCGATCCGGTCTTGATTCACCGCCGCGCTATCCTTGCCGATCAAACGCGCCATCTCTCCCGGATGCGGGGTTAAAATCGGCGGCGTCTTGGCATGACGCAAGCGATTCATCTCAAGCGCCAGGTTATTGAGCCCATCGGCGTCGATCACCCATGGGATCGTCAGATTCTTCAGCAACCACCGGAGCGCGGTTTGTGAGGATTCGCTAACCCCTATGCCCGGACCAAAAAGCAAGGCGTCCTTGCGGTCGAGCAAACGATGCCACTCCTCATCGCCCAGCGGCTCTATTTCCTCAGCAGCGTTATCGCCCAAAGGCTCGGTCATGACCTCGACAAGCGCGCTGGCAAAAATAGTGTTCAAAGCGCGCGGCGCGGCCAGTGTCACCAGCCCCGAGCCCATGCGCATGGCCGCGCGACAGGCCAAGATCGCTGCGCCGGTTTTGCCCCGGGAACCGGCCATCACCAGCAGATGGCCGTAAGTTCCCTTGTGTGTGTCGGGCTCGCGGATCGGAACCAGCCATTTGATTTCATGCCGGTCGAGGATCTCCGTCTGCGGATCAACTTCCCGGACCGCGTTTGAATCAATGCCGATATCCGCCACTGCCAGATCTCCCACATAATTCAACCCCGGATAAATGACTTGACCGAGCTTAGGATAGCCCAGCGAAACCGTTGTTTCCGCCTGTACCGCGACACCCAATGGCATTCCCGTGTCGGTGTGAAGCCCTGAAGGTATATCCACCGCAACCACGGGCAAACCCGACGCGTTCATCAAGGTGATCGCCTCGGCATAAAAGCCGCGCACGTCGTTTTTCATACCCGTGCCTAAAATCGCGTCCACGAGCAGGCCCTTGCCGCTCATTTGCCGGCTCAACAATTCCAGCCCCTCCGCGGGAACTTCGACGACCTTCCCTTTGAGTTTTAGGAACGCGTGAAGATTGTGGGCGGCGTCAGGCGACAATTCATTTTTGCGCGCCAGCAGCGCTACGGCGCAAGGGATACCCTTCTTTTTCAACAACCGCGCCACGACGAAACCATCGCCGCCGTTGTTGCCTTTTCCCGCGACAATCAGGGCTCCCTTCTTTGCCGGACGAGCAAAACGTTCCAAGATGGCTTGTGCGATGGCCGCGCCGGCGCGCTCCATGAGCGTGAGACTCGGCACGCCGTACTTCTCGATCGTCAAACGGTCGAGCTCTCGCATTTCTTGCGCGGTGACGACAATCATTGAAGAAATTGTTCAAAGTTCAATCGTTCAACAGTTCAAGGCCGTTCCATTGGAACGATTGGAACGCTTTGAACGTATTGAACGTCTTATGGCCTTGCTTTCTTAAGCAGCTCTTTCATTTCGCGCACCGCCTGCTCGATGCCGACAATCACGGCGCGCGCGATAATACTGTGACCGATATTTAGCTCAACCATCTCGGCAATACCGGCAATGGGAATCACATTTTCGTAATTGAGTCCATGTCCACCGTGGACCTCCAGGCCGAGGTTTTGGGCTAGTGTAGCGGCCGTCGTCACCGCACCTCGCTCCTTTTCGCGGGCGCTACCGGAAGCGTTGCAGTAGGTTCCGGTGTGAATCTCAATGGCATGGGCGCCAACCATCTTAGCCGCTTCGATCTGCCTTTTTTCTGGATCGATGAACAAGCTTACGTTAATACCGCGTTCTTGGAGCGCGGTCACGGCGTCTTTAATTCTGGCCTGCTGGCTGACGACGTCGAGCCCGCCTTCGGTGGTCAGTTCTTCGCGCTTTTCCGGCACGAAGCAAGCGTCATCCGGGCGCGCTTGTTGGGCGAACACCACCATGGCCGGGGTCACCGCCATTTCGAGATTGAGCTTGGTCGCGATCCGCTCGCGCAGAAGCTCGACATCGCGTTCTTGAATATGCCGGCGATCTTCCCGCAAGTGAACCGTAATCCCGTCGGCGCCGGCACGCTCCGCCAGCAGTGCCGCGTCCACGGGATCGGGGACATCGACCCGGCGCGTCTGGCGCAGCGTGGCTACATGATCGACATTGACACCGAGGCGGATCATTCCTTCACTCCAATTTCCGCGCGGATCTCCTCGGCAATCGCTCGCGCCATACGGCCGATTTTTTCCTGATCTTCTCCTTCCAGCATGACCCGCGCAAGCATTTCTGTGCCGGAGTAACGAATCAGGGCCCTGCCACGTCCGCTCAACTCCTGCTCCACAGCGGCGATTTTGCGGCTCACCTGGGGCATACGCTTAAAATCCCTTTTCTCGCTGACTCGAACATTCACCAGAATCTGAGGCAAGCGATTCATCACACGCTTGAGTTCGCTCAGCCGCTTGCCCTTCTCCACCATCAAGGCCAAGACCTGAAGACAAGTAATGGACCCGTCGCCGGTGGTATTGTGATCGAGGAAAAGAATGTGGCCCGACTGCTCGCCGCCCAGGTTGTAACCATCGCTCAGCATGCGCTCGACGACATAGCGATCTCCCACTTCCGTCCGCAGCACCTTTATGCCAAGCGGCTTGAGCGCGAGTTCCAAGCCGAGATTACTCATCACTGTGGCAACCACGGACTGGCCCTTGAGAATTCCTTTTTCCTGCATGTCTTTGGCGCACAGGGCAAGAATATGATCGCCGTCCAGAATCTCGCCTTTCTCGTCGATAAAAATGGCCCGGTCGGCATCGCCATCCAGAGATACGGCGATGTCAGCATGCTCGTGCAGCAACACGTCGCGCGCGGTTTCCGGATGGAGCGCGCCGCAGCGCCGGTTAATGTTCTCGCCGTCCGGCTGGACGCCGATGGGAATGACCTCCGCGCCTAGTTCCGCCAACATTTCCGGCACCACACGGTAGGCGGCGCCATGACCGCAATCGACGACGATGCGCAAACCTTCCAAAGTAAGGTGGCGTGGGAAACAATTCTTGAGAAAAACAATATATCGTCCCATCGCGTCATCGATGCGGAAGGCCTTGCCGATTTTGCCGGCGGTGGGGCGGTCTTGTTCCGTCTCGCCGTTAAAAATCATTTCCTCCATCCGCGCCTCGACTTCGTCGGGCAGCTTGAATCCATCCCAGGAGAAAAACTTGATGCCGTTGTCTTGAAACGGATTGTGCGACGCCGAGATGACAACACCCGCATCGGCCCGCATGCTGCGCGTTAGAAAAGCCACTCCCGGGGTCGGCAAGGGCCCTACCAGTTGAACGTCCGCGCCCATGGAACAAATGCCTGAAGCCAGCGCTGTCTCTAACATATACCCCGAAAGGCGCGTATCTTTACCGATCAAGATTTTGTACTGATGTTTACTATCTTTGCCGCCCCCTTTAGCGAGCGAGGGCGGCCGGCCGCGGCTGGAATTTTCACTGGAATGGGCGATCGGATCGTGCAGCACCTTAGCAATGGCGCGTCCAAGCTTCATCGCCATTTCCGAAGTCATCGGCTCTTGGTTCGCTATGCCTCTTACGCCGTCTGTGCCAAAAAGGTGACGTTCATGCTTTTTCTTGTTCGCCTGCACTTCACTCATGATGATGAACTCCTACCGGGAATTAGGCTCCCGTTTTGGTAACGCGAACTCGGAAACGCTGCGGCTTTTGCTCGACAACTTTAACCTTCGGAGGAAGGCTCAGGCTCAATAGCACTGCGTGCTCTCCTACGCCTAGCCCTTTTAGATTCAAATAAACCTGATCGGGGCCGAGCGCGAGCTTGTCAAGCACTGGCCTGGGACCTGATAAGCGCAAATAAACCGCTCGTGGACTGACCGTATACACGCCTTCAAATGCCTTTGCCTGTACGTCGACGCGGTCAAACTCTCTGGTGCTTTCTTCTTCGTCAACGGTGATGGACACCTCCACTTGATCGGGAGAAAATGAAAAAGGCTTGCCATCGGCCGAGAGCCGCACCTTGCGCTTCAGCACGCCCCCCGTCTCTTCCACATCGATAGGAATGGTTTCCACCGAGACCAGACGCTTGACATCATCCGCCGGTCCCTCCACCGAAACGGTATCGGGTTCGACCGTGGTTTGCGAAATTTTGTAACCGGCCGGAGGCTTGCTCGAAACCCGCACGCTCACCGGCAGGATGCGTTTCATCACCGGTTCCAACCGTAAGTGAATCACGGGCGGTGTAATCCGCGCGACGGTGACGCCGCGCGGAATATTGAATGAATGCGGGCCCAGCGGATAACTGGCTGAACCGGACCGCGCGCCTTTAAGGTCCATTGAAAGCTTTAGCTCGTCGGAATCAAGAGTAGAAACCAATGTTCGCGGACCCATTAAACGCAAAACAACATAGTCCACGCGATTGTCGATCACCATCAAATCCGAGGGAACGTTACGGATCTCTACCGGCACTTCGATGGCGCGCTCGATGTCGCGATGGCCGGCCAACCACAGTCCTAGTGCGATGATTAAAGCAAGCGCCTTGAGACCAATGTTGCTGCGCGATAACAAGGCGATCTGTTCCCACAGATGCTTCATGATTTGATCAATCGTCGCAGCGCTGTACGCAAAGTCGCACCGTCCATATTTTCGGTCACATGACCGCCCACAACAAGAGCCGCCGTTCCTTCCTGCTCCGAGACGACAATCGCGATAGCGTCCGTCTCTTCGGTGAGACCGATGGCCGCTCGATGGCGCGTGCCCCAAGTTTTTCTTAGATTCGGATTCGTGCTGAGCGGCAAAAGACAGCGGACCGCCGTCACTCGGCCCTTTTGAACAACCAGAGCGCCGTCGTGAATGGGAGAGTGGGGTTGAAAAACGCTTTCCATCAATTCACGGCTGACCCGAGCGTCAAGGCGCGTGCCGATTTCCATGTATTCATTCAAACCCACTTCGCGTTCCACCACAATCAGTCCGCCGACTCGCTTCGCCGCCAGATTGACCGCCGCTTGTGTAACTTCTTCGATAATATCCTCGCGCCTTTGGATCATGCGCTCGGTGGTGGCGAATAGAGGAGCCGTGCCCACCTGCGTGAGCGCGCGTCGGATATCGCTTTGAAAAATGACGATAATGACAAGAATGATCGACCCGAGAAAGTTGTCGAGAATCCAGTTCAACGTAAAGAGTCCCAAGACTCGAGACGCGACATAGGCCACAAGAATGACCGCCAGGCCGAGAATCATCTGCATGGCCCGGCTGCCACGCAGTATTTGCAACAGCCGGTAAACCAGAAACGTGATGATGCCGATATCGACACCATCCTGCCAGCGAAATTGACCGATCAATTCCCACATGTTCGAGCCCTAGTTACGGCGCAACTCCGAACCGAATAGCGTCGGCTACACGAACGGCCCTGCACGTTTCTTTCACATCGTGGGCGCGAATCATGTGAGCACCGGCAAGGACTGCAGCGACCGCGGCAGCGAGACTGCCCTCCAGTCGCTCGTCCGGAATAGTATTCAGAATTTTGCCAATAAAGGCTTTGCGCGAGGCACCGAAGAGCAGCGGCTGCCCGAGGCTCGCGAGCACGGGTAGCCCTCTAAGCAGCGCCAAATTATGCTCGAGCGTTTTGCCGAACCCGATTCCCGGATCGATGATAATTTTTTCGCGTTTGACTCCTCTCTCTGCGGCAAAGCTCACCCGCCTCGCGAGGAAGTCGCGCACTTCGGCCACGACATCGCGATAGTGCGCTTCGAGCTGCATGGTGCGCGGCGCGCCCTTCATGTGCATGAGGACGACAGGAACGTTTTGCGCTGCCACGAGGTTGACCATATCGGGATCGAAGCTGAGGGCGCTGATGTCATTAACGATGTCCGCGCCCTCGTCCAACGCAGCCTTCGCGACTTGAGCCTTGTAAGTATCTATGGAAATGGGCAGATTCGTAACGCGACGAAGACCTCGAATGATCGGCAGCACTCTTGCCAATTCATCATCCAAAGAGACGGGGCTCGCCCCCGGCCGCGTCGATTCGCCGCCGATGTCGATAATATCCGCCCCGTCTTCAACCATGGCGAAGGCATCAGACACGGCTTTGTCCGCGTTCCCACGGCGACCACCGTCGTAAAAGGAATCGGGAGTTACGTTCAGGATACCCATAACCGCGGTACGGCGTTGCAGTTGGACCGCGCCGTGCGGCGTAGGAATTATTGAACCATAGTTCTCGGTCGACTGTCCCGAGTTATCAGAACCGGCCGGTGACATGGTAGATTCCACCTTTCGAAACCAACGACACCCCAATGAAACCCGATGATAATCCAGTTGGCGCCGATCGTCGATAGCGAGAGGCGCCAACGCTCGGATCGGATTCATGGCCTTGGCCTAAACCCGAGCAATGCTCTTCCTTTGGATCGTAGGAATAAGAAAGGCTGGTGAAGCCCGTGGGAGCGACTAAGCAACGGCAACGGCACTTGGAGATGCTAACGGATCGCTGCCGTTGCCGCTGAAATCTCTAACGATAGCGTCAATCTCCGACCCATCCAATACCTCTTTTTCAAGCAACGTCTCCGCGACTTTGTGCAACAACCGGAGATTTGCCTCAAGCAGGCTCTTGGCCCTGTTATAACTCTCTTGGATGATTCTTCTTACCTCAGCGTCGATCTCAATGGCTGTGTTCTCCGAATAATCAGCGGTTTGAGTAAAATCCCGTCCCAAAAAGATCTCTTCTTCTTTCTTGCCGAATGTCATGGGACCCAGTTTTTCACTCATACCCCATTCGCAAACCATTCGGTGCGCAAGCTCCGTGGCCTTTTCAATATCATTGCCGGCACCGGTGGTCATATGATTGAGCACGAGCTCCTCCGCAACGCGACCACCAAACAGAATCACCAGATTGTTCAGGAGATATTCCCTCGGATAGGTATGCTTCTCATCTATAGGAAGCTGTTGGGTCAGTCCCAGCGCCATACCGCGGGGAATGATCGTCACCTTATGGATCGGGTCTGTGCCGGGCAGCAGTTTCGCAACCAAGGCATGACCAGCCTCGTGGAAGGCCGTGTTGCGCTTTTCTTCGTCGCTGATGATCATGCTGCGCCGCTCGGCGCCCATCATGACCTTGTCCTTCGCCAGCTCGAAATCGATCATGTCGACTTTTTCCTTGTTATAGCGAGCGGCGAGCAACGCCGCTTCGTTCACAAGATTTTCCAGGTCTGCGCCGGCAAAACCCGGCGTGGCGCGCGCGAGCAAAGCAACATCAACGTCCGTTGACAGCGGTACTTTGCGCGTGTGGACCTGCAAAATACCCTCGCGGCCCTTGATATCGGGGCGCGGTACGACCACACGCCGGTCAAAGCGCCCCGGACGGAGCAGCGCAGGGTCCAAAACATCGGGGCGGTTCGTGGCCGCAATCAGGATAACTCCTTCATTGGCCTCGAAGCCATCCATTTCGACCAATAGCTGGTTTAACGTCTGTTCCCGCTCATCATGACCGCCGCCGAGGCCGGCTCCACGATGACGCCCCACGGCATCGATTTCATCGATGAATATGATACAGGGCGCATTTTTCTTGCCCTGAACAAAGAGGTCGCGAACCCGAGAAGCGCCGACGCCGACGAACATTTCGACGAAGTCGGAACCGCTGATGCTGAAAAACGGCACCCCGGCCTCGCCGGCTATCGCGCGGGCCAACAGCGTTTTGCCGGTACCTGGGGGGCCGACGAGCAGACAACCCTTGGGAATTCGGCCGCCGAGCTTTGTGAATTTCTTCGGATCTTTAAGAAAAGCAATGATCTCTTGGAGGTCGTCCTTGGCTTCGTCCACGCCGGCAACGTCGCTAAACGTTACCCGGTGCTGATTTTCAGTGAGAAGCTTGGCTCGGCTTTTCCCGAATGACATCGCCTTGCCGCCGCCGACTTGCATCTGGCGCATAAAGAAAATCCACACCCCGATGAGCAGCAACATGGGAAACCAATTGAGCAAAAGCACCATGTACCACGGCGAATCATCCTCGGGCTTCGCGGCGATTTTCACATGCTTATCGCGCAATGATTTCACCAGATCAGGATCATTAGGCGCAAAAGTTCTGAATCGCTCTCCGCTCTTATACTTGCCCTGGATGCCGTGTCCCTGGATCAAAACCTCTTGAACTTCACCGCGCTCCACCGAACCCATGAATTCGCTGAACACGATTTCCGGTTCGCGACCGTGTTGCTTGCTGAAAACGCTGAAAATGACTAAGAAAACCAGAGCTAAAACGAGCCAGAGGGCAATATGTTTTGATGATTGACTCAACCAAATCCTCCCTTAGTTGGAAAGCTTGAAAAGCTTAACACACACACCCACTTAGATCAATATAAGCGGACGCGCGACTTAACGTTCCAGAGGAACGGCCTTTACATATAAAAATTCTTTTGTTTGCGGGCCGATTTTGGCGGTCTCGCTTCGCGCATAGGCGGGAATCCAAAGGATTTGGTCTCCCATCGATAAGAGCGGCAAAACGGATCGAACCGACAACGGCACCTTTTTTTCGATAAAAAGATCCTTGACTTTCTTGTGTCCAACCATTCCCAATGGTTGAAAACGATCTCCGGAACGAAAGTTTCGAACCGTTAAATGACCCGGCAGCAAAGCGGCATCAAAAAGTCCTTCCATTAAACTCGCCGGAGCGTCGGGTCGAGGAGCAGGCGGAGCCGATATTCGTTTGCTCTCGAGCGTCACACCGGCCTCCGGGATGTTCAATACCATAGACGTCTCAAATCGGTAACTGTAGCAGAGCCCTTTTGGCTTCCGAGAGCGCGTTTTCAGTTTAACGGTTTTATATGCGTTAACCAACTCCCACCCGCCGGGCATTGACAGGCGGGCTTGCGGCGCTCCGTGGGCGACAAGATTTAGCAACGCCTCGACATGAGCGTAATCGAGGCCGCGCAAATGACCACGAGTTTCCGCGATCCACAATCGTGCGATGCGCCGTTGCAGGGCCGGCTCTTGTGCAATGAGCAATTTTCGATCTAGCCCCGTGGGCGCGCGAAGTTTCTCGAGTTCTATCTGGGCGAGCCGATCCATGAAAACATCCTCATCGCGAAGCAAAGCCGCTTGACGGGCCAACCTTTCCGGCCAACGAGCGTCAATTCTCTCGGCAATTTGTGGCAGTAATCGCAAGCGAATCCAATTGCGCAGAAGCGCGGCGTCCTCGTTGGTTTTATCCGTTCGGTAAGCGAGTTGCCGTTCCCGCAGGTAGTCGAGAATCTCCACTTTTGAGATCCCGAGCAAGGGACGAACCAGCGTCGGAGCTAGACCCGAATCGCCGTTTTGGCAAGCAAGATGATGCAGCGGTGACATCCCGGCCAACCCCTTCGTCCCGCAACCGCGCAGAAACCACATCACCACGGTTTCGGCTTGATCGTCCAGCGTGTGCGCCGTTGTGATCTTATTAAGACCGCACTTCTGCGCAACCGCCCTAAAAAAGCGATAGCGCTCATCGCGCGCCAGCGCCTCCAAATTGCCTTTGCCGGCGACCTTTTTTATTTCGGGAATGTTCACCTCTTTGAGATGAAAAGGAAGGTTCAAACTCTCCGCGAGTGCAGCGACAAAACGCGCGTCTTCTCGTGCCTCCTCGCCACGGATCCCGTGTTGCAGATGCGCAACTTCCAGATGCAGCCCCAACTCCGCGCGCAAATAATAGAGAACGTCGAGCAACGCCACCGAGTCCGGTCCGCCGGAGACGGCGACCAAGACCTGGTCTGAACAAGAGAGAAGCTCGTATCGCTCAATCGTCGCCTTTACTTTGTCTTGAATAATCATGGATGACCGATAGAGTTTCCCGATTTCTTGAGGTCAAATCAAGGATCGTGCTGTTTTTGACCGATAGTCCGGTGAGGTTACTATTCAGAAGGTCTTAGCGCAAGTCGTTGGTCGCCATGTCTTGTAATCTGAGGTGTTGTCTTGTAATTTTAAAACTATGCGTACGAAAGTCTCTAAACGCGGGCAGGTCTCGGTTCCGTCAAAAATTCGAAAACAGCTTCGCATCGGTCCCGATACGACGCTGGAGTGGGTGGTGGAAGGCGCCACCGCTAGGGTCATACCCATACCTTCGGAGCCGATAAAAGCCTTTCGCGGCTCCGGAAACAAGGGACTGGTAAACCGGCTGTTGAAAGACAGGCGGCGAGACCGGCAACGAGAGGATGCCCCCTAAAAACACCTTCGTTCTGGACACTTCTGCTCTTCTTTCGTTGCGTGGCGACGAATCTGGCGCAGACCGGGTCGAAGCTCTGCTTGCACAGGCCAAACGGAACCAGTGCCGGCTTTTGGTCTCCTTTATGACCAGGATGGAGCTTCTATACTGCATTGGGCGAGACGAAGGACAAGAATCCGCCCGCGAAGCTCTGCGCTTGATTGATTCATTTGCAATCAACTGGATTACTTGCGAACCCGAAATTTTGGAAAGGGCCTCTCGCATCAAGGCTCACGGCAGGATCTCCGTGGCGGACAGCTGGATCGGCGCAACCGCAATCGTTTACGGCGCAACTCTAGTACACAAAGATCCAGAATTCGAATCGTTTAAAGAGATTCACCAAGAGGTTCTCAAGTAGTACCGGGCCATTCACTTCCCATCTCCCACCAGAATAAACGGCGCCCAGAAGTAAGGATGAGAGGACGTGACGGCGATAGGAGCAGGGAACTCGGAGCTCGGATCGGGGAGCTGAGAGATCGGAGTTTCGCCTAACCTTCCAACGCCGCCGATACCTCTGCTCGCGACAATGACGCTGCTTTCGTCTCCCCGGATCAATTGAAGCTGCGCCTGCCGGAGCGCTTCCACCTTAGTCATTGTCTCGAGATTTTTGTAAAAGCTCGCCATCAACCGCACCGTGCTGCTGTCTTCGACGTTCCACAGACTCGCTACAACAGACGGCGTTCCAGAGTAAATGAATGCGCGAGTGAGTCCGACGAGTTCATCGCCGCTAGAAAGTTTTTCAAGTCCCGTCTCGCACGCGCTGAGCACGACGAGACTCGCTTTTAAGTCCACCCATCCCGAAGACCTCTCTCACTTCGAGTCTGCCGTCTGCTTTTCCTCCTTTGGCTAACAGGATGGCTGACGATAGAGGATCGTCCTCTTTCAATTCCGTGTGTGGGTAAAAGGGTCCGCTTTTAGCTCTTAGCATACGTCGCATACCCCGTCAGATCGACTAACACACACACGTCCTAAATAGAGCTCGTAGGGTGGGTTCAGGAGCATAGCGACGAACCCACCGTTTCAAAAGCGATGGGCATCGCGGAGTCTACCCTGAGAGACGTCGAAGGGCTCAACCCATCCTACATGACTCACAGCACTGTTTCATTTAATGCCATGCACAAAATAGCTCTCCGACCCCATTTCTCCACTCTTCGTTCGCCCGCCGGGCGATAGACCTGCTGACGGCTCGGCAGGGTTGCTCTTGCCGATTAAGTGAAAACCTCCTTTGGCGCGTTCGGAAAGTTCAGTTCATCTACCAACTGCCGCCGGATTCGACGAACGAAGTCTTGGACAAACTACGGATCACGGTGACGCGCTACGCGGGGTCGGAATCATCTTGCTCATGATGCAGCAAAGATCCTTGGCCGTGGTCCTGCGACTTTTTACGCTTGCCGATGGTGAATCATCCAGACTAATATAGCCGCGCTGATCGCCGTCGATCGGGCTATGGTGCTGCTCCCCTATTTAGCGATTAGCGACGAATTCAATTCGAGCAAGATAGAGGCAAAAATTCACAAAGGAGAACTGCGTTGAAGATCGCCGCCATCGAGATTCTTGAACTGCAAAATATCCCGGTCACGCCGCCATTGTTCAAACAGCCGGTGCGCACGGCCGTGCGGTTGCTGAAAGTCAAAACCGACGATGGCAGGGTCGGAGTTTCTCAATTGGGCGGTTTCATGCACTCGGCCACGGCTGCGTTCATCCAGCAGGATCTCGCGCCGTTTTTACAGGGCAAAGACCCATTGGAAAACGAACGGTTGATGCATCAAATGCTCTGGAAATATAACACCCGAGCCCACGCCGGCGTGTGGAATTTCGCCGTGAGCGCCATCGACGTCGCGCTGTGGGACCTCAAAGGCAAGTTCTACAACGCTCCGGTGTGGCGCCTCCTCGGCGGCGCCCAGAAATCTATTCCGGCCTATATTACCTTTGGGCTACGCGCCTATGGCCGGGACGAACTCGCGGCCGCCGCGAAGTATTGGGTCAGCAACGGACAGACGCGGCTCAAAATTCAGGTGGGCCGTTCTAATATTCGCGGCGAGATGGATCCTTCCGGAGCGAGCGGCGAACATCGCGAAGATAACCCCGCGGAAGACGAGTCGCGCGTCAAAGCAGTGCGCGAAGCGGTCGGTGACGGGGTCGAGTTGATGGTCGATGCCAATTGCCTGATGAAGTTCGATGCCGCGCTCCGATGGTGCAAGCGCTTCGAGCC
Organism: Binatia bacterium; assembly: GCA_041484845.1. Lineage (GTDB taxonomy): Bacteria > Desulfobacterota > Binatia > UBA9968 > UBA9968 > JBGPIK01. The sequence goes on along the minus strand of JBGPIK010000006.1, from coordinate 2,043 downwards.
CTATAACCTGATGTGGTTTGAAGAACCCATTGTGCACAATGATCCTCATCTTCTGGCTGAGCTGCGCAAACAGACGAGCATACCCATCGCGGCGGGGCAGTGGGAAAATTTTTCGAAGCTGGCGGACCTGGTCAAGCAGAATGCTGTCGACTTCTTGAATATCCACGTCCTATCGGTGGGTGGATTTACCATGGGCATGAAAGCGGCGGGCCTGGCTCACGCCTTCAATCTTCCGGTGGGCAACGGCGATCATTTCGATATTCACCTGCATGCGGCGGTGCCGAACGGTTGGCGCGCCGAAATTCACGTGAATAACTGGCTGACGGCGAATATCGTCTACAAGGACTTGCCGGGGTCGGTCGACGGCTGGGTGACTTTGCCGGAGAAGCCGGGACTGGGCCTGGAAATCAACGAAGACGCCGTGAAGGAGTTTCGCGCAAAATGAATCTCATCGGATCTGCCGGCACAAAATCTTCCTTGGAGGGGATTATGAAAAAACGCACCGTTGCTCCGCTGTTCGTTCTTTTCGCTTGCCTCTGCCATTTCGGATTTGTTGTTGGCCTTTCAGCGCAGGAGACTTTTTACAAAGCCAAGACCATTCGCCTGGTCGTCGGTTCGACTCCGGGAGGATTCTACGACCGTTGGGCGCGCATTTTCGCCAAATACATGCCTAAGTATATTTCCGGCAATCCTCAAATCATCGCACAGAATATGCCGGGAGCCGGCTCTTTGGTCGCGGCAAATCATGTCTATAACGTGGCGAAGCCGGACGGGCTCACGCTGGGAATGGTGCAGTACAACATCTACATGGATCAGCTGGTCGGGCGCAAAGAAGTGCAGTTCGATGTTCGCAAGTTCGGCTGGATCGGCTCTCCGGCGAGCGAAACCGTGCTTCTGTATATGCGCAACGATGCGCCCTATAAATCGATCAGAGACATCGTTAGAGCCAAAGAGCCGCCGAAATGCGGCTCGTCCGGCACGGTCAGCACCGACTATTTGCTGGCAAAATTATTGGAGGATGCTATTGGCGCGAAGTTCAATACGGTGCTCGGTTATCAGGGCGGCTCGGAGATCGACCTCGCCGTCGAAAAAGGCGAAGTGGTTTGCCGCGCCCATAACATCTCGGCACACTTCGGCCGCGAACCGTTTAACAGCTGGCACAAGAAAGATTTCGACCGTCATATCGTGCAGACCGGCGGCAAACGCGACGCCCGCCTGCCCGACACACCAACCATCTACGAATTGTTCGATGAGTATAAAGCTTCCGACGTGAGCCGGCGTGTCGCGCGAGTCATGCTGACCGGCGGCGAGCTGGGCCGGCCGATGCTGGCAACTCCGGGAACTCCGCCCGATCGTATCAAAATTTTGCGCGACGGCTACGCCAAAGCACTTAAAGACCCCGAACTTCTAGTAGAAACCGAGAAGGCTAAGATGGACGTCGATCCCACTCCCGGCGAGGAATTGGAAGAGCTGATCAAAAAGGTTATGGACCAACCCAAGGAAGTCACGGAGCGAGTCAAAACGATGCTTGCGAACTAGGAAGCTGGAGCCGGGCATTGGGGTCAGAACCCAATTTAGATTCCGCTGAAAAACCCTATGAATGCTTCGACTAGGCTCAGCATGAACGGAAAATTTCCAGTGATTTCAAGTGCTCCTCCGTTCGTCCTGAGGCTCTCGAAGGATGAACGGATGGTTTTTCAGCAGAATCAATTTATAATTTGTTCCCCCGCTCGTCTCTTCCGCCTCCGTGATCCTATTCGCTTTGGTTGCTCCCGCTTTGGGGGCGCGTGAGTGAATCGATCAGCGACCGCTCTTTCTCGATGAGGGTGCGCAGCGATTCTCGAAATATCCGCTCCGACAAGAACGCGTCGCGGAGGAGGAGGTTGCGAAAAGTTGCGCTGCTCCATCGCAGGGCCGCCGCTTTCTCGCTCGCGCGTACCGAAGCCGATCGCGGGATACCGCAGAGCACAGCTAATTCACCCACGATCGTACCCGGCCCGGCGTCGGTCAACACCACGTCACGTCCCTGGCGTTCGACAATGG